>NZ_NTVM01000002.1:0-461626 GCF_002558005.1 Bacillus sp. AFS012607
TTAGGCTTTACTATTTCTTGTGCTTTCGTTGTTTCTTTCGCTTTTGCTACTTTCTGCGTCTTTACTTCTTTCTTTTCTTTAACTGATTTTTGTACTTTCGCTACTTGCTTCGTTTTCTCTTCGGTTTTCTTTTCAGTTGGTGCTGTACTTGATAGGAAAGAAACGTTTGCATAAGCTGTTTTTCCTTTATACTCAAATTGCAGCCATCCGTCTTTTACTTGATGCGTTGATTCAATTACATCATCTTTTTTCAGTCTGCCAAGAATTTCTGATTCTGTGTTTGCTTCGGTACGTACATTTAACAAATTCGCCGTTACATGATACACATCTTTTGTAAACTCCGAACTTACAAACACTTCTTTACCGTTCAATTCAATTTTTGACCAACCATCTTCGGTATTGATGACTTTTAACTCTTGCCCATTCTTTACTTTTTCGACCACTTTTGATTCTGTAGTCGGTTTTTCACGTACGTTAAGTACATCTGCTGTTACGATTGTTTCTGCGGTAGCAGTTGTGGTAAATGCCCCCAATCCAAAAATAGTTGCTGTTGCTGCGCCAATTACTTTTTTCATATTAGCCTCCATTATATTTTTTGAATTTTATCAAATGCCTCTGTAAAATTGTATAATTTTACATAATATCAAAACATTTGCAACAGTATATTAATATTGTTTAATATACTGTTATTAAAACTCCTTACTCCAATACTATCAAATTCTTATTTCTAATTCTATATATTATAAATATCCTTATCTTTTATAAAAGCTTCATGCCCTTCTTCACACTAAATAGTTGTTGCAATTCCCGCCAAAAATAAACTTACGATTGCTAAAATTTTAGTAGCGACTATAGCACCTCTTAAATGAAACTTATAATCTTTATATCCCTTCATTCCTTCTGTACTAGGAATCACAACAAACCTTGGAGTAATCCAGCAAAAAATTAGCCAATCAATTATAAATAAATCTACTAAATTAAAAATCATTAAAATACCAAAAGTGTGTAAATAAGCATCAATATACAATAATTTTTCATGCTTATGTAATATATATGTAGAAACGAAAGGACAACTGAAAAGAATAGCATTATATACAATATTAAAGTAAATGGTTTGCTTTTTTTCATGAATCGATTTTGGAAAAACTACTTTTTGAATATCTTTCGGATAATCAGTTAATGAAAGTCGAGGATTATAATATAAGGACCCTAAAATCATAACGGATAGTACAATAGACATGATGACACCAACGTACATCATTTGCTCAAATTGATTCATATGCTTCATTCACCCTTTTCTGTAATTACTATGTTGATCATTTACTTAATTACATATTGTATGTACGTACATAATCAAAAATTAACAACTAGCTTTAACAACTAGCTTTAACACCAAAGCAAAATTGTTGCAATGCAAATGCAAACTTAATACAGTGGAAGCCTAATTGCTACAGATAGGATGGATGAAACCTATGAAAATTGAACATATTGCAATTTGGGTAAATGACTTAGAATGAATGCGTGATTTTTATATGAAATACTTTAACAGTAAAGTAAACTCTATAGCCATTCTTTCAATTTTACTTCATCCAACATTACAACCCCTTCTCATGATCTTTCACAATATATTCGCTCGTTTTTCACAAAAGGTTCATTTCACATGAAAATTTATTTATTACAATAAAAAGATAAAATATATTTTTAAGAAAAGGAGGATTTCAAGAATGAATAAAGAGGATAAAATTCACGCTGAAAAGGTGTTGAAAAATCTATTCATCGGATCACAAGTTGATGGATTACAATTTGGTATTTCTCCAGGCGCTATAAAGATTCATTTCACAAACTTTCACGACTCAGTTGATTATGACGGACAATTATATATCAATATCGAATCAAAATGGTGTTTATTTAATAAACCTCAAAAAAGATACCCATTAAATGAAGATGAATTTGAAGTTTATTCTGGGGAAGAAGAATATGAAAGAATATTTAAGATAAGAAGACAAAAAGTTACCGATATACAACTTGGCTTAGAAAGCCCTCATTTAATTATTACATTAGATAGTGGACAAATTATTTTTGCAAATGGTTTTCATGATTATTATGAATGTTGGCAATCTGGTGTTCTATGTGAGCAATGGCTTGTAGTCGCTGCACCTGGGAATGAAATCGCCACTTGGGCTCCCGATGAGTTTATCGATAAATAAACTGTCTTCACGAAGAAGAACCGAAGATATTTTATGAACTACATAACTATTTCTATTACACTTAAACGAATGACCATTTTACTTTAATAGAACTCACTTTATTAAAATTGAAAGGATGATAATGATGGCATGTGTCCATGATTTTGGAATAATTGACGATTTTACTTCTCAAAAAAATTACGAAGATTATACACCAGAGAAATATCATTGTATTTCTGTTGATGATGATATTATCAGTAGCTTAAATCGAAATTTATCAATTATGAAAACCTACTTTCATACAGTCAAAAATCAGGAATACGGTTTAGCTTATTACGGTATTACAATTATCCCGCCTGAATCATTAGCAATATTCTATGAAACAGTTACATCTTCAAAGTTCTTCAAAAATTCTGATGAGCTGATTGAGTTAGCTTCAAAAATTGAACAAGCTACAGCAGAACAGAAGTACATGATCCATTATGGGGTTTAAATGTAATACAAAAAATGCTTAGGATTTCTCCGAAGCTTTTTTTGTATTGTACTAATAATATTTATTCCTTAGTCATTTAGTTAATGCTTGAACCTATGCCCTCACTTTTTACAAGTGAGAGCGCCAATATTAATCTAAATAAGCGTCTCATTTCCAATCTTCCAGCTAAACCATCTCCCGTGTCCTTCTGTTTCTCCAACCGTTTCACGATATTCGTTTCCGTTAATATAATAATCAATATGAAGGTCACGATCCCACATATTGTTATACAGGTGGAATACATCACGTTTTGCGCCGATTTCTTGTATTTGTTTTTCTAATTTATGTTTAACTTGTTCTGGTATTTGATTTGCGACGTGTGTATGGAAAATACAAATAACAGCTTCTTCACTTATTTGTTCAATAATAGATGATAATAGCTCTACACCGTCTCCTTCTATGAATTGGACAGATTCATTTTTCACTAAAGATGCAGCTTGATCAAACATCTCAAGCCTTTCTTTATGTTCTGGCCAAATTAAAGCACGTAACCATAAATAATCTTCCTCATTATGTAAATCATTCACATGTAAGTCCAGTCCGATTCTTTCTACGACAGATGGGCTTTCTTTTAGAAAATGCGGTACATTCTCCCCTCTTATTTCAGAAGTTACATGCACATTTGAATTTATATTTCCGTACATTTCATCCGTCCCGTACGAATAACGATATTGGTCCCAGAACAGTTGCAACCCAGAACTTGTCCCAATTTCAATTAACGCTAACGGCTTCTTCACTTTGTTAAATATGTAGCAGAAACTTGGGTATAAGTATGCGCACCGTCTTACTTCATTTGTTTGAACGAGTTTCGTTTGTAACAAAGTAATGATTTCTTCTCGGTACTCTTTACAGAAATCTTTAAAATGATTAAAAGCTTTATCTAAAATTGTATCAGCATTTTCAACTAAACTACTATAATACGTTTTTAAATGATGTTCTTTCCCTGCTAGCAATAAATAATGTACTGCACCTAATAGTAAGTTTGGGACTGGTTGACCTACCTGAGCATAGGACGATAGTGTAAGTACTTCCTCATCTTCAGCAATTTTCATTGATAAATATTCATATAAATCACTTGACCCTTTACATTCCTTTATTGAAAAGTTTCGAAATAAGTTTGAAATTTGTTCTTTTGTACACATTAGAGTCCCTCCTTTTTTTCAGAATAATCTTACCATTACAGAAAGAATAATCCCATAAAAAGGTACTCGATTTAGTCACTTAAGGATACGTAAGCTTTTTCGAGATAATTTCAAACTGTAATTTTTTTCTATTTACCACCTTAAAAGAGCTTGTTAAATAAGATTTTTAGCGAATAAAACGTTAAATAGTTTAAAATTATCAGATAACACTAGATATTTTAGTCTATTAATTATTATAATAGAGTATGAGATGGTTATATAATTGAGACAAAAAAGGTATACACCTAGGTGGGGCCTAGGCGGTGTTTCTCTTTTACGGCTTAGACATAGAAAACACCTACACTTTTTTGCCAATATAGGGGATGGAGAGATTATCATGAGCAACATGCAGCAAAAAACAGACGTTATCTTAATTGGTGCAGGAATTATGAGTGCAACGTTAGGCTCATTACTAAAAGAATTAGCACCTGAATGGGAAATTAAAGTTTTTGAAAAACTCGCAAGTGCCGGGGAAGAAAGCTCTAACGAATGGAATAATGCAGGTACGGGGCATTCTGCGCTATGCGAACTGAACTATACTTCCGAAAAATCTGACGGATCTATAGATATTGGTAAGGCTGTAAAAGTGAATGAGCAATTCCAGCTTTCAAGACAATTTTGGGCATATCTTGTAAAAAGCAAATTAATTCGTAATCCACAAGATTTTATTATGCCACTACCTCATATGAGTTTAGTACAAGGGGAAAAAAATGTTGAGTTTCTAAAAAACCGTTTTGAAGCGCTTTCAAAAAATCCACTGTTTCAAGGAATGGAATTTTCCGACGCTCCTGAAACATTAAAAAAATGGCTTCCACTCATTATGGAAGGCCGTACATCTAATGAACCGATGGCGGCAACGAAGATTGACTCTGGAACAGATGTTAACTTCGGTGCATTAACACGTATGTTGTTTGATTACTTAAAAACGAAAAATGTCGAGCTAAACTACAAGCATAGTGTTGAAAATATTAAGCGCACGAAAAATGGTTTGTGGGAAGTGAAAGTACACGATATGAATAGTGGTAAAATTGAGCATCATACTGCTAAATTCGTCTTTATTGGCGGTGGTGGCGGTAGTCTACCTCTACTTCAAAAGACTGGTATCCCTGAATCAAAGCATATCGGTGGATTCCCAGTAAGTGGACTATTTATGGTATGTAAAAACCAAAAAGTTGTAGAGCAACATCATGCGAAAGTATACGGTAAAGCTAAAGTTGGCGCTCCGCCAATGTCTGTACCTCACCTTGATACGAGATATATAGATAATAAAAAAGCTTTATTATTCGGACCATTCGCAGGGTTCTCACCTAAATTCTTAAAAACTGGCTCAAATCTTGACTTAATCGGTTCTGTAAAACCGAATAACGTCTTAACGATGTTAGCTGCTGGTGTAAAAGAAATGGGACTTACAAAATACTTAATTCAGCAAGTTATGTTATCGCACGAAAAACGCATGGAAGAATTACGCGAATTCATTCCGAACGCGAAAAGTGAAGATTGGGATATTGTAGTTGCTGGACAACGTGTACAAGTAATTAAAGATACTGATGCTGGCGGTAAAGGAACACTTCAATTTGGTACAGAAGTAGTAAGTGCAGCTGACGGCTCAATCGCCGCATTACTAGGCGCATCACCAGGTGCTTCTACTGCTGTTCACGTCATGCTTGAAGTATTAGAAAAATGTTTCCCAAGCCGCATGGTAGAATGGGAAGAAAAAATAAAAGAAATGATTCCTTCATATGGCATTTCACTAACTGAAAATCCAAGGTTGTTCCAAGACCTACACACTTCTACAGGTCGTACGCTTGGATTAAATGAAAAAGAAACAGTTCATAACTAATGAAGAAATAAAAAACGTCCGATATATTCGGACGTTTTTTCGTTACTAGAAATTATATTTATCAATATTCTCTTTCGTAAATACAACCCGCTCTGGCAATATAATAATTCCATTTCCTTCTGCCTCATAATCATAACCTTGGATGGAGTTTGGCTCTACTTTCACTTTTCCGATTCCTTTTACTTCAAAACTATCCCCTACTTTTAACTTCTTCCCTTTTACTACTATTTCATTTGCTACATACGTTGCGAGTGCACCTTGTTGTTTTACATCCCATAATCCAAATTGTTGTACTGTTCCTCGTTTTACGTAATCACGCATAACGTTTGGTGTAGAGAAGCCAGTTACAACAACTTTTTTATCCATTTTCAAGTTTTCAGCTGCTTGTGCCATCGCTGGTAGTGCCGTTGCATCCGGGCAAATGACTGCATTAATATCTGGATACGTTTTTAATATGTTCTCCCCTACTGATAACGATTTTTGCGCATTATTTTCACCGTACTGCGTCGTTACAATTTCCCAGTTCGGATATTTCTTTTTAATAATTTCTTTCGCTTTCGTTACCCATTGGTTTTGATCCGTTACTGTTGGACTAGAATAAAAGAAAGCTACTTTTCCTTTATCTCCAATTTGCTTGGAAGTCATTTCAATTAATAAGTTAGCAAGTTGGTCTGGTGTCCCTTGACTTATATAAAAAGAACGGTCTTTCGGATTCACATCAGAATCCCACGTTAAGACAGTCATTCCTTTTTTCTTAGCACGCTGCAGTGATTGCGATAAACCATCAACTGATGTAGAGGAAATCATAAGTGCATCATAGTTTTGATTAATGAAATTATTTATATACTTTACTTGCCCTGATACACTCGCTTCAGACGGCCCATCATATTTCACTTGTACGCCTAGCTTATCTCCCATCTCCTTTGCTCCTTCACCGCCCGATGTAAAGAAGCCAACTCCAGTTAATTTCGGGATAAATGCAAATTTCACATCATCTGCTTTTTTCTTATCTGCCGTTTGACTGGAACAAGCGATTAAACCAATTAAACAAATACATACGATCAATACAATCCCTAGTTTTCTCTTCATGACATTTCCCCCTTATGCAAATTCCGTCTTTTCCCTGCTAAGAATTGATGTAATTTGAAATGTCTCATAATAACTGAAAGAATAAGGATAATACCTATTACTACATTTGATTGTTCATTTGTTAAACCTGTCATTTGTAGGCCATATTGCATAAGGCCTATAAAAATACTCGCTAGTACAGTACCAATAATACTTCCTTTTCCTCCCGTAATAAGTGTCCCGCCTAATACGACTGCTGTAATGATTGGTAATATTGTTTCACTTCCCATATCAGCACGTGCGGAACCGAAATATGCAGTTAAGAAAGCACCCCCTAATCCACCTCCTAACCCAGAAAGTATGTAAGCAATGATTACTACTTTCTTCGTCTGAATCCCGGTGTATTTTGCTGTATTTTCGTTCGCTCCTGTTAATTGTACGTGGCGTCCATATATCGTTCGGTGAAACAAAATCGTGCATACAATTGTTAATGCGATAAGAAGCCATAATAAGTTAGGTATTCCTATAAAACTACCATTTGCTAGTTGTACATAAGCATCAGGTAAACCACTTATCCCTTCATATCCAGAAGCACCCGCCCCTCCTGAAATGACGAGTGCAATTCCTCCATATAAAAACATCGTTCCGAGTGTAACAACTAGTGGTTCTACATCTGTCATTTTTATAATGAATCCATTTAAAGCTCCTGCTAAGCAACTGACTATAAGTGCCATTATTACTGCTAATAAAATATGAATCCCATTCATCCAAAGTACACCAATTAAAATCGAAGTTAGCCCCATAATAGATCCTACAGATACGTCAATTCCTCCTGTTACAATAACGAAAGTCATTGGAATCGCTGCGATTGCTATAAACAGAAAATCATTTGTACTAAAAAGGAGATTTCTAATATTTAAAAAATCACGATTTATAAAACTAAAGAGAATGAATTCTATAAGAAGTAATACGATTAGAACACCTTCCCATCTGTAAAAATACTTCATAGATTCATCCTCCTCTCTACTTTCCACTTCTTCATGACACTATCTAGTATGATAATAAGTAATAGTAAAAAACCCGAAATAGCATTATTCCAAAATGCTGGTATTTTTAAAAAGACGAGTGAACTGCTTATTGCTTCTAAAAATAATGCTCCTAATGCGGCTCCAAATATAGAACCGGTTCCTCCTTTTAGATGAATTCCTCCTAGCACAGCAGCTGCGATCACCTGTAGTTCTATTCCTGTACCAGTTTGATTTGGAACGAACCCGATATTCATAACAAATATGCAACCAGCGATTGCCGCACTTATGCCCGATATAATAAACGCATTTATCTTTACTTTATTAACAGGTATCCCAATGAGCCTCGCACCATCTTCATTGTCACCTACCGCATAGAAGTATCTTCCGTATGGTACCTTCCTTAAAAAGAAGTATAGTAGTAATAAAATAATAAGAACACCCCATACAATTATCGGCAGACCAAGTATGACGATAGATGAAAGTTTCTTAAAATTATTTGGAGTATCTTCAATCCACTTCCCGCCTGTGAAGATTAACATTGCACCTCTAACAATTCCTAACATCCCTAATGTCATAATAATGGCTGGTACCCGAAACTTTGCAACTCCAATCCCGTTTATGAAACCGATAATAGCACCAAGCATTATAGCAGCAAGTATCGACAAGACTGCACTATATCCGTTCGTTAATAACATCCCGCAAACTGCCGCGCTTAATCCCATAATTGAGCCAACTGATACGTCTATATTTTTCGTAAATAAAACGAACGATTGGCCAATTGCTAGAACGACTAAAATAACGCTTGATTTCATCATTAACGATAACGAGTTAAACTGAACAAAACTAGGATTTATTATCCCGACCATGGCTATATAAATTAGTAGTAACAGTATGATAGACGTTTCATGCATTTTTAACATACGTTTCATTTCGCTACACCTCCGTTTGCAAGGCGTGTAACTTCATTCACACTCAGTTGTTCTTTTTCCATATGAGAAACAAATCGTCCATTTCTCATTACATATACACGGTTTACTAATTGAACAATTTCTTCAACATCTGAAGAGATTAATAAAATTGCAAGCCCTTCCCTTTTCATTTTTTCTATCGTCTCATACACTTCAAGCCTTGCTTTCGCATCAATTCCGCGAGTCGGTTCATCAAGAATAATAATTTTCGGATTACATGCGAGATACTTCGCAAGTACGACTTTTTGCTGATTTCCTCCCGATAAAGATGCGAGTTCTTCATTCATATTCTGTACAACAATTCGGAATTGTTCTATAAAAAAATTAACTAAAGCGCTTTCTTTTTCTTGATTTATAAAAAAGCGCTTATTTTGCTGTAAACTTGCTGCTGCAATATTTTCTTTAACAGAAGCAATTGAGAAAATTCCATTCCTCGCCCTATCCTCCGGCACATAAACGAGCCCTTCGCTTAATCTTTTATGCAAAGAACACGTATCAATTGATTTTCCATCTAATAAGATAGACCCTGATTTTATAGTTTTCAATCCAAATATCGCTTCTGCTAATTCCGTTCTGCCAGATCCTATAATGCCAGCAACACCTACAACCTCTCCCGCATGTACAGTGAATGATATATTTTTGAATGCGTGACCATTTATATCAACCACTTCTAATATTTTTTTCGTCCTTGCTGTCTCTTGAACTACTTCTATTTTCTCTTTCTGTTTATATCCTTTTGGCAATAGTCCCTCCATTAGCATGTCATATGTATAGTCACATACATCACCTTGGCTTACAATCATTCCATCACGTAGTATTGCTACTTTGTTGGCAATTTCAAAGATTTCTGGAAAACGATGCGTAATATAAATCATCCCAATTCCTTTTTCTTGTAAACTTTTCATCAACACAAAAAGACTCTTAATTTCGTGTGTTGTTAATGTCGATGTTGGCTCATCTAGAATAAGAATCTCAGCTTCTCTTATTAATCCTCTAACGATTTCTACTAACTGTTGCTGCGCAATGGATAATGATGCTCCTAACTCATAAAGGTCAATATCCCACCCTAGACTGTTAATCAATTGCTGAATCTGTACTCTTAGTTTCTTTTTCTTTTCTTTTAACCCGATACATATATTTTCTTCAATAGTCATATGCGGAAAAATGAGTGGTTCTTGCGGTATTAAATAAATACCTTTTCTATGTGCTTCTGACGGATTTGAAAACTGTTGCTTCATTCCTTTTACATACATCTCTCCATCATCATACGAATATAACCCCGTTAATATTTTCATTAATGTTGATTTCCCGGCGCCATTCCCCCCCACTAAAGCGTATATATCTCCACGCTCTACTTGTAAGTTCACTTCTTTTAATACAAGTTGATTTAAAAACGCCTTACTCATTTTCTTTATTTGTAATAAAGGTACGTTCTCCACATGATGTCACCTGCCTTTATCCAGAACATTTTTTGAGAAAATGATTATTTGTTCTACTTGTTTTGTAGCATTGTATATTCCTTTTTTTATATCTAGAACACTTTTTTCTACGTACAATTAATCGTTTCAACTGGAATAAACAAAATATGTGGCACATATGTTTAAGGAGTGGTCAATTGTTGAAAGGGATGAAGAGTATGACACAGCTGAACTTTGAAGAGAATTTATTAACTAAAGTAGCTTGGTACTATTATAAAGACCAATTAACACAACAGGAAATTGCTTCACTTCTTCACATTTCAAGAAATAAAGTTGTCCGGTTATTAGATAAGGCACGCAGTGAAGGTATCGTTACATTTCACGTAAAAGGAACTGGTTTACACTGTTTAAGTATTGAGCGTGACCTAATGAAAAAATTCCACTTAAAAGATGCTTTCATTATCCCTACTCCAATAGACAATTATCACGCTTCTCTCGGAAAAGCCGCTGCACAATATTTAGAGACTCATCTCCAACAAGGTGATTTACTCGGCATCGGCTGGGGTGAAACAATAAGTAAAATGCTAGAAAACATTCATTTTGAAAGTTCTATTAATCTTTCATTCGTAACGCTAACAGGCGGAGTAAACCACTACCTCCCAAGAAAACAAAACTATTTACATTACATGCAAGGTGATCTTCATATTATTCCTACTCCTTTTCTAGCATCTTCTACTGAAATGGCACAAAGTATTTTATCAGAACCAAGCGTGAAAGATATGCTTCATGTCGCTTCACTTGCACATACGGCAGTTGTCGGTATTGGCGGGTTATCTCAAGACGCTACGATTGTAAAAGAAGAAAAATTAACGCTACGTGAAATGACATATATTCGAAGTCAAAACGGGGCGGGCGATATTTTAGGACAGTTTTATAATACGAATGGTGATTTATTAGAGCTCTCGCATCATAATCGTCTAATTGGCACACCACTTACGATTCTTCGCAGTATGAAGCATGTCATTGGTGTGGCTGGAGGTACTCAAAAGATAGATGCCATTTATGGGGCTTTAAAAGGGAAATTTATTCATACATTAATTACTGATGAAGAAACTGCGCTCTCCTTATTAAGAAAGGAAGGTGATTCTTAATGTCTACTTTATTAGCTTTCGATGCTGGTACAGGAAGCATTCGAGCTGTTCTTTTTGATTTACAAGGCAATCAAATTGCAGTAAGCCAAAAAGAATGGGTTCATAAAACTGATCCTCGTTACCCCGGTTCTATGAATTTTGATGTAAAAGCAAACTGGCAACTCGTACAACAGTGTACGAAAGAAGTTCTACAAAAAAGTAATATACTTCCTTCTTCTATTCAAGCTATTAGCGCTACAAGTATGCGAGAAGGTTTTGTTTTATATGATAAAAATGGGCAAGAAATATGGGCATGTGCAAATGTTGATGGCCGTGCATCCGCTGAAGTTAGTGAGCTAAAAGAAATCCGCTCACATCTTGAAGAAGATTTATACAGAAAATCTGGGCAAACTTTTTCATTAGGTGCTTTACCACGTCTACTTTGGATTAAAAAACATGAACCAGAAATCTATTGTAATATCCACTCCTTTACGATGTTAAACGATTGGATTTTGTATAAATTAAGCGATGTACTGCAAATCGACCCTTCCAACGGTTGTACGTCTGGAATCTTTGATTTACAAAATAGAAATTGGGATAACGATGTCGCTAAAGAGTGTGGTATAACTTTGCCATTTTCACCAAAAGTAAATGAGGCTGGTACAGTAATCGGAAACGTTACAAAAGAGTGTGCAGCATTAACTGGATTACTGGCAGGAATTCCTGTCGTCGCTGGCGGCGGAGATGCTCAAATGGCATCACTCGGAACTGGAGTCGTGAAACCAAATCAAACATTAATATGCGGAGGCAGCTTTTGGCAACAAGAAGTAAATATTACAGAACCAATTACAGATCCATATGCTGCGATTCGTGTAAATTGCCATGTCATTTCGAATCTATGGCAATATGAAACAATCGCTTTTTTCCCTGGTCTTGTTATGCGCTGGTTTCGAGACGCTTTTTGCCAAGAAGAAAAAAAGCTCGCTGAAAAACTCGGTGTAGACGCTTATGAATTACTAGAAGAACAAGCGAAAGACGTACCTGTCGGTTCATATGGTATTATCCCTACTTTTTCAAACGTTATGAACTACATTTCTTGGCGTCATGCCGCACCTTCATTCTTAAATTTAAGTTTAGACGCTGACAAATGCGGAAAAAAGGAACTGTTCCGTGCTATTGAAGAAAATGCGGCCTTCGTTACACTTGGAAACTTAAAACTAATTGAAAATCTTACTGATACATTCCCTTCTGAAGTTGTTTTTGCTGGCGGTGCCGCTAAAGGGAAACTATGGCCACAAATTCTATCAGACGTACTCGGCATTCCTGTAAAAGTACCAGTTGTGAAAGAAGCAGCTGCTTTAGGAACTGCGATTGCTGCTGGAGTTGGCGCTGGAATATATACATCTATGGAAGAGGCTGCCGAACAATTTTTACAGTGGGAAAATACATTTGAACCAATCACGGAAAATCACGAGCTATACAAGGAATTCTATGAAACATGGAAAACCGTGTATAACAGTCAGCTCACTTTAGCTGATAAAGGACTTACAACACATATGTGGATTGCGCCAGGTGCACTGTAACTCATTTACATAAAGGAGTGAACTGTATGTTAAAAGCGAATGAAAATGATTTCTCCTATCGCTTCGGTGATAACGGGCCGAAATATTTAATACAAGGCCCGAATATTGATCTTGGTCTTGTTGTCATTCAGCCTGGGCAAGAGTTTCAAAATCACTATCATACAACGTGTGAAGAAGTTTTTTATGCGTTAGAAGGTGAAATAGACTTCTATGTAAATAACGAAAGAGTTCCGATTAAACAAGGTGATGTCCTGCAAGTTCGCCCTCATGAATCTCACTATCTGATTAACCATTCTGATAAACCTTTTAAAGCTGTTTTTATAAAGTCACCACATTTACCAAATAAAGATACGGTACAAACGGAAAATCCAACATTAACGAAGGAGTGATTTCGAATGACTTGGGGATTTAAAAATCGATTAAATACAATTTTACCTGATGGTAGAGCGGTTATGTTAGCAATAGATCACGGATATTTCTTAGGACCAATTCACGGACTAGAACAACCACTTGAAACAGTAAAAAACTTACTTCCTTATACAGACTCCCTCTTTTTAACGCGCGGTGTACTTAGCTCCTGTATTCCTGAAAACTGCAGTACACCGATGGTTATGCGTGTATCTGGCGGCGCTACTGTCGTTGGTAAAGATTTAGCGAATGAAACAATTGTTACACCTGTAAAAGAAGCAGTGAAGCAAAACGCAATTGGCGTTGGCGTTTCTGTTTTTGTCGGATCAGACTATGAAACACAAACTGTTTCGAATCTCGCAAATGTAGTTTCTGAAGCTCACGATTACGGCCTACCAGTACTCGGTATTACCGCAGTCGCAAAGGAATTACAAAAACGTGAAGCTCGCTTTCTAGCACTTGCTTCCCGCGTATGTGTTGAAATGGGTGCTGATATTATTAAAACGTATTACTGCGAAGGATTCGAAAAAATAACGAGCACATGCCCTGCCCCAGTTGTCATCGCGGGTGGCCCAAAACTAGATTCAATCGAAGACGCATTAAACATTACGTACAATGCACTGCAAGAAGGCGCGATCGGAGTAGACATGGGCCGAAACATATGGCAATCTGAGCACCCAGCTGCGATGATTCAAGCAATACATGGTATTGTGAAGAATAGATTGAATGTGAAAGAGGCGCTTGAACTTTATGATGATGTGAAGAATTAATGTAAAAAGACAGACTATTTATTAGTCTGTCTTTTTTGTTAAAATAAAGTAAAGGAGGAATGATTATGCGAAGAATGACTTTCGAACGTCCTACCGATCATTACGATGAACGCTTATACTCTATTGATGAAAAAATTTGCGCCCTATTAAAAGAACGAAAAGAACTTTCAGGTGATGACCCAGGTTTTCCACATGATGAAGCGATTTATAAATGGGCTAAGCAATACGAATTTTATCCAGACTATCTAAACTCATTATTCTCTTCCATGATGGATGAAGAAGAATTTAAACCTCGCGTTGAACCAACTGGCTTCAAAAAACATGTACCTGTTTTTAAAACTTATGAACATAATGGCGTCATGTATACTGTAACTTTTATTCGGCAATATGCAAATGCTAGTGTAGTTTATTTATATAGCGATTGGGATTCCACGGATGAAGATTTTATTGAAAATAAGCCTCATAGTTTCTTCCAATTATCAATAGATGATACATACGATTGCTGGTCAGAAGGTGGTGGTGGCACCGATGGACATATGAATCATCAATTCGTTATATCTCCTGTCCTTCCTGATAATTTGTCTGGAATAAGCTTACGATTTAAAGAACTCAGTATCCCGTTTAGGAAAGATCAAGCTGTGCTTGAATTTGAAATTCAGATAGACAAATAAGGTGAGACTATAATCAATCCACAAATAGTAAGATAAATAAGGTAATAAAATAAACAAGCCCCTTTCCAAACTGGATAAGGGGCTAAATATACACCTTCAAATGATTACTCTTGGTGATTACTATTAAGCTTTGAAATTTTCTTACCTTCTCTATAATCAAGACAAGACACTTCAATTAATAAGCCATTAAATACTGTAAAATAAAAACCATAACTACTACCTCGCATCGAATAAGGTTCCTTATCTATTTCAATGCCGCCTGCTACTAAACGATTATACGCTTGATCCACTTCATTTGTAGTTTCCACTAAAAAACCAATATGAAAAGCTTCCGGATACGTAACTTCCTTATTCCCTTTAAATGCTTTTGGATCACTTAGCACAAGTATAAATCCACTCTCATCACTCATAACTACAAGTGCTTTCCCTTTTTGTTCCAAAAATTGAAAATCAAAAAATGTTTCAAAGAAATGTCTCGCTTCTGATAAGTCATCAACACATAAATTTAAATGATTCAGCTTCATGTACTCATCTCCTTGTAAACAGAAGGGATATAGACTCATTTTCATAACCCTTAAATATGTAAGGCAAGATATTCAAGCGTTCCATCTAAGACTATGCTTTATAAGTCTAATATTTTTTTCTATATCCTAGAACATTTTTTTAATGAATGAAAGATTTCCTATCATTTACATCCCCCAGTAATAAAAAAGAGGATACATGTTTGCTTCTACAACATGTATCCTCTGCTTGTATATTAAGACTGTTGATAAGCCGATTTCGATGATTTCACATAATAAACTGCGTGATCCACATTAATAATATGATCTGGTTTTGGTTTACCACGGCCTGCTCTATGTCCAGCTAAGTGTTCTTCACTTGTTTCCCAGTTTTTCCATGCTTCTTCAGATTCCCAGCGAATCATTACGACAACTTCTTCGTCGCCGCGTCTTACTTTTTTCACGAGAACACTTAAATCGATAAAGCCTTCAAATTTTTCAATAATACCTTCTCCAGTGAAACGTTCTACAACTATATTTGATGTACCTTCTTTTACTGTAAATGTTTTCGTTTCGATAAACATATATCCCACTCCCTCTTTGTAATACGAATACTAGTATGCTTCTATTATAATTGATTATGATAATTATTTTCAATTGTAAAGTTTTAATTTTTTGAATTATGCTGATTTCTTTTCTATCGCCTCATCTAAAAATTTGAAATATGGAAGTAACATCCCTATTAAAGATGTAACACATATAATTGCACCGATGATTACATATAGCGCTCTTACTCCCCACATTTCACTCAATATTCCCCCTACTAACACACCTAATGGCATAGCGGATCGTATAAAAAATAAACGCACTGAAAATACTTGTCCCATCATATTATTTGGGACGGTTTGTTGGCATATTGTCGTGTTATGAACATTGAAAAATGCAATACAAATCCCTGCTATTACTTCAATTATTATTGCAATGACAATACTATGATTGAACCCTAATGAAATGTATGTGAGCCCCCCTATAAACAATCCTCCAAGCATAAGTATACGCCGGCTTTTATATGTTACTTTTCCGACTAATACTGAGCCAATTACGTAGCCAAGTGGAAAACCTGCCATGAAATAGCCGTACTCTGCATATCCCGCTGACAGCTCGTCTTTTATATAAGGAAGATTTGTGACCATCGTTACCCCTACTCCAAACTGCACGAAAGTAAGAAATATACCGAGCCAAACGATGATTGGTTTTGTAAAAAAATATGTAAAACCTTGAAGAAATTGTTCTAGCCACGTTTTTCTTATATCTGTTGTAGTTCTCTTTTCTTTTATATAAAGTAAGAAAGCACCACTAACAAATAGACAAATACATACAAAAGATAATGTAAATTCTGTTCCAATGTAATGAATTACTACTCCACCTAATACTGGCGCAAGAAACATCATAAGGCGAGTCATTCCATCAATGTACGCATTTGCGTCTTGAAGTTGTTCTTGACTTACAATGCTCGGTGTAATTGCCTGACTCGCAGGTGTATAAAGAGGTGTAATAAGTCCCACTACAATTTGAACAACATAAATGTGCCAAACTTCTATACTACCCGAAACTAGCATCATCAAAGGTAATAAGAATACGGACGCTCGTATCCATTGTGAAAAAATCATAATCCACTTCCGGCTCCATTTATCAATAAATGGGCCACTTATTAATTGCAGTATGAGTGATGGGATGAAATATAATAGCCACATACTACTTAAAGCCATTTCCGATCCTGTTAACTCATATACTAGAATTGAATTACATAACGTTCCGAAAGCCCCTCCTAATTCTGAGATTGCACTCCCAATCCACATAAAAAAGAACGAACGATTTTTCAATATATTTTTCAATTTCACACACCAACTTTTCTTTTATATTCCTCCCTTTATGTACATTCTCGTTGCATATTATCTATTTAAAAATGCTTCTAATTCTTTTGCTAACGACTGTACTACTTTCTTCCTTAATACATACTTTCCGTCATGTATATCAACTAACTTCGCTGCACGTAACAATTTCAAATGATGGTGTACTGTCGATTTACCAAGCTGCAATCTTTCCGTTATTTCCTGTAATGTACGTTCTTTTTCAAACAACATTTTTACAATTCGCAATCTCGCTTCATCCCCAAGAGCCTTATGTTTTTGAACTAAAAAATAATTCGGTTCATACGGATCTTCAGGATGAATGCTTTCATTCGCAACTGGGTAATGAAATACTTTCGTATCATCAATATCTGCTTCAATATTCCACGGTCTGTACGTCATTTGCGGAATAAGAAGTACGTGATGAATACTTGGCTCTGGCATATAGTTCACTCCGCCAGTCGCCCACTCGACAAACTCTTCCGGCTTCATCTTTTTATTCATTTCATTTTTTGCTTCATAATCTCGTTTTAATATAGAAAGTACTTCCTCCTCTTTCTTAATTACACTCTCATACCAACCTGTCATAACAGCGATTAAATGAGATTTCAGCACTTGTACATCTACATCACATATAAAGCTAATATAAGTAGAAAAAAACGGATGATCATCTGTTAGTTCCTTTAGTTCGTGTATTGCACATACAACTCCCGTTGCAGCTAAACGTCTTTTCTCTTCATATTTCTCTCCTAAAAACGGTAAACATATAAATTTCAAATCCTCTTCTGAAAGTGAATCAATTTTAAAATTAAACTGCGATAAGTCCTGAAAATCCTCTTCATACAATAACTGAAGCAATGCTTTCCACGTATTATGTTCTTCTACAAACTGTAAGTGTTCTCTCATCTCATTTGTTAATGATTGTCTAATTCCTTCCCATTCACTTTCAGTCTTTTCAAGTGTATTAATTAACCTTTTATGAGTAATTGCTGCAATGCCAAGTGCACATTCGAAAAGTATCGAATATTTCACCTGAACGTTGTATGTTTCCCTCTTTCTACTCGTTATGTGATAGACCTCCATTTTTATCCCCTCCTTGTTTGCTATGTATTAAATTCTATTTTTATCGAATTTCACCTTCTATGTTTTTAGAATTTATAAAAATATAAATTAAACCACATTCATTCTAAATTAAGAAGAATAAGAGCTTTTTTATATACAAATAATAAAGCTCAAGGAGTGGTTGACATGCATTTCATATTAAATATGTTAGGGATTTTCGTTGTCATATTAATCGTTTTCTTATGTTCACCTAACAAAAACCATATAAAATGGAGACCAATTGTAATTCTCATCATATTGGAGCTTTTTATTACGTGGTTTATGTTAGGCACGAAGCTCGGCAGTATTATCATTAATAAAATTGCGTCATTTTTCAGTTGGCTACTGGCATGCGCGAACGAAGGTATTCGATTTGCATTTCCTTCCGCTATGGACAGTCCACACATTGATTTCTTCTTTAGTGCATTACTGCCTATCATCTTTGTTATTACTTTTTTCGATATTCTTTCGTATTTCGGAATCTTAACTTGGATTATTGATAAAGTAGGTGCGGTTATTTCAAAGATTTCTCGTTTACCAAAGTTAGAAAGTTTCTTTTCCATTCAAATGATGTTTTTAGGAAACACTGAAGCACTTGCAGTTGTTCGTGATCAATTATCTGTTTTAAAAGAAAATCGTTTGTTGACTTTTGGAATTATGAGTATGAGTAGCGTTAGCGGATCCATTCTTGGCGCTTATTTATCAATGGTACCAGCTACATATATTTTCAGTGCAATCCCTTTAAACTGTATTAATGCATTAATTTTAGCCAATGTATTAAATCCTGTGGAAGTTACAAAAGAAGATGATGTCGTATATACACCTTCAAAGCATGAAAAAAAGGATTTCTTTTCTACTATTTCAAACAGTATGTTAGTTGGAATGAATATGGTTATCGTTATTTTAGCCATGGTAATTGGGTATGTAGCTTTAACAGCATGTTTAAATGGGATTTTAGGCTTTTTTGTAACGGGGTTAACAATTCAAAAAATCTTCTCCATTATCTTTAGTCCTTTTGCATTTTTACTCGGTTTATCCGGCAAAGATGCTATGTATGTAGCTGAATTAATGGGAATAAAAATTACAACGAATGAATTTGTTGCTATGATGGATTTAAAATCAAACTTAAAGTCGCTACAACCGCATACGGTTGCGGTTGCAACGACATTTCTAGCTTCTTTTGCTAACTTTAGTACAGTAGGTATGATTTACGGAACTTACAATTCATTATTTGGCGGAGAAAAATCATCAATCATCGGTAAAAATGTTTGGAAGCTTCTTGTTAGCGGGATGGCTGTTTCTTTATTAAGCGCTATGCTCGTTGGGCTATTTGTATGGTAAATAATTTTTATAATAAAAGACACCCAAGCCAATTGAGTGTCTTTTATTATTATTTTCGAATTTGTCCATTTCCACGAATCACATATTTTGTAGAAGTTAATGCTGGAAGCCCCATTGGGCCTCTTACGTGTAACTTTTGTGTACTGATACCAATTTCCGCTCCGAATCCAAATTCGGATCCATCTGTAAAACGAGTCGATGCATTATGATAAAGTGCCGCGGCATCTACAGAAGTAAAAAACTTGCTGACGTTTTCCTCGTTTTCAGTAATAATTGCTTCAGAATGCATAGATCCATACGTATTTATATGATGAATCGCTTCTTCAACAGTGGAAACCACTTTCACTGCTAGTGTAAGAGATAAAAATTCTGTCCCCCAGTCTTCTTCTGAAGCAAGTACAATTGAAGAATCCATTGCAAATGCTTTTTGATCACCACGTAGCTCCACACCTCTATCCTTCAAAGAAGAAAACAACTCGCTACCATATTTCTCTGCCCACTTCTCATGAAGAACAATCGTTTCAATCGCATTACATACAGATGGACGCTGCGTTTTTGCATTTATAATAATATCCAATGCCATTTGTTTATCCGCTGTTTCATCAATGAATATATGACAATTTCCCGCACCTGTTTCAAGTACTGGAACAGACGCTTCTCTCACAACAGTATCGATTAATTGTTTGCCACCTCTTGGAATAAGAACGTCTAGATAATCCTTCATTGTAAACAACTGCTTTGCGCTATCTCGCGTTGTATCTTCTATAAGCTGGACGCTTTCTTGAGGTAAGCTTGTTTGTTTGAGCGCCCTGTGAATAACGGCAACGATCGCTTTATTAGAATGAATAGCAGAAGAACTACCACGTAATATGACTGCGTTTCCTGTTTTCAAACAAATTGTAGCAGCATCCACTGTTACATTCGGTCTTGCCTCATAAATCATCCCAACAACACCAAGTGGTACGCGCATTTCCTGAATAGATAGTCCATTTGGCCTTTCCCATGCACTTACACATTCTCCTACAGGATCACGTAATTCAATTAGCTGCTTAATCCCTTCTGTCATATCAACAATACGCTGTTCATTCAGCATAAGGCGATCAAGGAGAGAATCAGAAAACCCTTTTGCCTTACCTTCTTCTATATCCCGTTTGTTTTCCTCTAAAATATAAGCTGTTTCACTTATTAATTGATTTGCAATTGCAGCAAGTGCTTCGTTTTTTTGATTTGTAGATTTTAGTACAAGTTCCCTAACAACCTCTTTTGCTTTTATCCCCTTTGCCAACACTTCATTCATTTTTATTTCCTCCTTTTTAAAGTGAAACCCAATGATCCCTATGGATGACTTCATAACTATGTCTCTCGCCTCTTACTTGAATATCTTGGCTTTGCATACCTTTTACATCTCTTAGTTCCTCTGCACTATATGTGCATTGTCCTTTTCCTATTACGCGCCCTTGTTGCGTTACAACCTCTACAACTTCACCCACTTGGAAAAATCCTGATACATTCGTAACACCAGCTGGAAGTAAACTCTTACCATGCTGAATGATGGCAGTAGCTGCCCCAGCATCTACTTCAATTTGTCCGCTAACAAGCGAATGCAAGGCAATCCATTGCTTGTTCATCTTCATTTCTTTTTGAGGAGCATTACCGACATACGTTCCATCACCCTTACCCTTCAAAACATCTACAAACTTTTCCTGTCCACGTCCTGTTCCGATAAATACACTCACACCAAGAGAGAGTGCTGTCTTTGCAGCATCGATTTTTGATTTCATACCGCCAGTCCCAAGTTTTGAGCCAGCATCTCCTGCAAGAGAAGAAATTTCTTCCGTAACTTCAGGAAGAAAATAATATTTTTTTGCATCCGCATTTTTCTGAGGATTTTTGTCATATAACCCGTTCACATCTGTAAAAATCATAAGCATATCCGCCGAAACAAGCCCGCTTACTAAAGCTGACAGCATATCATTATCACCGAACGTCAGCTCCTCTAAAGAGATGGAATCATTTTCATTAATAATTGGAAGAGCGGAACGGTTTAATAATTCTCCTAACGTAGCGTAAGCATTACTATACTGTTCTTTTCTAGAAAAATCACTTCTCGTCAACAAAAGTTGCGCAGTAACGATGCCATATTTACGGAATTCCTCCGTGTACGCCTGCATTAACAAACTTTGTCCGACAGCTGCTGCAGCCTGTTTCCCTTTAATCGTTACAGGTCTGCTAGGATATCCTAGCGCTGAAAAACCTGCAGCGACGGCTCCAGATGTAATTAACACAACCTCGTGCCCATCAGCTTTCAACCGAGCCAATGCGGCAACGTGATCTGAAAGCTGTTCTGTAGAGATGCCTCCGTGACTATCTGCCAAGGAACTACTCCCAATCTTTACAACAACTCGTTGTTTTTTCACTTTTTTATCCCCCAAGTCTAAAATCAAAGTTTTTTATAAATTACACTTCATTCACTTTGTAACTATATCTATTCTCATCAATGCTGCACTGAAGTATTTAAGAGCAAAATAAAAATGACCGCTTCGCCCTTAATAAAATAAAAAGGACGAAACGGTCATTGTTCCGCGGTACCACCTTAATTGATATACATAGATATCCACTTGGTGCCTATAACGCAGGCGAACGCCTAAACTTTCATTTAAGACTCAGGGATAGGTTCGATATATTCTATACGAGGAATCTTTCAGCCGGTGAATTCCACTCTCTTTCGCAAGAAGACATATGTACTAATTCCCTTCAACGATTTTCAATCTAATTTTTTTATATTATGCGATATAGTTCGATTCGGTGTCAAGAGGTATTTTTAAAAATAAATAGAGCCACAAGTTATTTGTATGAAATTATCGCCCTACTGAATGAAAATACAAAATGATATAAGTTTAACTCATATTCATAAACATAAAATCTTAAATTATAGTGTATATATTTACATAATGTCGAATATAATTAATTTTTATCTTTTAGTGTTGCAAAAAGGAATATATTCTCTTAGAATGTTTCTTTATATTGCACAGGGATGTTATTCTTATTCTAAGAAAATAATATCAAACCGATATAATTGATTATAAAAGGAGCAAGATTGAGTTATTATGGATAAACAAATTGGATTCATCGGTTGCGGAAATATGGGAATGGCTATGATTGGCGGAATGATAAACAAAAATATAGTGTCTTCAAATCATATTATTTGTTCAGATTTAAACACTGCTAATTTAAAAAATGCTAGTGAAAAATATGGGCTAACTACAACTACCGACAACAATAAAGTAGCTAAAAATGCTGATATTTTAATTTTATCAATCAAACCAGACCTATACGCATCAATAATTAATGAAATAAAAGAAGTAATCAAAAACGATGCTATCATCATTACGATCGCTGCTGGGAAAAGTATTGAAAGTACTGAAAATGCCTTTAATAAAAAATTAAAGGTTGTAAGAGTAATGCCTAATACTCCTGCTCTTGTTGGAGAAGGAATGTCTGCATTATGCCCTAATGAAATGGTGACAGAAAAAGATTTAGAAGATGTACTAAACATTTTCAATAGTTTTGGTCAAACAGAGATCGTAAGTGAAAAATTAATGGATGTTGTAACATCTGTAAGTGGTTCTTCACCAGCTTATGTATATATGATTATAGAAGCGATGGCAGATGCTGCTGTACTAGATGGTATGCCAAGAAATCAAGCATATAAATTCGCTGCTCAAGCTGTGTTAGGCTCTGCAAAAATGGTACTAGAAACAGGAATACATCCAGGTGAATTGAAAGATATGGTTTGTTCTCCTGGTGGAACGACAATAGAAGCTGTAGCAACATTAGAGGAAAAAGGATTACGAACAGCGATTATTTCAGCTATGCAACGTTGTACGCAAAAGTCTGTTGAACTATCTGGTCAAACTAAAAAATAAAACTATAAAAGAGATTACGTTAGCTATGAATTCACATAATTTTAATTAAAAATTCACTACATGATAAACGGCCAAACTCATATAAAATTGAGCTTGGCCGTTCCGCTTTTTAATTATATTAAAATAATTTCATTCGAATCTTCTTTAAAGGTTCTGTTTTATCCCTTACCTATTCCCTACTATGATTGTGTAATTTTATTAGAAACTAATAATTTTTCAATGCATTTCGGTAACATATCTATTAGTGTTTCAAATGCGTAGTTTACATCTAGACGTTCTGTCCATTGATGTGCATCTTTTCCTACCGGCCCCATATTTAATACTGGAACATCAAACTCTTCTAATTCCTGAAGTGGAATTGAATAACCTTTATCCCATAATGGCATATTGTCTACAAGAGAACTCATTGAATCCAGTGGATACTGCAAGCCTACATAGCTTAAATCTGAAATCCCCCCAAAATAATTTTGGTTTTCAAATGTAATCTTATGATTGTAGTGTGCATACTTTTCCATTTCTACAACTACCTCTTTTATTAAAGGATTGTTGCGCGAACTCACAGCTGGATAGTACGGCGGAGCGAAGAAAAGTACAATCATCGGTGCCTTTTCTTTACATAAAATCGCTAATTTATCTACTAAATCAATCGTTACCGCACGATCATCTTTATCTTCTCTATTTTTTATAATATTAGATTGAATATGATTTATTTTTTCTTGTCCATGTTGCTCAATTGCATATGTGATAAGCTCTTCATAAGTTAATACATTTACTTTAAGATTAGGTGGTATAAATGGATTATATTTAGAAAAACGATATGCATGTTTTTCATACGACTCTTCTATTTTCTCTGCTACTTTCGTTACTTTTTGACGTAACAATGAAACTACATCTGTCATTGATTTTTCTAATAAAAACAAATTAAATAATGTAACTGCACGATGCGGAATTTGTACAGAATAATCCTCCTTTAAGTCCCTTTGAAGTAAGTTAGTTGGCGGAGGACTCGCTTCCCCTTCTACAATATCACAAAGGTCTGTGTTTAACTCTAATTCTGCTGTTATTAATGAAGCCATATAACTCCCATTTAAGCCTGCAAAAGGTTCACCTACATGTGTCTCTTTTCCATAGCAAAGAAAACCAGGTAACACTTTACCAATAGAGCCAGTGTAAATATACTTATTTTGGTCACCAGGATGTCTTGAAAACATAGGCTCTGAGTTTAAGACCGTTTTATAATCTAAGTTATGCTCTCTAGCTAAATCTAACAGTCTTGGAACAGCGGCCCTCATCCCTACAGAATTCACTTCTTCATCTGGTACAGCCAATAAAAGAACATTCCCATCGAATCTTCCTTCACATGCTTGTTCAATCATTGCCATTTGTAATGCTAGACCGCATTTCATATCCATTGTTCCTCTACCAAACAGCCATTCCCCATGTTCTATATCTTCACGTACATGGTCTGGAAGTTCATCTTTATGAGAATAAAACATAGATGTTAACTTTTTAGGATTAAATGCATCTTCTTTCCACACTCCGTAATCTTGTACATCTACAACATCAAAGTGACTTACTAGAATTACAGTATTTTTTATACTATCGCTTTTCTTTACTAGTGCTGTAACAAAATATCGTCCGTCCCCTGTCGGATTTTTTTGTAAATGATGCGGGTTTTCTTTGAAGTACTGTAAATCAGATAACTGTTCCACAACAAAGTCTGGCAATATTACTTCAGCTTCTGAACCGGTAATACTAGGAATTTCAACAAGACCGCTTAATAATTGAATCAATTGTTCTTTTGATTGCCACTTTGACATATAAATCCCCCTATTTTTCCACATTATGAAAACTAATTCCATTATATGAATAAAAAAATGACGACAGCTATCAAAATTATAGTTCTGATGTACTGCCGATTTTTATTGATATTTCATGAGCCGCTTGTTTTACCTTGCTAATAAGAAAAGATAGTCGATCATCATTAATACGATGACTAATTAACCCAACACTTAATGCTCCTACTACTTTATGATTAAATCCGATAATAGGTGCAGCTACTGAAGCTGTCCCTTCTGTTTTTTCACCATAACTGACAGCATATCCTTCATTTTTTATTTGCTTTATTTGATTAAGAAGAATTTGCTTTTGTTCTGGTAATGAAGAAAGTAAATTTTCTACAATATGTTCCATTTCATTCGTTTTCATATTGGCAAGCATCGTTTTATTTGCGGCACCAATTGAAAGTGGAATTTGTTCCCCTAGATTATCGATAACTCGAATTTTTAAAGGACTATCAATTCTTTCAATGATAATAGAATGTGTTCCGTTTGGAATATTTAAATAGACACTTTCCTCCACTTCAGCAGCTAAACGTTTCATCACTTCTCTTGCAACAGATCTGTAGTCTACCTTCTCCAATTGACGTAACCCTATTTCCATCCACATTGGTCCAATTTTGTACTGTTTTGTCTCTGAAATTTGTGTAACTAACCCATGCTCCATTAAAGAGTTAAGTAATCTATGTACTGTACTAACCGGGAGATGTGTTCCATCAGCTATATCAGAAATAGCCCAATACTCTTTTTCATTTGTAGAATTCAATAATTTAATAATACTTATCGCTCGATCAATGGACTGTACCATAACTCGCCTCAACTTTACTCGTAATATGTTAGTATGCTTAATTAACTATCAATTTAGCAAACATTCGAAATGAAATCAATCTATTTATTTAATTTTCTAACAATAAAAACATATCACTAACAAAGAATTGAAAACGCAAACAAAAAAATATTGACTTTTCTTTTTAATTATCTGAAAATTATAACAAGATTTCACATCACGGAATACATTCCATAATACGGAAAAACATCAAACTTTATTCTATCAACTATGAAAGTGAGGAAAACAATGGCGCAAGTAAGCAATACAAACAATGAATTAAAACGGACGATGAAAAGTAGACACTTATTCATGATTGCACTCGGTGGTGTGATTGGAACGGGGTTATTTAACGGATCTGGCTTTATTATAAGTCAAGCTGGACCTGGCGGATCCGTACTTGCCTTTATGGCCGGTGGATTATTAATGTATTTCGTTATGCTATGTCTTGGTGAACTTGCTGTAGCCATGCCTGTTTCAGGTTCTTTCCAAGAATATGCCACTAAGTTCATCAATCCTGCAACTGGCTTTACAATCGGATGGTTGTATTGGTTAAGCTGGGCGAATACGACCGGTCTTGAATTTACAACTGCCGGCATTACAATGCAGCGCTGGTTTCCTGATATTCCTGTTTGGGTTTGGTGTTTAATATTTGGCGTTACAATCTTCACTATTAACGCATTATCTGCTCGTAGTTATGCAGAAACAGAATTTTGGTTTTCAAGTATAAAAGTATCTGCCATTATCGCTTTCATTATTCTTGGCGGCGCCGCTATGTTCGGTTTTATTGATTTAAAAGGTGACGAACCCGCTCCGCTATTATCAAATTTCGTAAATCATGGTGGTTTATTCCCAAATGGACTTGCCGCTATTCTTTTAACAATGGTTACAGTCAACTATTCCTTCCAAGGTACAGAACTTGTTGGAATCGCAGCAGGTGAAAGTGAAGATCCAGCAAAAACTTTACCTCGTTCTATTAGAAATATTATATGGCGCACGATGTTTTTCTTCGTCTTAGCAATCTTTGTTCTTGTTGCTTTAATTCCTTGGGAAGAAGCTGGATTAACAAAGAGCCCATTCGTTGCTGTTTTTGATAATATCGGTATTCCATATGCAGCTGATATTATGAACTTTGTTATTCTTACTGCTGTTCTTTCTGTTGCAAACTCAGGACTATACGCTGCTACTCGAATGCTTTGGTCTTTATCAAAAAACGAAATGGCTCCAGCCTTTTTAAAGAAATTATCATCACGTGGGATTCCTCTCAACGCTTTAATCATGACGATAGCTATTTCTGCTTTTTCTCTTTTGACAAGCGTAGTAGCTGCTGAAACTGTTTACTTGTGGCTCATTTCACTTTCCGGAGTCATTACCATTATTGTTTGGATGTCAATTTGTGTTTCTCAATTCTTTTTCCGCAAACATTATTTAGCAGACGGCGGAAAATTAGAAGACTTAAAATTTAAAACGCCACTTTATCCACTCGTACCAATTCTTGGTTTTGGATTGTATGGCATTATATTAATCAGTCTTATTTTTATCCCAGAACAACGACTTGGAATCTATTGCACTGTCCCATTTATCATCTTTTGCTACACTTACTATCACTTTAAAGTTAAGAAAAGAAATTCTACTAACACTCATAGTGAAACTAAAATTAGCGAGACTTCGTAATATTTGACGATACATAAAAGACCACACATGGCGTTTCACTTCATGTGTGGTCTTTTATCGTTCCTTCTCTCATTTCCCCCTACTATTGAAAGAATTATTTATAACACTTTAAGTTCTGGATTGCTCAGGTGAACTTTGGGTTGAAAAATGAGCATTTCTATACCTTTCCCGAAATTTCAAGTTCTGCTAATGATGTTGTAGAAAGTGTTAATGTAGTAAATACTATAATACTAACAATTACTATTTTTACTATTCATAAGTTGATGATTCTGCTTACTATTACTGTTTTGTTTTGATATATTTAATATATATTTAAAGATAGACAGGAGTTAGATACGATGATAAAAGGTTTTGGAGGAATATTTTGGAGAACTAAGAATCTTGAAGTTATAAAAAAATGGTACAGTGAAGTGTTGAAACTTGATATAGAAGATTGGAATGGAACTGTGATTAAACCCCAGTTAGGAAATGAGACCATCTTTTCTTTCTTTACAGAGAATGACAATTATTTTCCAACAGAACAACAAGTAATGTTAAATTTCCAAGTATATAATCTAAACAAGACTATAAAGCATCTTGAGAATATTGGTGTACCTCTTGAAAAGAAAGAAGAAATGAGTGAATTTGGAAAGTTTATTTGGATTAAGGATCCTGAAGGTCGATTGATTGAACTTTGGGAGAAATAGGTGATTATACTTATCTACTATTAAGTTAACAGCCGCGTTAATACAACAAGGTAAATAAAAAGTCGATTCCTTTAACTCCACAGGAAATCGATTTTTTTGTGGAGTTAAAATTCTTAGCTTTGTAATTTCGCATTTTTCAAATTCTGCCCTATGGCCATCAACTTAAGAATATTAAAAAAGATGCTATTCTTACGAAAAGAATAGTGTTTTTCATTATTTTAATATGATTTCATCTGAATTTAATGAATATATCCCCTCTCCTACAAAAGTAGTAAAATATTCATTTAAACTTGCTACCTCAGTTGGATTTATCTTATTTCAATTTCAATATAATAGTAAGTAGGTATATCGGATATAGATGTACATTACTAGGCTTATACATATTTCAACTTTAGAATTACATTCACTATTCAATTGGTAGTTACCAATAAAGAAAGGAATGATCATAATAATACAGAACATATACGAAACTCATTTACATGTAAAAAATTTAGAAAAAGCGATAAATTTCTATCAAAACAAGCTAGGATTAACGTTAGCAAGAAAACTCTCCAAAAGAAGAGTGGCTTTCTTTTGGGTCGGAGAAAATAAAAAACAAATGCTTGGACTATGGGAAGTAAATAATATCGAAGACTTTGAGCCGAGACATTTTGCTTTTGGTGTAAATTTAGAATCTTTAATGACTTCTAAATCTTGGTTAGAGGAACGTGGAATAGAAGTGATAGGAAGTCAAGGAAAAGGAAATCAAGAGCCAATTGTCCAAAGGTGGATGCCCGCTGCAAGTGTATACTTTCTAGATTGTGATGGAAATAAATTAGAATTCATTTCTATGTTACATGAGAATCCAGATGAATTAGAATATGCATCTTATTTAAGTGTATGGAATGCGGAACACCAAGAAAAATGAATGAAATTTCCATTCAAGTCTTTTCTTATTTTTAGATATAATGTTGTACTATCCCCCTTTTGCTATTAATTTTCGTCGGATTTATGAACAGTTATCATAATGGAGAATTCATGACAACTCCACTTATTAACATAATGTATTTACTGTCACCTTATATTTGTACTTACGTACGAGCAATTCCTAATCTGCTTCAATTATAATTTGAATCATTTAATTTTTCTTCTTATCTGGCATCTACTCTTTAAACAAAAACTCCCCTTAAATCGAAAATGATTAAGGGGAGTTTTATATGCGATGCAATTATAGTTCAGATTTCACCCGAACAGAAACATTATTTTTAATTATATTTTTGACATCTTTAAAGCTAACAAAATTGTTACTTTTCTCATCCCAAAGACGGAAACGTAGTGATTGTAAGCTTGTAGCAAGCGTAATCGTTGGTACATTTTTTAAAGGAAGCGTATTATTGTGTGCCTCTTCTAGTTTATAGTTAGGTACTCTTGGGCTTAAATGGTGAACATGATGGAATCCAATATTACCCGTTAGAAATTGCAAAATTTTGGGAAGCTTATAAAAAGAACTTCCTTCCACTGCCGCTTTCACATATTCCCAATCTTTATCCTCTTCAAAATAAGAATCCTCAAATGTGTGCTGTACGTAAAACAGCCAAATCCCTACTGAACCTGCTATTAAGAATATAGTACCATGTACTAACAGAAACGATTGCCACCCAATCGCCCAGCAAAGTATAGCTACTACAGCAACGATTAAAACATTTGTTAAATAAGTGTTCATACGTTCTTTTTTTCTAGCACCTTTTCGGTTAAATCTATTTTTAAGCAGGAAAACATAAATTGGGCCTAACCCAAACATAACGAATGGATTGCGATATAAACGATATGCTAAACGGAGTCTAAATGGTGCTGCTACATATTCATCTACTGTAAGCGTCCAAATATCCCCTGTACCCCTCTTATCCAAATTACCACTCGTAGCGTGGTGAATAGAATGCTCATGCCCCCACTGATCAAATGGGAATAATGTTAAAACACCCATACACGTTCCAACTATTCTATTTGCACGTCGACTTTTAAAGAATGAATAATGGGTACAATCATGAAAAATAATGAAAATCCTTGTCATAAATCCAGCGGCTAACAGTGCTGGAACTAATGTTAACCAATAAGAAACTGACAAACTTTTATAAGCAAGGTACCATAAAATAATAAATGGCACGATTGTGTTGATCAGTTGCCAAACACTTTTTTTAATCGTTGATTTTTCAAAAGGAGCAACTTGTTTTTTTAAATTTTTAGTATTTTCTAAGGTCATTGTTCTAATTCCTTTCCTTTTTGTTGCTAATTCATATTATAGCACACTATTAGTATCAGGTGTTAAAAGTAGCTATAATAAATATTTTATACTATGAAAATCTCTTTTTTCTTACTCATTACTTACAAATTTCTTACGTCCAAAATAGCTTCTATAATTGGACAGACGGAGCATTTTATGTATCAAAAAAACTTCATATTTTTCCAATAAGTACATAAAAAACAGCGAGTTTTTTCACAAGAAGAAAAAAGCTGCAATCAGTCAGTTTCACCGACTTATCGCAGCTTCTCTTCTTTTTACCTTATTTTATCGATGAAGCCAAACTGCACCTGCAGACTTGTCTTCAGCTTGGCCTACTACTTCAAACTTCAGTCCTAGCTTCGGTAACTTACGTCCTGCATCAGGAATAACGCTGTTGATGTATTGCTTAGAATCATCAAATTTTGCCACTCCTGGTAATCCTTTATAATCAAAGATACCGCGTGTTGGTGAATTTACTTTCCATGCTGGTGTTTGATCAAATGAGAATGCCGCATCGGCAATTTGATAACGCGTACTGCTCTTCACAGTAGGTTGTCCGTTTAATGTCCCTACAATTGCCTCTGGATGAGAATCTACTACTCCTAAGAACCCTTCACCTGGATGAACGCCTACCCAGTTATCTGTAAAGCTTTGATCCGCATACCATACAACCATTCCTGTATTAAATACTGGGCCACGTGCATGTTGTAACGCAGTGTCAGAACCAGCGTAATTTCTCCACTCTACATAGTAATTATGTTTTTTCTGTTCAAATCCGTTAGACACAGTAAAGCCTTTTAACGTCATTGCTGGCTGACCTTCTGCATCATCAGAGAAAACAACTTTTCCATCTACAGTTAAGGCTGCATTATCTAACGCAAATCCTTTATAAGCTACTGCAATATCTGTTAAGTACTCAAATTGCAGTTTTACTTTTTTCCCTTTGAATTGGCTTAAATCGTATGATTTATCAACCCATTTACCATCAGTTGTATCCGCGCCGCCTTTTACATCTTTTTCGCCCATTCTATCAATGCGTGTCTTCGTTCCATCTTCTGCAATCGCATATACGTCAAGGAAATCATACTTCGCTTCAAGTTCGTAAAATGCCTTATAATCGAACTTAGCATCCTTTGCATTTGTTAAGTCAAATACTGGTGTCTCAAGTGTTGTATGAATGTCATTTCCTTTTGTACTGTAATAGAACTTCTTACCAAACGCCGATTCGATATTTTTTATATCTTTGTCCGGCAAGTTAACACGAACAATTCCAGGTCGTTTAGATTTTGTAGTACTTTGATCTACATATGTTGCAACACCGATTCCTTTGCTAAGTTTGTCATAATCTACTTCAAGAATATTCGCCCAGTTCCCCTTCATATTCTTTTGGAAAAACTCTTTATTTTGTGGTGAGAAACTCGTTGGCTCTGTTCCTGCAATTTTTCCAGCCCAGCTACCACCACTCATAATAGACCATGACTCAACAGGTTCACCTTGTCCTGAGTACTTTGTATCATATTCATCTGGTAAGCCTAAATCATGGCCATACTCATGTGCAAACACACCAACTGCTCCGTCTTCAGGCTCGATTGTATAATCATATGCAGCCATCTTTCCGCCCCAGTTCGAAACAGAAGATTTCGTGCCATCAATTGCATATGGTTTTGAACCTAGTTTTGAACGATGTGACCAAATCGCATCATCTTTCAATTTACCGCCGCCAGCTTCTTGACCAACGCCAGCATGTACAACCATTAAATGATCAATAATGCCATCTGGCTCATTTTTATTTCCATCACCATCTTGATCGTATTGATCAAATTGGTCATAGTCTGCTAAATTGATTCCTTTTGCTACCGCTGCTTTTAATGCTTCTTTCACAAAATCTTTTGGTCCTAAAGGCCCCTTGTTATCATGCCCAGTACCCGCATCAGCACCATAATCTGATGCTTTTCCTGGAACAGTAAGCCACTCTGTTACAGTCCCATCAACTGTATAGCTACCACCAGATTGTTCTTCATAATATTGCTTAAATGTGTTAATCTTCGATCCATCAAATAAAGTGAATGGTTCATCACCAAATAACATTTTTTGATAATGTTCACGATTAAAGTCCTTAGAATACATGTATCCTGGCTCTTGATCAATATTGTTATGCTTAAAATCGCTAAATTCTACAAGTAAAACAAGTACTTTATCTTTTCGAACAGCTCCATTGTATTCTTCTTGCTTCGCTGATGTAGTAGGTACTTTTCCATTTAATTTCCCTGGATTCAATGCTGCACCTTGTCCAGCTACTGGGCCTACTTCAGGCTGCTGTGCCTGTTCATTTTCCTTCATTTTTGTATCTTTTACTTTTTTCATAAAATCAGAAGCTTCTTGTGTAAGACTATCTCCTGTTAAGATTTCTTTCCCAGGGTTTTCCCCTTTCTTTTTCTCAACATATTTTTCGACAGCCTTTGACGTCTCAGCTTGTGATGCAGATTGATCAATTACCCCCCGTTGTTTCAGCGCTTCTGCCAAACGCTCCTCCGGTATTAAGTGCTCATCTATTGGTAGAGATGATGTTGGTGTCTCAGCATAAGCTGCGTGACCTCCAAAAGCAAACGTACTACTTAGTACTGCTGCTGTTGTTAATACCGCTAATGGTTTTAATTTCTTTTTCTTTTTCAATGTATTTCCTCCCCAGTGTCTGCAAATTATCGTTTTTTGCCGATAACAACATAATATTCGTTATAATACGAATATTCAATCTTTTTCAACAAATAAAATGTTGAGAAATATTTTTTTATGCAGGGTGAAATACATAAGATATAAAAACAAACAGACTCTCCTATAAATAACAGTGAACTTTTATATGTTCTTAGTTACAATTAAAATCCAGTAAATCTGGGATTCATACTTTTTTAATAAAAATAAGAATTAAATATTTTCTATACTATTTAATCTATGGATTACCATATTACTCACTATTCTCATTATTACAAGCTAATAGTGGTTCGTACATCATTATAGCGTGATTCTCTGTTACATATTGATCTTCTATTAACTGTTTCTGTTGATTATATACTTTACGTTGAATCACATTATGTCGTATATAACCGCCCCAGTATGCAGGTTGAATTGAATGTTCTTTCTCATACACTTCATATTGATAAAGTTGCGGATAGACTGTTCTCCATTCACCAACTAAATATTCATCTGTCATATAAAGATGAAGTTGATACGGTTGGTCCGTTTCATTTTTAATTTGTAAATCCAAATAGTTATAGGAACAAGTTGCTCCACTCCCAAACGGTTGAGTTCGCCTAGAATCAGGAAAGACATCAAAGCTATGACGATATCGTTCTGTTACTGTCAGTGGTGTATGTAAAGTCATCCAATATATTAAATTCGAAAGCTGACAAAGACCTCCTCCAATACCTGTTTGAAAAGATCCGTAATGTAATACCATACCTTCTACATACCCTTTTTTCCTCGTAGGCTTACCTATTAAACGCCAGTAAGAAAATGTTTCTCCTGGTCTAATGACGATACCATTTAGTTTTTTAACAGCAATTTTCAAATTAACAACCTTATTCTGTTGATACCACATATCTACATCTTTGAGCTTACGGAGTAATATCGTTCGGTGCTGAATTGCTGTACAAGGTAGCTTTTCTTGTTGGAACCTTTTTGCATATGTTTTTCCGTCTGATAACCACTGAATATACCTCTTTGTAGAGTAATACCACGTCCCTAGCATAATTCGATACTTAGAACGCTGTTTAGGACGTAAGTGCACTATATTCATTTTATTCCCTCTCTCTTTCTTCAAATAAATTCTAATATATCTCTAATTCAATAAACTACAGTTTTCTTAGCGGCATAATAATTTTTGTAAATAAAAAACGCAAAAAAATAATAAATTTACTCTAGTGGAGATTTTATTTTGAGGATTGCTTTCTAATTATATGAAACTGCGCTACAATACGATAAATTGAAATAAACACATTATAAATATAACGGATAACCTTAAATAAAAAATAATGAAAATTAAAGAAATTCTAAAGTATTAATATATTTTTCGTAAATATTAATTGATAATACATTAGACTTTACTATATGTATAAATTCTCTATTCTACAAAACGAAATTTTTTAATGTAAGAAAAGAATATAATTCCCCTTTAACATTTATACAAGTCTCCTCTGAAAAACTTTACAAAACAATCCGAGCCCTTATATTTAGAATGAACACAAAAAATTGCCACCAGTTAGCTTAACTGGTTGGCAATTTTTTAACGAGAATGCTTTACAAATAGTTGAATTGCTTCTTGTGGTACATAGCACTTTCCATTACTCTCTACAATAATACTTCCTAATTCATACCCTTTACCATTGATACGAATTATATTTTTGTTACCAAATAGTTGTGCTTCTACTTTATTATGTTTTACCACAAGTAACGGGTTTACTCCTTCGGTTTTGTCGGCTGTTACAGTTGCACCGATTTTCTTAAAGGCTTGCTCACTCTCTAAAAATATTTTATTCGTTACTTCTTCTAAGTTAAAGCCCATCGCTTTGGCCATCGTCTTCGCAATGTCTGTATTCTGGATTAAGCCTTCTGGTTTTTGAGGTCCATAAGAATATAAGAATACATCCTCACCTGTATGTCCTCCTGTCGTAAAGCCGATATTTGCACGATTAGCCAATAATGTAGTAAGGATTCGTCCTACATCCATTTTCTTTTTTTCCGCTTTTAATTTTTCTTTTTCATCATGAGTTAGATTATCCAAACCGTATAGTTTAGCTACATCTTCTACATTTGATAAATCAGATTTCAGTTTATTTATAGTTCCTTCAAGTGTCATTTTCGCCTTTTTCAATGGATCAATGTATGCAGAAACCGGTGTAGTATTGTATCCTTTTGTCGTATTCCTATTCCCTATAGAGATGCCGCTGTTACCATGATCAGTTAAAGCGATAAGCATCGTATCCCCATCTTTCTTCGCAAATTGTAACGCCTTTGCTACCGCTTCATCAAATGCCAATACATCGCTAATAATCCCAATCGGATCATTAGCATGAGCTGCCCAATCTGGCTTACTACCTTCTACGAATAAAAAAAAGCCATCTTTATCTTTTGATAATGTTTGAATTGCTTTTTCTGTCATTTGAGAAAGTGTCGGTTGTTCTGGATTTGTTGCTATACGATCCATATCAAACGCAAGAGCATGATGTGAGAAAGAGCCCCAAATTTTATTAGATTTGGAGTTCAATAACGCATCTTTCGTTTCAACAAAATCGTATCCTTTGTCTTGAATCACCTTTACTAAATTTTCACCATCTTTTCGGATTCCATTACTTTTTATAGGTAGAAGCGCCGCTTTTCCCCCGCCTAATACGACATCTATATTTTGATATACTTGCTGCTTCGCAATTACGTTAAATTGCTTGCGATTGACATGGTGAGCTGAGAATCCCGCCGGAGTAGCATGCTGAATTTCAGATGTAGCAACAATTCCCGTTGCACGACCAGTACGTTTTGCACCTTCTAATACGTTTGCGACCGGCCGTAACTTGTCCTCTTCTTTTATTGGCTTTAAGCTAGGTGAATTTACAATAGAAGGTAGTACACCTACATATCCTGAATTCGATTTATTTCCAGTTGCTAATGCTGTTGCTGCTGGCGCTGAGTCTGTAATAGCTGATTCCGCCGAAAACGTACGAACACCTCCTGTTACAATTTGATCTAACGTAAGCGGTGCCCCTTTATACCAGCGAGCCAATGTTGTCGCCGTTGAACTAGTCCCGTCCATAACCATCATAATTATATTTTTAGGCTGATGTTCTACTTTTTTCACCTTAGCTTTGGCCGCATGATAATTCATCATACTTTCCGTACTTAATACGCTTACTATTATAGCTGCCACTAATAGCAACTTTTTTATCTTCACACCATAATTCAACATGATTGTTCCTCCATAAACTTTGCATTCATTTAAATACACCTTATTTCCTTTTCCATTCCAAAACCTACATATGTTTTATTAGTTCCCAATTCTCATAAAGCTAACAATAGTTACCTTCTCTTTCTTTAATTAAATATCGGTATGTTTCATCTATCTGATAAAAAAGATTTAGCATTCTTTTCATTAATTACTTGTTTAACAATAAATCCTCGATTAAAAGAAATAAAAATTTATTGTTAAACAATAAATTTCATGTTAAATTAATAAGATATTAAATAAATGAGGTGCTTTTTATGAAACAAGGATCCACACTCTTTTTAAAGACCGTTGTGATTCTGATCGGAATCCCTGTTCTTGCTATGTGCATTTTTTTAGTCCCTAAAATAGGAAATTTCGCCGCAGAATTATATCCAGATATTGCATATATTAAATATCTTGTATTTATCAACTTATACGCAACAGCACTACCTTATTACTTCGCACTGTACCAAACATTTAAGCTTTTAAACTATATTGATAAAAACAACGCATTTTCAGAGTTATCTGTTAAAGCTTTAAAAAATATTAAGTACAGCGCATTGGCAATTAGTGTATTATATGTATTAGGTATGCCACTTTTCTATCTTGTGGCAGAGAGAGATGACGCCCCTGGCATTATTATTATCGGAATGATTATGATTTTTGCTTCAATGGTAATCGCGGTCTTTGCTGCCGTTCTCCAAAGACTATTAAAAGATGCTATAGATATAAAATCAGAAAATGATTTAACGGTCTGAGGTGAATAATATGGCAATTATCATTAATATTGATGTAATGTTAGCGAAAAGAAAAATGAGTGTAACAGAGCTTTCGGAGAAGGTTGGAATTACAATGGCTAACCTTTCTATTTTGAAAAACGGAAAAGCAAAAGCAGTTCGGTTTTCAACTTTAGAAGCAATATGTAAAGCATTAGAATGCCAACCGGGTGATATTTTAGAATATCAACCTGAAGAAACCGAATAAAAAGAGTCCTTCATACGAGAAGGACTCTTTTTATTACACATTACGGCGCAAAACTAATTTGACCAGTAAACAATAGGATAATTGCTATGATCCAAAATATAAAAAATGATGAGGACAGTATTAATGAAAGAATAGCAATTCCCTTCTTCTCTGTTCTTTTCGTCATTGTGATTATTGAAAGCATGATACCTACACCTGTCAGGGCAATTGTAATATAATCTCCAACTATATTACCTGCATTCGCTATCCTTGTTGGCGTTATAAACACGAATAGAAAACACAAAATACCGATGAGTAAAGATATATAGCTTATTATACTGTACTTCTTTTTAGGAACTATTTCTGTTTTCATACTAACCCCACCCCTTCTATATAGCTATGAGTTCATATTAACACGAATAACCATAATTTGGTTAAAACATAAAAAAGATAAAGTGGACGCTATCACTTTATCCTTCAGTTTATTTCTATCTAACAATTAACCTGGCTACTTCTTTAATAAAGATGGACGGACATTCTTTAACTCCTAGCAATTTTTATATACAGAAAATAAAATGAAATAGTTCTAAAAAATAAAGACTGTACCTTTAAAATGAAATATACAGTCTTAAATACTAACTTATTTTATAAAGAAAACTCTCTATTTATCACTACCTTAAAAAACTCCGAGTAATGTGATAAAGAATAATCCGCTACATCACAATTACCTTGAAACATACATGTTGAAATACCTAATTCTTTTGCAGGTAATAAATCTAATTCTCTATCTCCAATAGCTAAATCAATATTGTATTTTTTATGCAGATGATTATAAGCCAAAGAGTTCGGCTTTCGAGGAAAGCCATCGTCAATTGTAACCATATCTACGAAGTATTTTTCCCAGCCGTAATATTTTAAAATGGCCATAACCCCTTTCCTATGTTTATGGGTCATAATCACATTTTTATTTGCAAATTTCAAAACCTCTTCGACACCCGCAAAAGGTTCCATATCTTTTGGAGTAAATTTCCCCTTCAAAACTTTAATTTTTTCTTCCTGCTCGCATGAAATATTATAATATTGAATTGCATAAGAGTATGATATTTTTAAGTTTTTGTATATTTCTTGTTTTTCTACTGAATCACCTAATATTTCAGAAAGCATCATTGTATATGCAGGATACGTATCAAATAACGTCCCATCAAAATCCCATAAAATATTCATTCTATTCACCTTCTATTTTCAAATCATTCAATGACTAAATCCGCCCTATCCTTCGGCAATTCCATTTCTAAGTAATAATCCTCTGCTTTCCAATACCTATTTTCAAACTTTGAAAGGTTTTTCTGCGTTTTTTCACTCTCACGTAGAAACCTTGTCTCTCTTGGACAGTCCAAATAGACCATATAATGAAAGAAATCTCTCCATTCTTTTCGCTGTAGAAAGACTCCTTCAATAACAATTACGCCTACAATAGGAATCTGTACTTTTTTCATTTCACATGAGTCTGTTTCCTCTTGATAAAAAGGCAAAGTCAGTTTTGTCTCATGTTGTAACTTCTGAAAAAACTTCTGCCTCAAGTATGGAATATCCCACTGTAAACAATAATACTCATACCATTCTTCATATCCTGTATGATAGCGTTTATTACGCTCCACTATGTGATCATCAATATGAAAAATATGAAACGGTATGCCTTCTTGTTTCATATTTTCTTTTAAATTTGCTACGAATGTTGTTTTTCCAGATCGACTTAAACCATCTATACCTAAAATGAATCTATTTTCCCTATGCTTCTTCATAATCTTTATAAGTTCGTTTGTGCTCATTACTTCTTCCACTCTTCTTTTAATAAAGAATATAAAATAGTATCATGAGCAACTCCATTTTGAATCATATGTTTTCGAAGTAATCCTTCTTCTTGAAACCCTGCTTTACTTAATAATTTTTGAGAAGCTTTATTTTCTACATATACAACAGCAGCAATTCTTATAAGTTGCAATGTTTCAAACCCGTAAGCTAAAATCGCCTGTAACGCTTCCGTTGCGTACCCTTGTCCCCAATATGTATCATCTAATTCATAACCAATTTCAGCTCGTCTATGATGATTGTTAATTAAATGAAATCCACACGTCCCAATTAATTGGCCCGTCCCTTTTTTCTCGATTCCCCAGCGAAATACACTTCCTTCTTCATAACGATTTTTAAACGTTTGAATCGTTGTTTTCGCTTGCTCAATATTTTGAAAAGAATCCATTCCGAAATAACGTATAACAGATTCTTTCGAAAAATAACGGAACATCGTTTCCGCATCTAATAGTGTAAGTTCTCTTAAGAATAAACGTTCTGTTTCTAGTTTCGGAAATCCCATCTCTCTTTCTCCCTCTATTCTAATGAACTACAAATTTCAATATAATTTCCATCTGGATCAGCAATGTAAGAAATTGTTTGTCCCCACGGTTTTACAATAGGTTCAACTAAAATCTTAATACCTTGTTCTCTAAATTGCTCAATCGTTTCTTGTACATTCTCAACAACGAATCCTAATTCGAAATGAGAAGACTGTAATTCACCTTCTGTAAGCGGTAGTCCTGTTAATTCTTTCACATCTTGCCGCGTATTCATCGCTAAAATGGTAGTTCCAGTATTAAATTCAATATATGTACCGTGCTCTGCTTTTATAGGTAACTGTAAAATATCTTTATAGAATTTTAAACATTCCTCAAACTTTTCTACATATAAAATGATGTACTTCATTTTCAAATCCATTTTACATCCCCCTTTATATCTACCCCTAAAATTTCGACAAAAGTCTCATAAAAACCTTGTTCTTTGTAGTAATGAGCAAAAAAAATGAGGCCGATTTCTCGGCCCCCCAGCTTATTGGCATAAAACAGGAGATTTGGTTTGGACATAACCAGTTCGTACTTTTATTATATTTTATTTTTTCTGAATTTTAAATACATTAAACACCTATTTATATTGAGAAAGTTTTTTGCTTGCATAAAATTAAAGAGTTTAAGAAATGATACAAATGGAGGTGTATACATATGGAACCAATGCTATGTCCAAGTTGTAAAACGAACCGTACTCGCTTTAATATTCTTGAGCAACAAGTAAAACCAGTCAAATTAAATCCACAAACTGGTCAAGTAGAAGAAGAATATACAAATGACACGATGAATGCTTTTCATATGGCCTATCAAGGACCTACTTATCGCGTCCAATGCGCTGTATGTGGGCTTGTTGAAAACCCAGAACAATTTATTAAACCTGCTCAAAATCAGTCTTTCTAATAAAAACATTATTATCCCTTATAGAAATAGATTTTTCTATAAGGGATTTTTCCGTTTAATAACTTAATTAAAAATGTGTTTCTTCCTTATTATATGTTAAACTTCGCACTCTTTTAGAAATGTTTACATAAGAGAGGTAAAACAAACAATAAAAAGATAACGCTTCCATCAATATTTCTACTATTAACTTGTCATATAGTCATCTTTTACTTTTGGATCTTCGATTGGGAGAAAATAACGACTCCTTACGATCTAACAATATGGATTGTTTCTACTATTTGTAGTCTTTTACTTTACTACCATTTTTAAAATCAAAAATCTAATAAATTAATATTAATTGCTAGTTCGTTATTGTTGATTATTTCTTCTTCATTTATGATTTTTTTAGGTGTTGTTACTGATATTATCTTTGTAACTGTTAGTTCTATGAATTAAAAAGTTGGTCTTTTATTATATAAAAAAGAATGAACAAAAAATATATATATAGAAATTAGAGAAGTTGATTCCCATCAATATATATCTTCTCTAAGAATATCACTCTTTGTTAAAATATTTCCTTTTTTAACTTTTTAATCTTCCTAAATAAATTAATAAACGCATATAAATATATACAAACTAAAAACCCTACCATACCTTTATATAATCCTGATTCTGATACTCCAAGAAAACATAAGTAAAGCACTGGAATTAACATTACAAACATAATTGCAACGAACTGTATCAATTCAACAAGTTTTTGTATCTTCGTTTCTTTGTCTGAATAAATATCAGGTAACTCATTTTCCTCTTCTACTTCTTTACAAAAGTAATTCCACTTCGCAAAACTCGTTACATGTTTCCAACCACACATTTCATATATTTCGATATATTCTTTTTGTTTTTCTGTCGAATCCTTATACTCTAATCTAAAGTCTGCTTTATATACTACATCTTTCGGCTCAGTTTTCTTAATCCTATACATTACGTTATACTTTTGTAACGCCCAGCCTTGTTGATGCATTTTACGTAAATACGCTTCTTCTTTTTCTAAGCTCCATACTGCGAAAGGTTTGAATATCTTCTTTGTCTCCATCTTCCATTCACTCCCCTAATATACTGTTTCCATTCTTTACAGACCGCTGTAATCTGTTGTACTCCAGTTCCAGCACTTCTCTCCCAAACGGCGTTAACTCATAGCACTTCTTTCTATCTGTAGAGGCAACTTCAACAATTAACTTCTCTTTTAGTAACTTCGTCGTATTCCCGTATAAAGTACCAGGACCAAGCTTTACTTCCCCATTTGTCATCTCTTCTACCATTTGCATAATTCCATATCCGTGCATTGGTTTCACTAGTGATAACAGTATGTAATATGTCGCCTCAGTTAACGGAATATATTTTTGCGCCTTCGCATTCATTATAACTACCTCTGATGCATCGCCTTATGATATATCGACTTGCGATACATCATAAGGCGATATTGTATAATCATATTCCAAAATATGCAAGAGTAATTTAATAATTAAATATCCATTTCTTTGAATTAAAAAACCATACAAATTTTCTGAATAATTTGTTAAAATATAGAAATATTAGCTCTTTTATAATGAAAGGAATGGTACATATGATACATAAATTGAAAGAAAACATCGGATCTGTGTTTGTTGGGAAAGAAAATGTTATTGATCTACTGCTCGTTTCACTTCTTGCTGATGGACATGCACTACTCGAAGACGTGCCTGGTACTGGGAAAACGTTACTGGCGAAAACCATTTCCAAAAGTATTGGTGGTAGTTTTTCTCGCGTTCAATTCACCCCTGATGTACTTCCAAGTGATGTAACAGGTATTGAATACTTCAACCCAAAAACAAGCGAATTCGAATTAAGAATTGGACCGGTTATGACAAACATTTTGCTAGCAGATGAAATTAACCGTGCAATGCCGAGAACGCAGTCGAGTTTGTTAGAAGCGATGGAAGAACGACAAGTGACGCTCGAAAAAAAATCTACGCCTCTGCCGAAACCGTTCTTTGTTATTGCGACGCAAAACCCAATCGAATCACAAGGGACTTTCCCTCTTCCAGATGCACAGCTTGATCGCTTTTTAATGACGATTTCAATTGGTTATCCAACTCCTAAAGATGAGTTACAAATGATGCGACGTTTTCGGAACGATTTACCATTAGAAAGTGTCACATCTGTCATCTCATTAGAAGATATTTTAGAATCTCAAAAACGAGTAAAAGAAATATTTGTTTCGGAACCTTTAGAACATTACATTATTAAACTTGCTCATGCTACAAGAAATCATGATTATATCGCTAACGGTGTAAGCCCACGTGCCACATTAGCTTTAGTACGTGCTGTTCAAGCTTTAGCCTTTTTACGCGGGAGAGAATATTGCACACCAGAAGATATACAATTGTTAGTTCCTTCTGTTTGGAATCACCGTATCGTCTTATCAATGGAAGGTGCATTACGTACGACAAAAAATGATATTATGAAAAGTATTTTAAAAGAAGTTGACGTACCTGTGGAGATTGAGCAAGCATGAATGGACAGCGTGTTGTAACTGTGCCTTTATTTTTTCAACTCCATATTATTCAACTAACCGTTCCAATCGCGTTACTTTTCACATTCTTTTTCCCGCAACGAATGCTTATGTTTCTCTTTTTCTTCTATTATATATTTGCGATTTTTATTTATAAATATGTCGCTTTCATAGAGAAGAAGTTTCAAATCATAAATGAGAAACAAACTACACGGCTTTTTCCTGAGGAATCTGGACAGTTTTTTATTCATTTAAAAAATGGAGCCAGCATACCGCTCGTTAATGGTGTTTGTTACTTTCATTTAAATTCGTCCCTTATACCGCATAAAGAGCAAGGCATTGAACAAATATCAAAAACATTATTCTCTTTCCCATTTTCACAACCCGCACATTCGGCACAAAAATGGGGTTTAACATTAACCGCAACGAAGCGTGGTGTGTTTCAAATTGAACAGTTTGAATGTGTATTAAAAGATCCATTTCATCTATTAACTGTACATTTACCTGTTTTTGATAAATTAAGGACTGAAATTATTGTGTATCCTTCTCCTAAAGAAGTAGCAGGTTTGCAAGAACTTCAGCAACTTTTGAATGGATTTTATCGAACGAATTTTTCTTTTTACAATGATGAAACATCTATTATCGGTGTAAAGCGATATGAGCGTGAGTCTTTCCGCTCTATTCATTGGAAGGCATCTGCTAAAATGCAACAATTACAAGCGAAGCAATATGAACCTGTAAAAAATTATAGTTGGACGATTTGTCTTTCTTTAGCTGCCGATCGTGGATTTGGTTGGAAAGATAATGTAGAAGAACTTATTTCATATGCAACATACATTTTCCAGTACACAACGAAGCACCACATTCCGTTTGAATTGTTTATTAGTGTATTAGCAGAAGGCGGTGCATTACATGTACCGTTACATGAAGGACAAACACAATATGCAAAAGCTTTAGAAGAATTAGCCCGTATTTCAGATGATAGTACGTTACTTCCGAAACAAGGATTCCTTCATTATGTAAAGAGAAAGAGAGAACGATCGTCTACAATGATATACATTGGTTTACAAAGAAATGAACTCCCTCTTCTCTCGCAGCCAACGTTTCTCATTACTAGTGAAGGGATGGTGGAATCGGTTGAAAACTTGGCTATATCACATTCATGATTTCATTCTGCTCCTCCTGCTTTCATTATTAACAGAAAGAGATGAACTAATTAGTATTGCAATATTTTTAACAACAGGCTATATTGGAGTATTTCTTATTCATAAATTTATGCAGAAAAAAACAACAGGATTTGTAATACTTTTAGTTCTTCAAATCGTTCTTTTCTCTTTATTTTTACCTTTTTCTCTTTTTGGCACAATCATATTACCACTATTTTTCTTTATCGTACATGTGGTCGGACCTGGATATCCAGTTCAAAAATCTTTAGGTGGTATTGTATGGTTTGTCGTTTCAGTTATATTTTATGCACCCTTTCCACCGTTGTGGAAACTATTAATGTTAGCCTTGCATCTTATGATTACATTTTGGTTAACCGGGGCAAATCGCAAACAACAACTATTACGTTTTGCTTCTATCATTACGATTGGCTTAATGAGTATATTAATTGTTCAAATATTTCCTTTCATTCGACTTATTTTTGGTTTTATAACGGAAGTAGTCGCATTAGGCGTCGGCTATGCTTTAATGCCATTAATTAAAGCAGCGGAATTAAAAGATACTGAAGATGTTTGGGCAAATAAAGGACATCTCTTAAAACCAAAAATTGAAGACGGAAAAAAAATTCCTGATTTTGATCCAATACTCATAAATAGCGCTACAATAATAGTCTGTACAGCTATCGCTATTTACGTCGTTTGGAAAATAGTAAAAAAACGAAAACATTTAAGTTTACCAAATATGCACGTCTTCGAATCTACTATCATTACTGATAAAGAAGGAATGAGCCAAAATCGTTTTAAACGAAATAAACCGCCGCATAACGAAATTCGGAAGGAAATTTTCAAGCTAGAGAGTAAGTTAACCCCTCCTTTAAATAGAAAACGGGGAGAAACTGTTGAGGCTTGGCTAGAAAGAATACATGATGAAGAAGATGTAAATATTCAAAGTGATATTATTATAGATGCTTATAATACGGTGCGTTATTCAAATGGTGAAAACACTGTACTTCTGCATGAATTTAAGGAAGAGATTCATAAGCTTTATGCATATCAAAAACATTTGAAGAAAAGAAAGAAATAAGACAACAAAAGACTCCTATTTTTTCATTCATGTGCTCAGTTTAGGGAGAGAAAAATGCTAATAACCATTAGAAATAACACAATAATTTGTATGTATTTCGCATTATAAATAGCAAACTAAAACGCTCAGAAAATATTCTGAGCGTTTTCATTTCCTTCTTCAACTAAAGTACCAGTTAGTGCAAAAAGCTATTTCACCATTTGTATTGTTAACTTATCTTTTAACATTGAGCTATATGAGTCAATTTCATATTTTGTATTATTGATTTTTTCTTTTTTCATTTTTAACATATCGAATATTTCTAATTCTAAATTCCTTCTAGCTTCAAGAACTTTTATCGCTCCTTCTACACCTGAATGGTTATGTTCTTTCCCATAGCCTTGGTTAGTGTAATAGTCGACGATTCCTGTGGACCATTCTGGAGTTCTTTCTTTTAGTGCCTTCCTAAATGAAAATTCAAGATTATCTTGTTCTACATACAATAACATTGGATTTAAATTCTCTATAATTTTTGCAACTTTCATTACATAATTTATTATTTTTTCTTTTTGTTCACCATATTTAATCATCCCAATAGTTAATGAGTTTTGTATGAAACAACATTCAAAGATATAAACCTTATTGTCTTCTAGAGCACTTTCAGTAAAGTCATTCCATTTGTCAGCAATTAATTCAACATTTTTATCGAATGACAATTCATATATATCGTTTTTTGAAATATCGTTAAATAATTCGTCCGAAAACTGATCACCAAACTCATTTTTTATCTTTCTGTATGGTAATAAATAATTGCTTCCTTTTTTTAGAACTCTTTTAAGAAGCACTTCTTTAAAATCTCCACTGTTAGATAATAATCTATCAAATTCAAATTTATTAAAACAAGATACACCATCATAGTCGGCTGGATGGTTCAAATTTCCCTCTAAAAATAGTTCAACTTCAATTTTATTTTGGCTTAGAATTTCATTTATTAGCTTTGCAGTGGTTGATTTTCCAAATCCAGGTAAACCTTCTACTATTATTAGTTTTGTGTTCATAATTATAAATCCCTTTCTTCAAAGTATTTAACCAAGATAAAAAAATCACTTACTTCACTGCAATCACCCCTTCAAAATATGATATTCACCATTTCCTTTGAAAAATCCTGCTTAAAGTAACCTGACCGTTAGTTTAAGAACATTTTTTCACAATCTCTATAATTATTTTAACGTAATTTTCCATTTACCTTTAAAAAAATATAGTCCACCATTATTTGAGTGAACTATCTAAATTAAATTATATCTTTTAAATCAAACAATTTTCCAGTAATACCCAATCGTTATACTGGTGTTTTTACTGCTTTCTTTTTCCCTTCGTTTGTGGTAAATGGCATACAAAAGTTATAATGGGTTCGAATTATCGTTAGAGCCATTTGTGCGTATTTTGGATTAAAATTAGAATAGATATAACTTTTACCATCTCCACGAGCTATCATTAAAGGTCTTTCTAGACAACCAATTTAGCAATGGTTTTAGTATATAAAATAGCAAGAGTACATAAAAGTGCTTAAACATTTTAATAACAATATAAAAAGGGATGCTAAATCATATGTGATTTACATCCCTTTTTTGTTTGTTATTTTATATTTTCTCTCCCGTAACTGAACCCGTTATTTATTCATAGGAGTCTTTTTATACTTCTACGTTGCTTTTTAAATGGAAGCATTCTTCCCTGCTTCAATTTCTAATGACTCTTCATGCCACCAAAGTGTTTCTTCAGGGTCTTCTTTAGCGATTAGGTGTGCTTCTTTTTTCGTTTCTACTGTAGGATATGAACCTTTTAGCGCACGCCCTGAAGTCGTAACAAATAGTACACTAAATACAACTAATCCAATAATACTTACACCTGCTAAATAAAATGCCGGTGCGAGCGGGTTACCAGTTGCATGAACTAAGTATGAACATACGAGCGGTGTTGTTCCACCGAATATCGATACAGAAATATTAAATGAGATCGAAAGTGCTCGATAACGTACATCGGTGAAAAAGAGTGATGGTAATAATGAAGGTAATGTTCCTTCATATACACTTAAGAAGAAACCTAGTACGAAAATACCTGCAAATATAGCTGCAATATGTCCGTTACCTATTAGTAAAAATGCTGGAATTGCAAATACAGTTAAACCAAGTAAACCAATTTGCACAACGCGTTTATTACCAATTTTATCACTTAACTTACCGAAATATAGTGCTAGTGGAATCATAAGTGCCATCGTAATAGAAATAATTAATAAGCCTGTTGTTTCTTCGACTTTAAGTACTTGAGTTAGATAAGAAGGAATATACGAAAGAATCATATAATTTGTAATATTAAAGAAGGCGACAATTACTGTGCTTAATAAGAAGTCTTTTTTGTGATATTTAATAATATCCATAAATGAAAATTGTTCATTGTCTTCAGATTCCTCTTGTGCTTTTTCCATCTCTTCAAAGATTGGAGATTCATCTAGATGACGGCGTAAGTATAAACCGACCAAACCAATTGGTGCAGCTACTAAGAACGGAATACGCCATCCCCAGCTGAGCATTTGCTCATCTGTTAACAATAACGTCAAAATGGTAACAATTACCGATGCAGCAATGTAACCTGAGAGTGTTCCAATTTCAAGACCACTACCGAGTATACCACGATTTTTATCTGGAGAAGATTCTGCGATATAAACCATTGCACCTGAATATTCGCCGCCTGTAGAGAAGCCTTGAATCATTCGGGCAACTAAAAGTAGTATTGGTGCCCATACACCAATTTGTTCATAGGTTGGTAGTAATGCGATGAATAATGTAGAAAGTGCCATTAAAATAATAGTAGTACTTAACACGATTTTTCGGCCGTACTTATCTCCTATTCTACCAAAGAATACACCTCCGATTGGTCGAACGAGAAAGGCTGCTGCAAATGTACCGAATGTAAGTACAAGCTGCAATCCACTATTATCAACACCTGAGAAGAATAATTGACTTAAAATAACCGCTAAATACGCGTATAATCCGAAGTCAAACCACTCCATTGCGTTTCCTATACCAGTAGCAATTACTGCTTTCCTGGCTTGTTTAGGATTGACAATATTAACGTCTTGAGGTTCAAAATTTAAATCATTATTTTGTTGCATATAATAAAACAGCTCCTTATTTAATTTAACTTCTTTAAGCACACCTTCTCTTATTGAATAAAATTAATTCGAAGCACTTAAGGAAAATTAACGTCTCCTTATCTGTTATTATTGTTTCACATAATTAATTATTTGTCCAATGAGATGCTCTCTATGTTAAGTAATTTACTATTTTAAAAAGCTAAAGAAGCCGCTAAAATAGCGGCTTCTTTAGCTTTTTATATTTTTTTATATTTTTTTAAATACTTGCTGTAGCAGCTATGTTATGAACACAGGAAATAAATTCATAAGTGAATGCGTCAATTTCCTCTTTCGTAATAATATACGGCGGAAGTAATCGAATAATATTCCCTTGTGTTACATCGACTAACATCCCTTTATTCATTAACTCAATCTGTAATTTCTTCACATTTTCATTCGTGTCATTCACACTTATCCCAAACATCATCCCCGCATGACGCACTTCCTGAATATAATAAGAATTTTCTTTCTGAATGTCTTGCAGTTTGTCATTTAAATATAGTGACGTTTCATAAGCTTCTTGCATTAACCCATCATCAAGTAATGTATTTAATACAGTTAAACCTAATGCTGTTCCCATTGATGAGTGAGCAAACGTTGTCCCGTGATCTCCTGGTGAAAATACATCACATAACTTTTCACCTACAATAATTCCCCCTAGCGGTATCCCGCCTCCTGCTCCTTTACCGATTTGAATAATGTCCGGTGTAATATTAAAATTTTGATAAGCAAATAGTTTTCCCGTTCGACCCATTCCACTTTGAACTTCATCAACGACAAGAAGTACATTATATTTTTTACATAAATTTTGAACACCATGTAAATATTCACTTGATAAAGGATAAATCCCCCCGCTACCTAAAACAGGCTCTAGCATAATCGCAATTGGATTTTCTTTAATAATGGTTTCTTCTAATTGGTCTATATTCTCGCGCTCTACTTCATATACAGGAATAGATGTTTTAGGAAAATTTTGATATACTTTTTCTTGTCTCGTAAAATGTAGTGCCCCTAACGTCCTCCCGTGAAAACTATCTTTTAACACAACTACTCCATCACGCTCTTCATTCGCAATAGATCTATATTTATCAATTAATTTTAATGTCGTTTCTGTCGCTTCCGTACCAGAGTTTGTAAAAAAGACTTTTCCGCTTTTTAAAGTACAACCTACTAATTTCTTTGCATACTCAATTGCAACTGGGTTTAAAAAATGAAACGGTAAATGCAACGATTTCGCAACTTGCTCCATTGTCGTTTGTACAATTTTAGGATGATTATATCCTAATACATTTACTCCTACGCCAGAAAATAAATCTAAATACTCTTTACCATCTACATCATACAGTTTACACCCTTCTCCCCTTTCCATTGCAACCTCTGTACGACAATATGTAGACATCATATATTCTTTATCTAATTGAAACCAATCCGACATGCTAAATTCCTCCTAGTTATTTTCCCTTTTTTAACGTTCATTCTCTATATAATCGTTTATAAATTAAGTTTTAAGATTGAAATTTTAATAGTGGTTTTCTTCCACATTTTTAGTAAAACGTGTGCTTTCTCTTCCCGATATTCATTTTTCCATAATTTCTTCTATTTCAACAGGTCCACTACATATGTGTTTTTTTCATCTAGCGGTATGTTACTGCTTTGAACTGTGCGTGTCATACATAATTAAGGCTATAAAATCATATTTAGTAACAATGGACAAAAAAGATTTGGAGGCTATATCGATGGATGAAAACTATGATAAACAGGGGCAATCTATACTAGGGAAAGACTTTAATGAAAATGACGAACGTAATGAACAAGCTAAACTTCACTCTCAAACAGTTGGTTCACGTGGACCCGTACTAGAGCAAGATAGTGTACTGCATGAGTCATTACAAGAATTTATTCATGAAAAAATTTTAGAAAGACCTGTTCATGTAAAAGGATTTGGTGCGTTCGGTTATTTTCAAACGATATATTCGATGTCTGAACATACTAAATTAAGTTTTTTACAAAATTCTAATGAGAAAGTTCCTGTTATGGTGCGATTTTCGTTAGCTGTTAGTACGAAAGGAACACCGGATACTTCTAGAAATGTACGCGGTTTTTCCACAAAATTTTATACGAAAGAAGGCATTTTTGACCTTTTATGCAATCACATCCCTGTTTTTTCTGTTCGTGATCCTATGCGTTTCCCTGAAACAATTAAAGCATTATTGCCTTCACCTAAAAATAACTTAATAGACCCTAATAGATTTTGGAGTTTTGTCGCTAAAGCACCTGAATCTATTCATTTTGTTGTCCGTTTATACTCTAATAATGGTACAGTCAAAAGTCTTCGCCACATACCAGGACATAGTGTAAATACATACATTTGGAGAAATGCGGAAGGTAATCGAAAGTATGTAAAGTATCATTGGTACCCATTTGAAGGTGTACAGTACATTACTAGTAAAGAAGCAATTAAACTAGCTGCCGAAAATCCTGATTATAGCGGGAAAGATTTATATGATGCAATTGAAAATGGTAAACCAGTGGAGTATGGCTTATACGTCCAGCTCATGGATCCGAAAGATGAAGCGCACCTATCTTATGATCCTTTAGATGACACAAAAGTATGGGATGAACAGACGTATCCTCTCATACCAGTCGGGAAAATGGTATTAAATAAAAATCCTGAAAATTTTATGGAACAAGTAGAAAAAGTCGCATTTTCCCCTTCTAATTTACTGGATGGTGCAGAACTATCAGATGATAAAATGCTGCAAGGGCGCGCTAATATTTACAGTGATTCACAACGAAGAAGAATTGGTCCCGAATTTCGCAAATTAACGATTAACCAGCAGCAAGATTGGACACCGACTAAGCAAATAACGAGCGGTGACGGAAGATACGTTGAAGGTAAACTTGAAAGAACTTCTATAACAAAACAAAATGACTTTACGCAGGCTGGTGAATTTTATACGAAGTTACAGCCGATAGAAAAAGAACATCTCGCTGAAAACTTAGCTAGTGATTTGAAAGTTATATCCGATGATATTCGAAAGGTAGTTTTGGGGTATTTTCATAAAGTGTCAGCTGATTTGGTGAATAAAATTGAGAGTGCAATACAAAAGCTTTGAGAATAAAAAAAACGTCATTTTTAATCTATAAAATGACGTTTTTTTTATGGCGAAATTACTAGGAATTTCTACCGCCTCATTTACAAGTATTAACGAAATTTTTCTCCTTCAAAATTTCCGTTATTTCATTTGGGATTATGATACTCATATCTCTTTTTCAAATAATCTTTTTCACATTGCAACGGTTTGTATTCCACTATTTCCCCTTGCTTCTTTTGCGTTTCAGTAACAACCCATTCCCCTTTTTCAAGTTCAAGGTGTTTTATCACATTTGTATCGTCTATTTCTTTATAGAGTAAAAATGCTTCAAGCGGCTTTACAAACAATCTTGGCTCTCCTCTATATCCACCACTTTCAAAAACTTTAGTTAACGAATTATAATACGTATCATCAATCCGACCACCATACATTAAATGTGCAGCTTCTAAATCTCTTTTATTAACTTCCCAAAAGCCACCTTCATCAAAATCCAAATGAAATACGGATTTAATGTCCTTCATAATATTTTCCACATACTTTTCATCCCGAATTTTACTTTCTTCGAGACAATCTGAAGTTAACTTTGGTGCATCTGTTTGAGAATGTACAACGTGTTGTATCGATACACACAAAATAAATATGCTTAAGATGTACAATATTTTTTTCATAATTACATATCACCTCAAATGATTTAGATACTATATTATTTGAGGCTTACAATATTCTTATGCTAGAAATGAGAAAGGTCCTATAAAATAAATTTTTTATAGGACCTTTCCTTTTAATATTGCTTTATCAAATTCACGGGCGGGGCAACTACCTTACTACTTTTCACATCATATAATCCTATAGGTGTTACTCGTATAAAAGGCAAGTGCGTCGCAGAAAAGAATAAAATCGTAAATGCTGGATCGTTATAAGCATATCCTCGCGCTTGCAGTAAGTTCACCATCTTTTTCTCTTCTTGTATTAATTCACTCATCTTTACATCCGACATAATCCCGAGCAATGGTAATGCAATTTCGTGCAATACTTCATTCTTTTCAGCAATTACAATCCCTCCGCCAAGCTCTTTTACTCTATGAAAAGCTGTAAGCATATCTTCTTTACTCTTTCCAATAAGAATGATATCGCCTGTACCTGAATAAGAACTAGCAAGGCCACCTAATTCATTCGCAAAACCTTTCACAACTGTATTCACTCGCCAACTGCCATCACGGGCAATCATCATGAGGAAACATTCATCATGAACAATAGACAGTTCATTAAGGCCTAAGTCGATTTCGCTAACGTATGGTTTTGTTATAACGTTATTCAATAAGTGTATACCTGCTTTATTAGAAAAAACCATATCCTCTTTTTCTATGGTCCAGTCTAACAGTAGTGGAGTTACTTTGAAGTTACTCCATTCTATAAGTAACGATTCATTTTTGTTTACTCTATCACGCTTTACCCATTGTCCTTTTGCGATTACACTCGTTGGCACCGGATTTTCTTTACTTTCTAAAATATTGACATTGGCGATTCTACCTGTCGCAATTGAACCATGCACATGCTCCATATTATAATAGCGAGCAATATTATAACTTGCCATATGGTATGCATCTATTACTGGCACTCCTTGTTTTATCGCGGTAGAAATCATAACGTTTGTCATTCCATTTGCATAAAACGAAGGATGTGAGCCGTCTGTAGTAAGAATAAATCTATCAAACTGCTTTACGCCTAGTTCCAACAATTCTTTCAGTAAAACTTCTAAATCTGGACGGATTGAAGAATTTCTTAGGGAAACAGTGTAACCTTGCATAAGACGAGCGAAAGCTTCCTGCCCTGTCATCGCCTCATGATCACAATCTGTACCTAACAGTTTTAACTTCGCTAAAGTCGTTTCAGATGCACCTGGAAAATGTCCTTCTACTTTTTTATGTAATCGTTTCGTTTCCTGCACCCAATGTAACATTTCATCATCACCATGTAATAATTTGGGCCATGCTGTTAGCTCGCCGCCTTGAATCACCGCTTCATGCTGTAGCCACTCTACTATTTCTTCACTATTAAACAAAGATTCCCCGTTTTGTAATTCAGTCTGTCCATCAAAACGGCACCACCAATACATACTTGCTGGAATCTTATTGAATTCATCTAATAAACGAAATGCTTCTTCACGCTTTAATGTGAAAAATAAAGTTAAATTATCATTAATAAAAGTTGTTGTCCCAAACTGCATCGCATGATTCGCTAGCGTCTCTGGGTTATACAACTGATATGGATGTGCATGGGGTTCTATGTAACCGGGTACGACATACTTTCCTTCACAATCAACAACTTCACACTCCGTTAATTGCTTTGGCAGCTGCTCCCCTACATATACAATTCGATCATTATATATCCAAATGTGCGCTGTCATCCACTCGCGTATATAGGAATTTAAATATGTTACATTCTTTAATAATATGTGTGGACTTCTTGTGCCGTCTAGTACTTCAACATGTTCTCGTAATTGCTTATTACTCCATTTAAAATGATTTTGTCCCATTGTATTCAACTCCACTGTTATATTAGTTAATATTAGAAATAATTAACAAACTAAAGTATCATCTATTCATAACTCCCCTTTATACCCCCTATTACTTTCATTATATGAAAAGATTATAAAAATAACAATTTTCAGAAATAAACACATTTCTTTTCTTCAAAATAAAAAGAATGCCATGCAACTGACATCCTTTTTATTTTTATCGTAAGCATTAAGATTGATTTTCACTTTGAAATACACTTGATGCCATATCATAAATGCAACTACTGTCCATAGTTGCGAACTTAAAAAAGCACCTCTTTTAAATATAACTATAAAAAAATTCCATTCACTTTCTTTTCATCTATTTATTAAATTCAATTTGCATCATTTTATTAAACTGTGGAACAATATCGACCCCACCTATAGAGTTGAGACTGATAGCCAATGTATGTTTGCCTCCAATTACTCCCCCAGCAAAAGTTGTAAATCCAGGAATTCCTCCTCCATGCCCCCAAACTGAAACACCGTTTGGAAGTTTAGTCTCATAGATTCCAAGACCGTATGCGTCACCAACCCCTTTTCCTTCTATAGGAACTGTAGTAAGCATTTCTTTTAGCTCGCGTTCCTTCATTAACTTACCACCGAGTAAAGATGAAAAGAACTTATTTAAATCATCCGCATTAGAAATCATATCTCCAGCTGCATTAGCTAAACTCGGATTATAATAAGTAATATCTTTCAACTCGCCTGTTCCTTCCATTTTTACATATCCACGAGCATGATTCTTTCCTGGGATGACGGGTGAATTTCCTGGTAAAAACGTATTTGATAGGTCCAAAGGTTCAATAATTCGCTTTTCGATTTCTTCCGCATAACTATTTCCAGTTATTTTTTCAATAAGCATTCCTAGTATTACGTATCCTGTGTTTGAATACAACCAGTCTTTACCCGGCGAGAAATCTGGAGGCAGCGAAAGGCCTATTTTCACTATTTCTTCTGCTGTATACGTTTTTTTCGAATTCATTATGTCCGCGTCTTTTGACTTTAAGTATTCAGCGATACCACTCGTATGATTCAAAAGTTGTCGTATCGTAATTTGATTACCATTATACCCATTTCCTTGCACGAGACCCGGTAGCCACTTTTCAATTGGATCGTCAAGTTGTAAGCGCTTTTCTCCTACTAATTGAAGAACAGTCGTCGCAGTAAACGACTTCGTCACACTACCAATCCGAAAGCGATAATCCGAATTCACCGGTTTCTTTGTACTTAAGTCCGCCAAGCCAGCAGTAAAACTACTAGTTTTTCCGTTATTAGACGCCTTAGCTAATATTCCTACAGCACCAAGCTGTACTGTTTCCTGCATTACTTGTTTCCAGCCATTACGATTCTTTTGATCATGTACTTGTGACGAACTAGAAATATTTTGAGTTGACTCTGCAGTCACAGTAAAACCAGGTGTGAATAGAGCAGTACCCGCTAATAAAACTGCAAAACTTGCTAACTTAATTGAATTACATTTTTTCATAAGGCTTTCTCTCCTCCATGAATATCGGATTGATTCAAGCTATACTTTCATCCTATATGATAAATCTCTCTTTTTTCTTATCCATTCCTTACGAAATACTTACGTTTAAATTTAAATACGGTAAACTGAGGAAGAGTTATGCATGCAAATAAAAAGAGAACATGTTTTCATTTTTTATGTAAACATGTTCTCATAAACATTTAAAATTCTATATCAACTTGTCATCCTATTCTTTGCACAACTAATCTAAATTCCTTTTTACCAGCCCGCACTAGCATTCATACCATTTCCAATAATAGAAAGTAATAGCGGCCATAATACTGGTCCCAATGTAAGAAATACATTTAGAAGTATGAGCATTCTATATCCAACGGTGAAATTGTGATTTTTACGATTAACAAATACTAAACTGATTAATGATATTATAGTCGTTAAAAATAATACTAACATTAGCAACCAATACCACACCATTAAACTAAGACTCCATGGTGTTAATAGCTCATGTATGATACAAAATGAGATTCCTAATACAGCAAAACTAAAACTAGTCACCGATGTTTTTATAAGCCATTTATTTATTTTTTTATCGTATGTATTTTTACAATATAAATCTATTAAAGTATATAAAGATAAATATGCCATTAATACACCTATCCAAGACAACAACCAGTCTCCGTCCCCTTTGAATAATACGTACAGTAACCAACACATACCTACTGCAGAAAAAACAAAGGAAATAAGTATGCTTTTTAATACCGATTTCATTACATTTTCACACCCTTAAAAAATCAAAAATTAATTATATTTTATAAAAATTAAGTATAGGTTAACATGTAATAAAGTATAAGTAAATAAAGTTAATTTTGTTTACCTATTTGAAGACGGTTTCATATAAAAAAAGAATTCATGTTAATCAAATTTCCGTATAAAAAAGAAAAGGTGGATATTTATGTATCCACCTTCCCATCTTCCTCTACCCACTTCATTATTTCTTCCACATCTAAATCCGTATACGTCTTTTCACCATAACGAACAGACTCATATAACGGAATAATATCTCTCGTTCTACAAATTCTCTTTTGCCATTGTTACATCGTTTCAGAGAATCTTCTCTGTTCATGGTCTCATCTCACCTAAACTCGTACTTCTTTTTCTATTCTATAATTGCACATAGTACTCCATAATGGTTCAACCATCATAGAATACGTATTTTCAAACACCCTGTCACTTTCCTATCTCACTTAAAGATTCTCTTTTCACTCTTGATCATCATAAGCATCACCCAGTGATTCAAATTCACTCTTTAGCCAATAACAATATTGTCCATTATTCTTAATAAGTTTTTCAAGTAAGTCAGTGAATGAAGTGGCAATAATTTGCGACTCCCCAACTATTCCATGCCGATCAAAGAAACTATCATAACATCTACCTAGTCTTTCTTCACTAAGATCTATTGTTAAATATTCATCCTTGCCATCATTGCATATAATATACCAAGTTGATGAAATATCTTCTTCACATAACTCTCCTACAATTACGGGATTAGCCAAAATAAACCCCTTTGGGGTAACAATATGAATAGGATATTCCTCATTTTCAAATAAAGTTAGACCACCACAAAGACTATAAAATTCTTTTAAATCACCTGGTAGCATATGCTTATTCTTATCAATTAACGGTAATTCTGTAGGCTCCTGAACTCGACAATTAGGTAATGATTTTACTTTTTTAATCAACTGATTAATATTTTCCATCTGAATTACTCCCTAAAATTATATTGATTAAAAGCCCTATAATACTCTTGCTTAGCTAAACGTGGTACATTCGCAGCATCAAACATTTTTTCCGTCAATTCTTGTATTTCCTTTGTTGAAACAGATTTCCACTCTACTTTACCTCCAACCTTTTTCCCTGTTTTATCAAAGAGCCATTGTCTATAAACAGCTTTAGTATCATTGTGTTGCTCTTTAGTTAAAGCTATATTTGGAGTATTCGCCCCTCTACTAACATAATCAGGGACATTATGTTCAGCCCATACATCCATAACGCCATGATGATTTTCTAATGGTGAATTGCTTGGTCTATACGGTACTACATCGTATGGTTCTGTAGTCTTACCCTTACCGCCATCTTTAGACTTCGCAAACTTATAATAAGCTTCTATTAATTCGTCTTGAGGTATATTTTGGTTACAATAGTTCCACCAACACTAGAGAATGCATAAGAAGCATCTCTCTTAAATGATTGTAACATTTCAAGCGTAGGCTTCAATTCTTTTGCTAGTGTTACTGCATTAGCAAATGTACTTACTCCACTTGATGCTTTTGCTCCTTTTGTGATATGGCCTATTGAAGATTTAATTAAATCATTCAATTAATTTCTATATACAGATATAAATAGAAGGTGATAACAATATGTTTATGAATTTACTAACATTCAATTAGATATTATGGATATTTAGATAAAAAAATCCAGTGATAATTCATAATTCGTCTGCGTTTCAACATCTCGTACATATTTCCTAATTAGCTCTTACATCTAGCTCACTGGATCCATTACCAACATTACCCTTATACCTACTTTAATACAAACTAAAAAATCCACAGTGTTAAAATTTATCACTGTGGATTCCAACATTTATTTTTCTTGGCAATGCACCATATCATAAGGGTAATATGAACTATCTTTCAAGGTTGAATCATCTAATTTTAAAATTTTAGCGATTGCTCCACTTTCAAAACTCCAGTAACCACTATAAATGTCATGTTTATTTTCATGTACATCGTACCATGCTTCTTCTAAATGTCCCTTATACCAATACTCCTTTATATATTTCTCTAAATTTTTTATAGAATTCTCTTGTGAAATTTTATTACTCTCAATTACTTCTTTTAATTTGAAATATGGATATTTTACATAAAACTCACTTTGCTCATAAAAATCTGATGGCTCACTATTTCTAAAAGCAATAAAATAATTAATCAGATAATCATTTAATCCTTCTTTCCTTACGATTGCTATTAGTCTATTAAATTCTTTATCTTCAACATTTAGCATTACTGCTATAGATATCATCCATAACATACGTATATATCCACTTTCTTTATTCCACACTTTTTCCATTATATTTATTACTTCAGGTAAAAAATCACGAATAGTTTGGATAGAACAACCCGCAGAGTACATTGCCCTTAATTTATTAAAATGATACCCTTGTAACGCTATATATCCATTCTTTACACCTTTATCATCTTTGCCTCTTTCCTCAATAACCTTTTCAACCAATAATAAAAACTTTTCTATTCTCTTTTCCTCATAATTGATAAATTTGTTAAAATATATATCATTTTTGATTTTATCCCTTAGCATAATTTCTTTTCCACCTTTTATACTTCAAGAATTTTCTTCACAATCGTTCCGTCAGGCATAACTTGAATAACAATTCTTTGAATATTTTCTGGATTCAGCAACATCTCTTCCACAATTTCATCTGCTTTTTCTTTTGACAAAGTACTATCTAACCTTTCACTTCCAAGAATCCAATCTTCACTCATTTGCTTACCATCATTTGTTTTTCCTAATTTGGATGTGTTATACTTAGCCTCCGCTATTACATACTTAGGCGGCGGAGATGAATTTTCATATATACCATCTATTCCCTTAACAATTTTTTGATCTAATGTTAATACACGATCATCACTAATTCTAGTATATGTTTGACTTTCAAAAAAGTCATCCATCTTCATTTCACCATAATTTCCTTTACGCTTCGTTGTTTTTAAAGCTACTTCGCCACTTTCTACTGATTCTATTACCGTACGTTGTTGTGCTCTAGCTGCTTCTAATGTTTGGGCTACTTTTCTAGATTCCTTAGCTATTTCACCAGTTTTACCCTTACTACCATCTTTAGATTTTGCAAACTTATAATAAGCTTCTATTAATTCACCTTGAGGTATTTTGGTTACAACAGTTCCACCAACACTAGAGAATGCATAGGAAGCCTCTTTCTTAAATGATTGTAACATTTCAAGGGTAGGCTTCAATTCTTTTGCTAGTTTTTCTGCATTAGCAATTGTACTTATTCCACTTGATGTCTTTGCGATATGACCGATTTTATTTAGCGACTTTAACTTATTTACTTCTCCTACATAATATATATACTCTGAAATACTCTACTTAATTTACAGAACCATTCGTAAACACAAAAATAGTGGCAGTTGGATTCTCCAAACTACCACTATTTTTAACCTCTTAATTCATTAAATTCCGTATAAATTAGTTTTTCAACGTTACTCATGATACACAATGTTTTAATTTGCTTATTATAGAACTTCCTCTACATCGACACTCTCTATCTTCACTTCATACATATTTGGGATATTTACTTCTTTTGGTACCCATGCATAATAATTTTGATCATTCTCTAACATAAATTGAACTAACTTTGTTTCTGAAACATTCCAGAAATTTTTAAGATTATCGATGTAGTCCTCTAAATCTTCTTTATAGTCCAATTGTAATATATAATCTCTTACCGTCAGGGCAAACACAATTAAACTTCCTAATAGATTTTTTTGCTCATTTTCTTCTTCATACTCTTGTGGTAAGAACCACACTTGACCTATTCCTATCGTTTTTTTGTATTTTTCATAAAAACTACTATCATTCATATTCTCATAATCATGTATTAATTCATTGACCAATGAATGCCATTTTGGCGGAATAATATTTTCCAATGCAGGATTATGTTCAATTCCTTCTACTATATCCTCGATTTCTTCTGTCTCATCTTCATAGTGATATTCACTTAGGTCTATATGCTTAAATTTCATTTCATTTTTATAATGTGCCAAATCATATGGATAATGATTATTATCTTTTAAACTTATATCATCCAGTTCCAAAATTTTCGCAAGCGCTGCCGTTTCAAAGCTCCAATATCCTACATATCCAGGTTCTTTATGCGCATTTTTCCACTCATAATCATAATGACCTTTAAACCATTCTTTCTCCATGTACGTTTGTAATCTTTTAGATGCTTCTTTTTTATCTGTTTGTGCAAGTTCTATAATTTCTCTCGTTTTTGCATATGGATTTTCTTTATAATATCTATTCATCATTTTTGTGTATCCGATATCACTAGCGCATAAGAGGAAATCAATTACTGCGTCATTCACATTTTTTTTATCAACTATCTTTTTTAATCTTTCTATATTCTTTTTATCCGTTTCTAACAAAATTCCTAAGGAAATCATCCAAATCAGACTTAAATATCCAATTTCCCTACTTCCTGTATTCTCTAAATCATAAATTGCATTATGAAAATCTTCTTCTATTACACTAACATCTTCCCCTAAAGAATACTTTGCCCTAATATCCTCCATCTCATATCTAAAATTGGCTAGATATGTCCCTTCTATAATACTCTTATTATCTTTAGAATATCTTTGAATTCCATTTTTAGTATCTTCTTCTAAACTTTTAATATCTTCTCTATTTTCCTCTATAAACTCTTTATGATATTCAATTCCTTCTCTACACTTTTCTTCTATACATAAATAATCTCTCATACCATTCAATTCCTCCTAGCTTCTAAATTATGGCCATTCTCCAACGATGTTACCCTTTGCATCTATCTTAAATGTTTTAACCTTTCCGCTACTATCGACTTTTGATAATACTCTTTCTACCTTATCTCTCTCCAACGCTTTTGTAATCTTATCTGCTAATTTGTTATCTCCATCAACAGCTTTCAATATTCTACTTTTTTCAGTATTCACACCTGTCAACCAACCATCTGACATTTGTCGTCCATCTTTAGTTTTTCCTAATTGTGAACTACCAAACTTTGCTTCATCAATAACATATTTAATATTTGAATTTGGATTTGCATTTTCGTATAATCCATCAATCCCTTTTACTATTTTATCATTTATGCCTGATGGTGCACTTTTTCCGACTGGCTTTAAATCAAATCCAGCTTCTTTTAAACTTTGATTATTCAATAAATTGTCACTAGATTTTATTTCACCATAATTACCTTTTTGCTTATTTGTAGCTGTTTTTGCGTCAAAATTGTCTACATTTGTATTTTTGTTACTGCTAGGTTTACCCTTACCACCATCTTTAGACTTCGCAAACTTATAATAAGCTTCTAATAATTCGCCTTGTGGTATTTTGGTTATAATAGTTCCACCAACACTAGAGAATGTATAAGAAGCCTCTTTCTTAAATGATTGTAACATTTCAAGCGTAGGCTTCAATTCTTTTGCTAGTTTTACTGCATTAGTAAATGTACTTACTCCACTTGATGCTTTTGCTCCTTTTGTGATATGGCCTACTTTATTTAGTGCCCTATCGCCTAATATTGTGGTAGCTATTTGTGTTAATCCATAGGTAGTCAATTCTGTACGACTCTCTGCATCTCCCTCTATCATATCTCGTTTTATTTTATTTGAAAATGCATGCCACATATTTTTTGCAGTTTCATCCAAATGGAAAAGTGCATAGGTTACATTAATAAAAGTTCCTATGTCCATATTACTTAAAGCTATTGCGGACTCGATTTCATCACCAATAGCTTTCCCCGATCCTCTTTGAATAGCTTCCCACATCTTTTTCGCTGTTTCAAACGTGCTAACTATACCGTCTGCCGCATCGTCCCAAGCATTTCTAACCGGAGATTTCTTCTCAATTATGTTATTTGTTTCTATATCTTTAATTGACTGATCATTTTTTCGAGCTGTTTCTTCTATAATCCCCTGAATCGAACTCACCCAATCCATATTCAACCCTTGTGTACTAAACGTCCCACTCACAGGACTAAATCCTTTCCCACTTTGTACTTCAGCGAGTCCGGCTGTGATGCTAGCTGCTAATTGGAGAGCGGTGCTGTAGTTGTTGCTGGATGAATGATTGAATTCATATAAATGCTCTAGTTTTTCTTCCAGTTTTTTTCTCATTGCACCTAATACCGTTACAATTGCACCTACTCCGGGCATTGGTGTAAGTACTTCTATTGCTTCTATACTTGTAATCGATTGATTAATTCCCCTTATTTGTTCTCTTATTTCTTGTTCAATCACATCTGTCGAAGCAACTTTCGCTTGGAACTCATTTGGAAATGCTTCATTTTGGCGAATTAATTCTTCACATAAGCATATGATTCCTTGCGCTAATGGCCGAAATGTTTGGACAAGGTAGGCTTTTGCACTACTGTATGTTTGTCCTTGTAATACTGTGTCTATCGCAAATACATCAATAGATTGAATGGCTTGTTCCATACTTTGAATCGTAGCATTACATATAGCGTTCATACTTTGAGTTTGACTTTGTACTTCTCCCAAATACATGTTTAAACTCATGTATTGGCCTCCCTTTGTAGTTGCTGCTGTTCGTAGGAAAGGTTGTTTTCTTTCTCGCTGAGATGCCGTTTTTCTTTAAGCAACGTCTCTTTTTCGTTTTCTAATTCGAATGTAAGTTTTCTTTCATACTGCCCGATCTCTTGCCGCATATTCGTAAAAAAGTGAAATGCTTCTTTGTCACCATACCAAGTTTCTAGTATTCGGTTAAATAAACGATTACTTCTATTTTTCCATTCATGAAAACTAGCCTCAGCTCGTTCTTGATTTTGCAGCGCGATTCGGTTTTCATTTTGTTCTTCAAATATAATTCGTAATTTTTGATTACATTGATTGATTCTCGTTTCAATTCCTTGACTCATCTTTTCTCCCTACCTTTTCCCCTTTACGTAGGTTGTTACATTATTGAAAAGTCTTTTGAAGTCCTGTATCCATTTTCTCAAATTCATTTGCTACGGAATGGATATTATCAATTGTTTGTTGAAAAGCAGTACAAAATTGTTTCGTGATCTGTAAATTTTGTTGATTTGCTTCTTGTGCTTGGAAGTTCACAGATAGTGTAGTACGCGTTGCCTTATTTATAGAGCGACTAGTAGCACTTTGCATTCTATCTGAAGCAGTTCTCATTTTCGTTGCAAATTGTGTTGCCGTATGCAAATTACTTTGAAATTCTCCCATTACTTACTCCCCTCTACCTTTTATTTACAAGAAAATTATAACACGGAAAAATATCCCAATAAACCGAATGTTCGAATTTAACATACAATTCACCACAGTTACTGAGGATACGAGCAACGCTTATCTATCAACATAACTGAGTCCAAGATGGATTCTACTTATACAAAAAAGATGACTTCAGCCATATGCTAAAGTCATCTTTTTCTACCTTATTATTTTACTAATTCTCCATTATAAGCTTTTATATTAAGCGGAGCAGTTAAAAATTGTGCTGCTTTACTAACGAAAGATGTGAAGTGTTCACTCGTATTATGGCTCGCAACTGCTGCTTCATCTTTCCATACTTCTACCATCGTATAAACACTTTCTTTTTCTGTATCTTTATATAAGTCATAAGATACATTTCCACTTTCTTCTCTTGAACCATGAATGAGTGGCTGAATTTCTTCTAAAAATGCTTGTTGTTTCGCTGGATCTACTTGAAATATTGCGTGAATAATAATCATGGTGCTTCCCCTCTCATCTTTCACTTATTGAAGTTCTTTTATAAAATTATTTCCATTCTGCAACTTTTTCAATTGGAAGACGTACTGATTGGTAACCACTGTCTGCAGCTTTCCCGATTGAAATTAACATAACTGGTACGTAGCGTTCTTTATCTAGTCCAAATGCTTCTGCAATTTGGTCTTTTTCAAATCCACCAATTGGACAAGTATCATAACCGTGCGCACGAGCTGCTAGCATAAATTGCATTGCTACAAGACCACCGTCAATTAATACCGTATCTTTCATTACTTCTGGTGTAACCATTGAGAAGTAAGCTGAAAGTTTTTTCATTTGGTCTTCTTTTACTTCTGCTGGCATTAAACCACGCTCTACTGCTGTACCGTAAATTTCTTCTGCGTTATCAAAGTTGTTTAAATCACCAAATAAAGCAATCATTGCTGAAGATGTTTCTACTTGAGATTGATTGAATTTCGCAAGTGGCGCAAGTGTTGCTTTCGCTTCGTCACTTTCAATCACTACGAATCTCCATGGTTGCATGTTTACTGAAGATGGTGCAAGTGTTGCTTCTGTAAGAATTTCTGTCATTTCTTCTTTGCTAATTTTCACTGAAGGGTCGTACTTACGAATTGAACGACGTCCTGTTAAAATTTCGTTAAAATCATTTGTTTTTACTGAGTTAGTCATAGTTGTATTCTCCCTTTTTTATAATTCTTTTATATTTTCTTGAATGTGATTTAACATATTTAAAAGATTATCGCATTCTTCCTCACTTAATCCTTTAAATGCAGATGCTGCAAAACGTTCTTTTTCCTCTTGAAACGCTTGAATTTTATTTCGTCCCTCTTCAGTAAGAGAAACTAACGTAATTCTGTTATCTTCTGGATTTTTACGTCTTACAATCATTTCATTGGCCTCAAGCTGCTTTAAATGCCTTGTTATCGCAGCATTATCAATATTCACTTCTTGCTGAAGTGCTTTTTGACTAATTTCACCTACTTCAAATAATTGAAGTATAAGCTCTAATCGAGACTGGCTCATACCCGTACACCCTTCAAATTTCGAACTTACTTCTTTATTTAGAAAGTGTAATTTATATAAAATAATCGCTTCTTTTGAGCATGAACTTGTCAAATTAACCCTCCTTTACAATCAAAATAAAAACATTTGATGTATCAATAGTTGATATATCAATTAATATAATCTATATCGATTTAGAATGCAAGCATTTTGTTTTTATTTTATTTTTTCCAAATTAAGGCGCTTTGTAGCGTTACAAATAATGTTAATTGCACTATAATAATACTAATTTAAAGAACTGGAGAGTGATTGATAATGCGGCAATACACAAATAGAAATGAGGAATTGAAAATGGAAAATGAAATGAGGATATTCACAAATGACAACAATAAATATAGGGATTGTTGCGCACGTAGACGCTGGCAAGACGAGTTTGACTGAGCGTATTCTTTATGAAACGAATGTGATTAAAGAAATTGGCCGAGTTGATAGTGGTAATACACAAACTGACTCAATGGAATTAGAAAGACAACGCGGAATTACGATTAAAGCATCTGTCGTTTCTTTCTTTATTGATGATGTAAAAGTAAATGTCATTGATACACCTGGACACGCTGATTTTATCGCTGAAGTGGAGCGATCATTCCGCGTTCTAGACGGTGCGATTTTAGTTATCTCTGCCGTTGAAGGTGTACAAGCACAAACAAAAGTTTTAATGCGAACATTACAGAAACTAAACATACCGACTATTTTATTCGTTAATAAAATTGATCGTAGTGGCGCAAACACTGAAAAAGTTATGAAACAAATAAAAGAGGTTCTTTCAAATGAAGCATTCCCCTTCTACTCTGTTCTAAACGAAGGAACGAAAGAAGCCCGGATCATTGAATACAAATCATATGACGATTGTATGGAACTGTTAGCACCATTTAATGAATCGTTACTTGAATCATATGTAATTAACGAAATAATACCGGACGCACTATTAAGAGAAAAACTAGAACAGCAAATACAGCAAGCGAATGTGTATCCAATCTTTTTCGGTTCAGCAATGACTGGTATGGGCGTAACAGAACTTCTTGAAAAACTTCCGGCTCTCATTCCAGCTCATACATCGGTACAAAATGAAACATTATCTGGCGTTGTTTTTAAAATTGAACGTGAATCTTCCGGTGAAAAAATTACTTACGTGAGAGTTTTTTCTGGTAGTTTACACGTTAGAAAATATGTTGATATACAGCGCTGTAAATCTCTATCCCATAAAGAAAAGATTAAAAAACTATGCCTATTTCATAATGGAGATGCCGTTCAAACTACTACCGTTCCTAGTAGTGAATTTTGTAAAGTGCGGGGACTGAATGATATTAAAATTGGTGATATTATTGGTGAACGTACGGATTATATAAAAGATATTCACTTTGCCGAACCACAAATGGAAGCTTCCATTGATGCAGTATCAAAAGAAAGAATTCATGATTTATACGCTGCACTTATGGAGCTATGTGAAGAAGATCCACTTATTAAAGTGTGGAAAGATGATGTTCATAATGAACTATATATTCGCCTTTTCGGTGAAGTACAGAAAGAAGTAATTGAAACGACTCTTTTTGAAAAATATAATTTGCAGGTTACTTTTTCAAATACGCGAGTTGTATGTATTGAAAAGCCAATTGGCATTGGGAATTCCGTTGAAGTCATGGGTGAAAAAGCGAATCCATTTTACGCAACAGTCGGATTCAAAGTTGAACGTGGTGAACTTAATTGCGGCATAACATATAAATTAGGTGTTGAGCTCGGTTCACTACCTTTAGCATTCCATAAAGCGATTGAAGATACGGTATTTCAAACGTTAAAACAAGGATTATATGGATGGGAAGTTACAGATATTATCGTCACGTTAACACATACTGGTTATGCTAGTCCTGTTACAACAGCGAGTGACTTTAGAAATTTAACACCGATCGTATTAATGGATGCTTTAAAGCAAGCTGAAACACATGTATATGAACCAATAAACGAGTTTGAATTAACTGTACCGGAGCACGCAATTAGTACCGCGATGTATAAGCTCGCTGCCGTTCCAGCAACTTTTAGAGAGCCTATATTGAATAATAACTCTTACCAGTTAACAGGATCATTACCTGTTGCAAAAACAGAGAATTTTAAACGAATGCTACATTCATTTACAGAAGGAGACGGCATATTTACAACGAAGCCAGCTGGTTTCACAAAGCTTATGGCTCCCTTCCCTACTCGAAAACGTGTTGATTATAATCCGCTGAACCGTAAGGATTATTTACTTCATGTTTTGAAGGCTTATTAAAGTAAAAGAGGTGCAATTCGCACCTCTTTTGCATGTATTAATAGGTTAGTTTGTCCTAACAACTTCTTTAAGTTCTCCTATTATTTTCGCTATAGCCTCAATTGAATTTTCCGTTTCATATCCCCCAACATTTACAGAATGATTTGCATTTTTGACAACTTCAATCTGTAAATTCGTTTTATATAACTGATCAATTTGATCTGCATTGTATTGGTAATCTTTATCCCCAATAACTAAAAACCCTTCGTGTCGACTATGTAAGATAGAATCAAAAATTGTATCAAACGTCAGTAAAGGTGTAAGTAGTATCATTTTTGACTGCGCGAATTCGTCTCTCTTCATTAAATCATTTGCAATCGGAATTGTTCCGAGTGATTTCCCTAAAAACATAGTATCGTTATATTGCTTACCTTTTAATACGCCCTTCATTATAGGATTAATATCATCCATCATTACTTTCGTTATTTCTTCCATTGTTTTATTCATTACTTGTTCGTCATAAGAATAATGAATATGTACTACATCTATTTTATTTTCGAGCATAAGCATCGTCGCATAATAAAATAACGGTTTATCGTAATTGTATCCTGAACCGGAGAACATAAAGCAAATCCTACTAGAACCTTTTTCGATATGTGTGTAACGAATTACTTTATCATCTATATGTATTTCTTTTTTAGTCCCCTTCACCCTTTTCCCCTCCGAATACATTTAATTTTGTAAAACGATATGTTCTGTATGAACTGCTATATCCTTTACTTTCTCTTTTATAAATGCAGGCTGTAAATTATATGCCTCTAACTCTTCTACCGGCACCCACTTAAAGAAATACGTTCTACCTTCTTCTTCCAAAATATATTGATCCGCTCCATTTGCAGGTAACTCATGTAGCTCTACTTCATAATAAAAACTAATTTCATGAAACTTTCGCTCAGAAAGTGTAAAGAAATTTTCTACTGACCATATTAATCTTTTCCCTTTCATAGGAACACCTAATTCTTCTGCAAGTTCTCGTTTTAACGTATCTTCACTATTTTCTAGCATTTTCACTCTTCCGCCTGGTACATACCAATAATCTTCCCCTTTGTTTTGAAGAATAAGTATTTTATTATCCTGTTTACAAATTGCTCCGACGCGATAATTAAAACATGTTTCCTCTACTTTAAACGTAAGATCCATCCGTAATGCCCCCTCATATAAATATCGAATTATTACAAAACAATTATGTAATTACTGTACAAATAAGGTTACTAAATTTATCCACTTCATTCAATGGTTTTTGAATTTTCTAAACTATTATTTTTCATCATTACAAGTGTATATACATATGTTACAATCACATTGCACACTAGAAAACATTATGGGGGTACGGATGGAAACGTTATTAATCCAGCAAACTGAGAAATCAAATAAGTTTTGGAAAATCGTTGTGAAAGAAAAAGACTATGTTGTGTTTTACGGAAAAATTGGCACAGCTGGCAGTGTGAAAGCGAAAGAGTTTGAAACAGAAGAAGAATGTATGAAAGAAGCTAATAAACTAGTTGCTTCCAAACGTAAAAAAGGATATACAGACCCGTTGCCTGGGGAAGATTACATAAAAGAAAAAACGATAACCGAAGAAGAATTTTGGGAACTACTTCATCGTGCAAAAACGAAAGGTGAGGACCAAGAAGAACAAATAGAATGGCTTACTTCTCACCTTGCTAAACGTACAGTACATGAAATTGTAGCATTTGATACGCATATGCATCGTCTTTTGAAAGACTCCTATACCTCCCGTTTATGGGCAGCAGCCTATATTATTATGGGTGGCTGTTCAGATGATACTTTCGATTACTTCCGCGGATGGTTATTATATCAAGGAAAAGAGACATACGAAGCTTGTATTGAAGATCCAGAACGATTAATTCCTGTATTAGAAAACTTGAGTGAGTATGACGTCCCAGAGATTGAAGAACTTTCTTTATATTTCGGTTTCACTGTATATGCAGAAAAAACTGGTGACGAAGATGATACTTACTTTACACTTTACCATGTCTTATCTAATGAAGAATTCGACGATGTAGATTTTGAATTTGACTGGAATGAAGACGATGAAGAAGGTTTAAAAAAGATGTTTCCTAAGCTATGGGAGATGTATGGGGAAGAACCGATTGAGTAGTAGATTAATTATTCGTGAAAAAGCGCCTTGTTTCTTTAGTAACAAGGCGCTTTTTTTGATACTATATTTAAATTATTATCTTCCCACTCTCCCACCACTCCATAAAAGTCTTTAAAGAAGGAGCAACCCACGTTCTACTATCATTTTCATGATTCCATACATATATATCATCTCTTTGCACTTTTCCATTCAAAATGGAATAGCCAAACAAATCACCATTTCCGCCATCAGCAAAAAATAATAAACAGTCAAAAGGCATGTATAAATCCTTAAAATCAACTATATTTCTCATACTCATATTTTCAGTTTTAATTTTTGAAGCAGACCATATAAAGTCACCGTATTCACCTTCTATACCATTTGTTTCCTGTAATAATTGATATAAATCATTCGGTAACTCCACATGTATACATTGTTGTATATCAGTAAGTTCCTCCTTCGTAGCCGAATTTTTTAAGCTTAAGTTTGATGAGATACTGTGAATGGTGTCTTTCCACATCACCTTTTCTCCTCCTTATGTGCAATCAAGTATATTCAAAGGACACCGCTAAATTTATTGATACCATCTTTCTAACAATTCCTTCTCCCTCTCCCCTGAAATACCTGCTTTTAATTCCCATTCGTCCACACTCTTCATCCACTCATACACATCTGTAACTGTATGTCCTAACCTTCTAAAAGTAAGTCCTTCTTTAACAGCACTTTCAATACTAATTGAAAATCCACCTTTCCACGGCTTCGTTTCACCTTCTAATGAAAAAGTTTCTGGAAGCCATAAAGGCATCTCTGTCCAAGGCTGCACTTTATGTTCATTCATAAACGATTCATCTATCCAAACGAATTCAGCATCACTATTCGTAACTTTTTTACACGTATTTAATAGCTCTTCCATCGTCAAATCATCATTCGGACCTGTTACATTGAATGTACCTGCATTTTTGTTTTCTGCCATGTTTAGTCCCCAGTTTGCGACGTCTTTTATATCAACTATCTGTACTGGACGGTCTTTTCTTCCTGGAACTAACACTTTACCTCCTTTTGCTACACGCCCGATCCAGTATGGAAGTCGATCTGTATAATCGAACATTCCTGAAAGAAGTCCTGCTCTTACGTGTAAAACACGCCCCGGCCAATACTTCTCTGCTTCTTTTTCGCATAATACTTTCAGCGCACCATAATGCTCATAAGGAGATATTTCACCATTCTCTACAGCCTTTATTTGCTCTTCCGTCGGTTCAGGTTGTAATATATAGTCTTCTTTTATGTCATGCAGAATCCAATCTTTATATACGGAAAGGCTTGAGATGAATATATAGTGTTCAATATTATCTTTAAGCACTTCTCCAACATTCCTAATATGATGCGGAGAAAATCCACATGTGTCTATGACAACATCCCACGTTCGATTTTTTAAACTTGATACATCGTTATTTCTGTCACCGGTTAACTGCTCCACATTAGAAAAAATTTCTTTGTTTGTTCCTCGGTTAAATAACGTAATTTCATGCCCTCTCTGTAAAGCCTCATCTACAAATGCTCTTCCTAAAAATCGTGTACCGCCTAGAATTAGAATTTTCATGGTTCTCCCCCATTCGTGATTAATAACCCTTCCTAATGTTTAACGATTTTTTATTGAGGAAAGTTACGGGGAGCGTTTAAATTTTTCTACAAGTTCACCATTACTCTTTTAAAAGTATATACTCTTTGATTAATCTCCATCTATCCTTTGTTTCTGGCACAACTTCAGAAGCCATCACCACCACCAATTCCTTCTCTGGAATACAACAAATCATATTCCCACCATCACCCATTGCACAATACGAATAGACACCCTCTTCTTCTCGTAACCACCATAAGTAACCATATTGATTTGAATTCATCGCTATTGATTCTTTTATCCATGATTTTGATAGTATTTGTTTTCCATTATGAATACCTTCATTCAAATACATCTGTCCAAACTTAGCCATATCCCTAACCGTTAACGTTAGTCCCCAGCCGCCCGCCGAAATACCATTTGGATCGTGAACCCATCCTTTCACATCTTTTCCGAATAAGTCATCAAATCCAAATGCTTTCATATTATAGTTTGGAATTTCTCTCATGCCGAGTGGCTGAAATAAGTATTCATTCGCAAATTCACGCGCATTTTTTCCTATTGCGTTCGTTATGATCGCTGATAGTATATGAGCTCCTGCAGATGAATATTTAAAAGATCCAATTTCTCCGCCGTTTCCTATCCTATTTAACGTATATTGTATCCAATCTTGTTGTGTACATAGTTCTTCTAACGGTTCCTGCCAGTCTACGAATGGATGTGGAGCTGTCATCGTTAGAAGATGGCTTACTGTTACTTCAGATGAATTAACGTTATATTCCGGGAAAAATTCTATTACTCTTTGATCAACGCTTTTTATATAGCCTTTATCTACACATAGTCCAATTAACGCAGAAATAATCGTTTTTGTGACTGACGCTATATGAAATGCATCATCTGGACCGTGACCGTTATAATATTTTTCAAAAATAACATCACCTTTTTGTACTACTAACATCCCATTAATATTTTTATACTCTTCTTTTATAATCAAATCTAACTTTTCAGCAGTTTTCATTTTTATTCCCCTTTAACCCATAATTAAAAAGGTTCGATCGGTACATATATATCAACTATATGTTTATTTTCCGGGTGCCGTCTTGGGTCATTTTTATACATTTCAAAAGGATACGAATCTCTCGGTTTATATCCGCTATTAGGAAGCCACTCACCGTATAAGAAATCCCATGCTCCTTTATATTCATCCTGGAATATTTCAAAATGACCTACCGCATACTTTCCAGAAGGTATTACCATTATTCCAATGTCGCTCGTTTCTACTGGGGACCCCTCTGGAATTTTTATACATAAACTTGTTCTTAAATGATTTTCTTCAGTAAATTCATGATGATCGTGGTAAATGGTTAATACTTTCGTATCCTCAAATACATGACAGTTTTCCTTCGCTGCGTAATGAAATAATTTCTCTATCATTTTTGGAAAAGCTATCGTTAACTCTTCATATGTACCGATATGCCTTATGTATGCGACGTGTATATCGTCCGCTGTTACAATTTCAACATTTCCTCGAACCTTCTTACATTCATTGTATTGAGGAATTCCCCTTACGTCTTTGCAATTCTTGCTATTATCGTTTCGATATTGAGATGGACTTATTCCGTAATGACTTTTAAATGTGCGGGAGAAAACTGCTGAATCTGTAAACCCGAAGTGATACGCAATATGTGTAATCGTCATATCTGTGCGATATGTAAGTAGATTTGTTGCCCTTTCTAACTTCAATCGGTTTACATACCGTGATAATGGCTCGTCTACTATCCCCTTGAAAATCCGATGAAAATGAAACTTTGAAAATCCTGCTATATCCGCTAGCTCTTCAATGGATAGTGAATCATTTATGTGTGATTCTATATAATCTTGCACTTTATAAATGCGTCGTAAGTATTCATTTCTACTTTGTTTACTCTCCATATTTTTATCTCCTCACAACAAAAAGGCTACCGTTAAGCTAGCCTACTTTTACACATTTTTCAAAAACAAAACTCTACTACCGCCGTTCCCATCATAATTTGTATGTACCGATACACCCTCTACCTCATCATCCCCGGCCTCAATTCGAAAACCGATTTCTTGATGAAACTGTATCGACTTTTTGTTAATTGGTGACGTAATTGCTTTTACAACTTTACGATTATTTGCACGAGCGATATCAAAGAAATAAGAATACAATGTCGATGCGATTCCTCTTCTTCTATACTTCGGATTGACACCGATAAAATGAACATATGCTTCATCTTTATATGTTTGTGAAAAGAATCCACATAAGAAACCTAACGTTTCGCCATCTTCTTCAATGATAAAACTCGTTTCTTGAAAATGAACGAAGAACAGTTTTGGCAACATAGCAGCCATATCTCTACCGCCCCACCAATCATTTAAAACAGAATGAATCTTTACATAATCTTCCCCTTGGATGTTTCTTACTTGCATATGTTTCTCCCTTTCACTCACTTCATTTTTTCATAAATTTTAATGACCGTTTCTACTAAAAGGATGAATACCCATATCCCGCAAAATACAAGAACAGACTGGAATAAAGAACCTAGCATAACAATACTTATTAAACCTAATTCTGGGCCTGAAATGGATATTTCATCAAATCCTATATTATGTATAAATGGACCAGTTGAAAAAGCCATCAAAATAGATGCTATTAAATAGATAACACTCATTATTTTTAATATTTTTATAGAAAGATACGAAGTTTGTTCTTGCTCCACTTGTGATAATTCGATTTCACCGCTCGCAATTCCTTTTTGCAAACAGTCCTCACATAGAAATTCTTCCTTAATTTTTTTACCACCGTGCAATGTACCTGTAATTTCTTTACACCTTGAACATTTTCGATTTATCATGTTGTTACCACTCCAATCTATTAAGATTATACTTATATCATTCTGCATTTACCTTAATATCCCTTTTATGTATTTTATAGAGAAAGGTCGTGTTTTATGATTTCAAAACTTACGTTTGGCTCGAAAAAGCGTACCGTTCATTATGTATTAAGACCTAGTTGTTATGCAGTTATTTTCCATTCATCTTCTTCAATGATTGCTGTTATCCAAAAAGGAGACCGTTATTTTTTACCTGGTGGTGGTATGGAAGGTACCGAAACAAAAGATGAATGCTTACATCGTGAACTACTAGAGGAATTAGGATGGGCAATTGAAATTGATCAGTATATCGGTAATGCGGCACGATATTTTTATGCAGAGAAAGAAGATACATATTATTTAAACGATGGGTTCTTTTATATTGCGAACATGGTGCAGAAACAAACTGAAAACTGTGGGGAGGATCATGTTTTACGATGGATGTCTCCATTACTTGCTGTTAAGCTTCTCATTCACGATCATCAAAAATGGGCGGTTGAACAAGCACTTTTATTACGAAAACAAAAATGATCTCCTTCTATATGAAAGAGATCATTTTTACTATTAACTGACTTTTTTCAAATTGAAAGCAGGCTTTTTCATTCCACCTTTTTTTACAACATATAAGCCGATGAAGATAATAAGTCCGCCAACGAGTTGCATCATATTAATTTGCTCTCCAATTGTAACTGCCGCAAAGATAACTGCGAACAATGGTACGAGATACATATAAACCATTACTTTCGTTGAGCCTATTTGACTAATACCGACATACCACATTGCTAGTCCGAAGATGGTCGCAAAGATGATTGAATATGCTAGTGAACCCCAGCTTGGCGTATCTACTGGCCATGTTAAAGAGTTTACGTTGAATAAACAGTATATAACAAGTGGTACAATTCCAATTAAAGTAGACCATGATGTAACTCTCATTGCGGAGTATTTTGTAATAAGAGGTTGCGCTAATATTGGATACCATCCCCACGCAATTGCTGCGACTAATCCAATTACATTTCCGAGCCACGCATATTCGTAAGTAGCTCCTCCTGTATGTCCTGTTAATAAAACAAATGCTGCACCAATAAACGCTACTATTGAACCAATTTGTACTTTCATCGAAAAACGTTCTTGTTTGTGCAATACTGCTAATATCCCTGTAAATATAGGTGACATCGCAATTAATAATGAGGCGTTCGTTGCTGAAGTATATTTCACAGATAACATAAACATCGTTTGATACATTGCTGTACCAACGATACCGACTACTACTAATCGTAACCAATCTTTTCTTTCAATACGTAATGAGCGTTCCATCATAAATGTAATAAGTAATAAGACCGGTGATGCTACTAAAAATCGTAAACTATTAAATTGAATGGATGACATATATGCCACGCCATACTTTCCTATTGTATAATTTGCTCCCCATACTAACGCTACTGATACTAGGAGCCATTCCATTTGCCATCTTTTCATCCGAATCTCCCCTTCCATATTTAGCATAGTAAAATTGGCTGGATATAGCACCGTCCAATTGGCTGTTTTTTTACCCAGCCAATTTGTTATACTTAATGTATATAAGAGATACGGAGGCGTTTGTATGGAATGGAAGCTAGATAGTGACAGTAAAATCCCTATTTATCAGCAAGTGGTTGACTTTATTGAAAAACGTATTACATATGGAGAACTTCCTCCAGGAAGCTTCCTCCCTTCAGAACGGAAATTAGCTACGCAGTTAAATGTAAACAGAAGTACAGTAACGACTGCTTATAATGAACTTCGTGCTATGGGAATTGTAGAAAGTACGACTGGTAAAGGTACACGTGTGAGTACACATATGTGGGGCGTTTCTCCAACATTAACGCCGAACTGGAGAAATTTCGTAGAAGGTGGTACTTTTTTACCAAACTTACCACTACTTCGCCATATTCGGGCAGAAGTACAACAAAATGAAAATATTATAGATTTCGCTAATGGAGAACTCGGTTGTAATCTTTATCCTCACGATCAACTACAAACGATTTTACGTGAACAACCGTTAACGCATTCATTAAGTTACGATCATCCGCAAGGCTATCTCCCGCTAAGACAAGCGGTCGTAAAATATATGAAGGAATATTTAAAAGTTGAGGCGACTGAACAATCCATTATGATTACATCCGGCGCTCAACAAGCACTGCACCTTATCGTGCAATGTTTATTAAATCCAGGTGATGCTGTTGCTTTCGAAAGTCCTTCACACTGTTATTCCCTGCCGTTATTCCAATCAGCAGGTATTCGTATTTTCCCATTACCTGTCGATGAACACGGCATTAATCCAGACGATGTACAAGAGCTATACAGAAAGCACCGCATTAAAATGATTTTTTTAAATCCAAATTTCCAAAACCCTACGGGGACGATGCTTCATCCAAACCGTAGAAAAAAACTATTATCACTTTGCGCAGATTTACGAATTGCAATCGTTGAAGATGATCCATCTAGTTTGCTGACGCTAGAAAAGAAACAACCTTGTCCTACTTTGAAATCAATAGATGAAAATGGAACTGTCATTTATGTACATTCTTTATCAAAAATGATTGCGCCAGGATTACGAGTCGGTTGGCTTGTCGCCCCGCAGTCTGTCGTAGAGCGATTATCAGATGCACGGCACCAAATGGAATTAGGAATGAGTATTTTCCCGCAGTGGCTTATGCAACAATTTTTTGAAACTGTACCATTTCAGTCTCATATCGTACCGTTACGAAAACAACTAGCAGAAAAAAGAGACGTTATCGTTCGTGCCCTAAACGAGCAACTTCATGATAAAATCTCTTTTTCAAACCCTACTGGTGGTATATACATTTGGGGGAAATTAAAAGAACCTATAAACGAAAAACAAATCATTATGCAAAGTTTAAAACAAGAAATTGCTTTTATGCCAGGTAGTATTTTCGGTGCGAAAGATGGTTATATACGTTTATCTTATGGAAAAGTGGATATTGATCAAATTGAGGAAGGTATTTCTCGTTTACGCGAGGCTATTTTGGTATGTGAAAATAACTTTAAATAAAGCTTTCTCGTTTGACAAAACCTAAATCTACCATTATTATCAACTCGAACCTATTTATAGGAGTGATAAAATGAAGATTTACGTTGATGCAGATGCTTGTCCTGTAAAAGATGTAATTATTTTTGAGGCTACGAATGTGGAAATTCCTGTTACCCTCGTTACTAGCTTTTCACATTATTCTAATGCAGAGCAGCCAAAAGGTGTCGAAACAATTTATGTTGATTCTGGAGCAGATGCTGCAGATTACCGGATTATGCAGTTAGCAAAAAAAGAAGATTTAATCGTAACGCAAGATTACGGTCTTGCTTCACTCGCTTTAGCAAAAGGCTGTATCGTACTACACCATAAAGGCTATAAGTATACGAATGACAACATTGAACAATTGTTACAAACACGGTATTTAAGTGCAATGGTTCGCAAAAGCGGTAAGCGTACAAAGGGACCGAAACCATTTACAGCAGAAGATAAAGAGAAATTTAGAGCACTCTTTAAAAGTATGATCGCCCATTAAAGATGAACCTTCTTTTCGCAAGGAAAACTTCGCAACACAAAGAAGAGAATATCCAAATGAACATTCTCTTCTTGAGGTTTACCCGTTTAAAATGAAGGTAAATTATCTAAGTTATTTTCCTTTATTCCATCAGGTTCACTACGTATAATATCTCTGCCATACTTATGAAATACGTCTACATGAGCTAACTTCCCTGATTTTGCTTCTTCAAGGGCAGTCATATAATCTAACTCTCTCCCGCTACTTGTTTTAAACGCAATTAAATCACCATCATCATTTTTACGAACAGCAACAATTTGTTCTGCTCCTGAATTAACTTCATGGTCTACTTCAAATTGAGCTTGTTCTTCTCCTTGATGTAAGTAATCATTATAAACTTTTTCAAAGTCTTTTTTGTCCATAACATTCACCTCCAACACATTTTTTAGTATGGTTGGGAGGTAGTGGTTTTATGTACTTTTCTCTTAGAAAAACGTATTTTTAATACCTACGCAACCCTTCCAAAGTCTCCAATATATCCTCTGTAAAGGCTGTACTACCCTCTGTCTCTAAAACTCTAAAATATAAACTTCTTAAGAAAGCTCTAATATTTTGTACTAAAATATCATATTGAGGATGCGGGATGTCTTCAACAATTGCTATACTATGTAACCAGTTGCTCCACTCTTCTTCAGTTAAAAGATTTTGGTTACGTAACGACATAATTGGTGCTACTAATCTCTCATCCTCAAAGTGAATGTATACGTAGTCATGTAAGCGTACCTTCTGGCGAACAGCAGCTAGTATTGCATATGAGAACTCACGATTTTGGATTGTACGTGCTAAAGCATCGAGCGCATCTGCTGCATGTGCAGTAGAGTGTGCCCAGCCTTTTCCTTCTACGTATCCTCTTACATCTTCTTCTAAATATACATATTCTAGTACTTGTTCTGCCACACTATACAGCTGTTCTTCAGATAACAGTGGTTCTCTTTCATGAACAGATAAAATAAGCGGCGGAATTAATACAGAGAACGCACGTTTAAAGACAGAATCTGTTCCCTTTTCACCAATTTTATAAAATAAATAATCAGGGCTAATTGCTTGCAGCATTAATCCTCGTAATTCTTTTTGTCTAAACACATCATTTGTAATCCATTTGTAAAGCGTACTATAAATTAAATCATCGCGTAATTCAGCATCAGTTGACCCGATATAATCTAACATCCACTGTGCATATGGATAAGCATCTACGTCTTCTGGTACAGCATAATTATTATTTTTAATTTGTAGTAGTTCTTCTTTTAGTTCTAGTACTTCATTCATTATATTTCTTGTCCCCTTTTTGCGTTTTTTATTGTCTTATCCCCTTTTATTTGCTTCATAAAATTAATTTAATTATAACAATAAACAAAAGGCTATACATATATTTCTGATTATGTAATACGCTCATTCATGAAATATAACTTCTGGATTTCCTAAATCACTATTCTGAAATACAACATCCGCACAACTTTTCGGATTATGCTCATCTATATACATCTTACAGGCCGCATGATATCTGTTTAAAAACATTTTCTCAGCTTCTTCATAACTTCCAAAAGCCTCAGTCTCGCGCTTTGCACCACGTTTTCTCGCAATCTCAAAATCTGTATCTACGAAAATTTTATAGTCAAATAAATGCTCTACGTCTTTTTTCAATAGAAACGTCCCATCTACTATTAGTACCATATTAGGTTGAGCCAATAGCTGCCCATTATGGACAGGTATATCCGTTATTAAGTTATGAGAAATCGTATCATATTGTAAATTCCCGTTAGGCCCTAAAGGCTTTAATAATCTTTCTTTGAAAGCTGTATAATCGTGTGCATCTTCATAATACCCTCTTGCAGATTCTTTTCCTTGCGCGTATCGAATTGCTCTCGGATTATGAAAATCATCAATGCTGGCGCGTGTTACTGGTAATCCTCGTTTTTTTATTTCTTCCGCTAGTTCGTTTGCAAATGTTGTTTTTCCCGACGCTGTAATACCACTTACTCCAACTCTTGTTGGGTGCGTTAAATTTAACATTAAAATATGATTAGCAATTTCTTTTATACATTGTTTTCGGTTCATGATATTTCTCCCTTCATTTAGTTTACATAACAAAATTATAATTAACTTTTATGTCACTATTTGTCGGTAAGTCGATATCCTTTGTCGAATCGTTGATATATTTTAAGTTATGATAGATATATTTGAAAAATCGTTGATATATTATGATTGGCTTACTTCCCCTTAAACCCTCGATATAAAGCAGTCCGTAACTCTTGTTTGTATTCTTCAATTTCTGGCATATCGAGCTCTTCTGCCAGCCTGATAGCTAATTCAATATCATACGGTACTCGTACGAGTTGAATAGAAAAGCTCGCTGCTTCTTTTTCATTGTAAGTTCCTTCAAATATTAAATAGGAAGCTTGTGTTATTTCAAGTGGGTTTCCTACGCTACCGGCATTACATAACGTTTTCCCTCTGAAATTTTGAACGAACGCTTGGTGAACGTCACCGTAACAAACGACATCTGGTTTTCTTTCCCCTTCTATATTCTCTGTGAGCTCACTATTTTCGAACATACTAATACGCTCTTCTCTTGAGGCATGTGGTTGAATTCTTTCATATAAACTTCTCGGTGAAGCGTGGAACATACGGATCAGTTTGCCGCTCATAAAAAATTCGATTGAAAATGGTAAGCTTCTTAAATAGTCATTTTGTTCTTCCGATAATTGTTTTTGATGCCATTTTAACGTTTCAAATTCAGTCGGTTTTGTAATGAAATCATCCCAGTTCCCCATTACAACTCCTTCACATTCTTTACGAATGATTTCAATCACTTCGCTAGAATGAGGACCTTTTCCGACTAAATCTCCAAGACACACGACGCGCTCGATTCCTCTTAATTTAATATCTTGCAGTACAGATTCTAATGCTGGAATATTACCATGTATATCTGAAATTACCGCTATTTTATCCAAATGAATCCCTCCATTACTTATAGTTTATTATATCCTCATGTTGTGATTGATACCATTTTGGAATATAGGATGAAAAATGATTATGATCTTCTAAAATTCCGTTCAATCTTTCCTTCATATCATTTACTAAATGTGGCGTGCTTCGGTTTGTCCATACGATATCAGCTGGGAATGTCATTGCTGCATATAATGAGTACAGTTTCCAAAAATGAAGCGACGGTTCGCCTCCGCAATATCCGTGAACTTGTCCAACCGCAAATGGTTTACTTATTCTTGTAGTAAAAATCGCTACGTTATAAAAATCATGTATTGGATCACCAAAATCATATCCACCAAAATCGATAACGATAAACTCCTTATTATGAATCATACTATTTGCTGGATGGAAGTCATCGTGTAAAAAGGTAATAGGGCGATTTTTCAATAATTGTTTATGCTCCCCTACAAATCTTAATACTGGCTTCAAATCAAGGAAGTCTATTTCATAATTTGCTAACGCTTCTACGTATCTTTCGTATTTATTCCATCGAACTGTTTCCCATTTATTACTTGCACTTTCTCTTTCAATTGAGTGAATCCTCTTTAGTACTTCTCCTGCTTTTCTTCCTGCATGGTACTGTTCTTCCACGGATAGCTTCCCTAAACCTTCTTCACCATTTATACCTTGGATCCATTCAAATACTTGAACACATTTATTTATTTGTTCAAGTTTTATAAAATGAATTAACTTAGGCGTTGGAATATGTAATGACTCTAATTGTTTCATATACATATATTCTTCTTGTTTACGTTCAAAATGAACAGCATCACATACTTTCACAAAATATGTTACTCTGTTTTCTAATTCTATTTTATATTTCTCTTCATGTGAAAAACCTTTTGAAATAACTGTACACTTTACAATACGAGGCCATTCTAGTTTACTCTCTATCTCTCTAAGCATTTCCTTCACAACGTTCACCTCTATCAATATATGTACAAACTATGTAACACTTCATGCTCTCGTTTATTTTCACCTTTAAACTCCACTGCAAAAGGATTTTCGCCATTCTTATTCAGATGTTCTAGCACTAGCCCTTCTCCAATCGGCTCACAAAACTGCACATGAATATCTCCAAATACTACACTTTGACACTCGGCATTCCATTTTTCACTTTTCACAACTGAGCTTGTAGATAGCCCCATTACTTCTTTCCATTTCCGCACCGTTTCTCGAACGTTTTTCACTGCATAATGGATCGTTTCAATTTGTTGTACTTTATTTTTATGTTCCGTGATTGTTCCAATGTTACGTAAATCATTTCTTCTTTCTTCGTCCGTTTCATTCCATTGTATAAAGAAAGGTAATTTCGGTCCGTTCTCTTCTTGCTTTACAAATAACATTTTCCATTCTAAAAGGCGACCATCTTTTCTCATACGTTTCCCTTCAAATGGTCCTATCGTATGTAAACCGTGCTTACTAAACTTTACTGCTAGGTCTTCAATTGCATCTGTTCGAATTGCGATTTGCAGCATTCCTTCTCCGTCTTGTAATTTCACTACTGTTTCTTGTACTAATGGATTGTCTGCTTCTTTCGCTTTTTCTTCATGCTGCACTGCTAAAAATTCGATATATGATAAATCAAAATAACATAAACTATTCCAAGTACCCCAAGTAATATGCTCTCCACCTATTGCAGTATAAAATCCGTGCGCCTGCATTTGTTTTGCCGCTTCTTCCGGTGTACAATGTACGGCGTGTACTAGATGATCAAATCGCAACATGTCCTTCTCCCCTTTCTCTCCATCCTTTTATTGTATATTTTATTTTTCTTTCATTCAATTCAAAAAACTTTAAAACCCAGTTGATTTATACGATTAATATGTATTATAATGAAACAAATTTAATTATTGCTGATTGGAAAAACCAAAGGCACTTTTCTCATACGGGAAAAGTGCCTTTTTCATTTATTATTACAGGGGGATTATTTATGCAGAAATTAATTGTCTTTGCTATTATCGGATTTTTCGCTCAATTGATTGATGGGGCACTTGGAATGGCGTATGGGGTAACATCTACCTCACTATTATTAATGTTTGGTATCGCACCGGCTGTAGCTTCCGCTTCTGTTCATTTAGCTGAAGTCGTTACAACCGCCGCTTCCGGTGCATCTCATATCAAATTTGGAAACGTTGATAAATATACAGTTTCCAGACTTACATTACCTGGAGCAATTGGTGCATTTGTTGGGGCATGTTTTTTAAGTAATTTACCTGGCGATGTAATTAAACCGTACATTTCCGTTTTTTTATTTACTTTAGGGGTTTATATTTTATTACGATTCGTCCTTCAAAAACAAATTGTTGCTTCAAATAAGCGTATGTCTGCAAAACAACTTGTGCCGCTTGGTTTATTTGCTGGATTCGTTGATTCAACTGGTGGCGGTGGCTGGGGGCCGATTACGACACCCGTTCTTCTAGCAAGAGGAAATGAAGCTAGAAAAGTTATTGGATCTGTAGATACGAGTGAATTTCCTGTTTCACTCGCTGCAACAATTGGTTTCTTCATCTCACTTGGCTGGGAACAAGTAAGCTGGGTTTGGGTATTTGCCTTAATGCTTGGCGGTATTGTCGCAGCTCCAATTGCTGCATGGTTAGTTCGTATCGTTCCAGCACATTTACTTGGGGTATTAGTTGGTGGTCTTATTATCTTTACGAATATACGTACACTGCTGACTACATTTAAAGTGGATCCAACTATTATTTCACTTTCTTACGTGGCAGTTGGTCTTGTCGTTATTATTTCTATTTTCATTGCTGTTCGCAATCATTCCAAGCGTTCTAACGCATCGACAGCCGGATATCCGAATGATCAAAAACAAATGCTACCATAACGATAAAAATACCGCCCGATATACTTCGAGCGGTATTTTTTATTTTTCTATTTTCCAATTAATCATCGTTTCTGTAGCATTTACTCTCTTCATATGTAACTTTTCTAAAACACGAATCGAACTATAGTTATCTAGGAGTGTCTCTGCAATTATTGTTTCTACCTCTCCTGTTTTGAAAGCCCAATCGATTAGTTCTCTTACAGCTTCTGTTGCATAGCCCTGATTCCAATATTTCTCAATAAATCCATAGCCAATTTCTACTGTTTGCTTCTCGTTTGGTTTCCCTTTAAACCCAATATCACCTAAAAAGCTATCATCTTCTTTCCGAAGAACATACCACGCACCCCATGGTAATATAGCTGCATCTTGTTTTACATTCTTTACATGCCCTACAATATGCGGACCGCTATTGTATCCTTGCTCGTTAGCAATTTGAATCCTCTCTTCTGTACACGGCACTATATAGAGCCTTTCTGTTTCTAATTTCATATTGATTTCCCCTTTTCAATTAAACAATACCTCAATTTTACTAAAAATAAAAAGAATATTCATTCTATCCGTTAAATTTATACTTATTCTTTGAAACGAATTTAAGGAATAATCCTCTTTTGATAGTTATGTCGAATTATATTTTTCTGAATTTTCTTTTAATTTAGAGGGTTTTTCAATATTTTTTGCGAAACATTTGTATAACAATTTTTTCTTTGCTTATTGCTACATAATAGTAGGTTCGGGTGGAGTTTTGCAAGCGTTTCCTATACAATAACCGATATTTTTTGACTTTTCCTAACAAAATATCTTGCAATATATTCAGAAAGTCATTACAATTGCCATATATTAAAAATCTTAGCAATATATCAAATCCTCATCAATCCGATGAGGTAGAGGTTGCGACTTTTATGAGTAAAACGGACGAGACACAGAGAATGTCACCAACTCCGTTTGAAAGGAAAGGTTGCCGAAGTTTATATTTCTTCTCTGGAAATATGAGCTGGGGCTGTCTCCGAAAGGAACAGAACTGTCACGTTTACAAATTACCGTGTAAACGTGGGGTGCTATCTTAACGGAAGGGTATGATGGGGTGGTTATTTGTGAAACGTTCCGCCAAATTCCTTTGGCGGTTTTTTGTATTTTTCTCCCCCGCTCCTTCCTAACCTACAAGAAAAGGAGTGTTGAACATGAATAGCGCAACAAATCAATCTACCTCTAAAACGCAAACTACACAAGGACAAGGTGAATTAAAACGCGGATTAAAATCTCGTCACCTTACGATGATTTCTCTCGGTGGTACAATTGGTACCGGACTATTTCTTGCCAGCGGTGGTGTCATCCATACAGCTGGACCTGGTGGCGCATTAATTGCATACGCCGCAATTGGAATTATGGTTTATTTTTTAATGACAAGCTTAGCTGAACTTGCAGCTTACATGCCTGTTACTGGATCTTTTAGTACGTATGCAACAAAATTTGTTGATCCATCACTTGGCTTTGCACTTGGATGGAACTATTGGTATAACTGGGCGATTACGATTGCTGCTGAACTTGCAGCTGTAACATTAATTATGAAATTTTGGTTCCCAGATACTCCTTCTCTTATTTGGAGTGGATTATGTTTAGCTATTATTTTCCTTTTAAACTATTTATCTGTTAAAGGGTTTGGTGAATCTGAATATTGGTTCGCACTTATTAAAGTAGTTACTATTATTATCTTTTTAATTGTTGGTTTCATGATGATTTTCGGAATTATGGGCGGCGAAACTGTTGGATTTAAAAACTTCACAGTTGCAGATGCACCATTTAACGGCGGTATCATGGCAATTATCGGTGTATTTATGGCAGCTGGTTTCTCCTTCCAAGGAACTGAATTATTAGGAGTAGCTGCTGGTGAAACATCTGATCCAGAACGTAATATCCCAAAAGCAATTCGTTCAATCTTTTGGCGTATTCTTTTATTCTATATCCTTGCGATTCTCGTTATCGGTTTACTAATTCCTTATACAACTGAAAGCCTTGCTGCAAGTGATGTAACAGTAAGTCCGTTTACACTTATTTTTGAAAAAGCGGGCGTTGCCTTTGCTGCTTCTGTTATGAACGCTGTTATTTTAACTGCTGTACTATCTGCTGGTAACTCTGGTATGTATGCATCAACTCGTATGCTTTGGGACTTAGCTCGCCAAGGAAAAGCACCAAAGTTTCTTGGTAAATTAGATAGCCGCGGTGTACCTGTTAACGCATTAATCGTAACGTCAATTGTTGGTAGTATTGCTTTCATTGCTTCTTTATTCGGTGACGGTGTTGTATACATTTGGTTATTAAACGCATCTGGAATGTCTGGTTTTATCGCATGGGTCGGAATTGCAATTAGTCATTACCGTTTCCGTAAAGCATATATCGCACAAGGAAAAGATTTAAAAGACTTACCATATAGAGCAAAATGGTTCCCATTCGGTCCAATCTTCGCATTTACACTTTGTATCATCGTAATTTTAGGACAAAACTACGGCGCATTTATGGGTGAAGCAATTGATTGGAACGGTGTACTCGTTTCTTACATCGGTTTACCACTCTTCTTAGTACTATGGTTAGGTTATAAATTTACGAAAAAAACAAAAGTGATTCCACTTGATAAATGTGAACTAAAATAAAGTGAAACGAGCAAACAAATTTGTTTGCTCGTTTTTTGTTGCAAACCTCTTTCCTTTATTATTGCTCCTGTTTTTGCAATAATAAAGGAAATATAAATAAAGGTTGGGATACAATGAACATTCGTATTACTGATGAAGCAAAAGCAGCTATACGTAGATTAGAACGTGAAGATAAAAAGATCGTTCGCATTAGAGGAACAATGACGAACTCTTGTAGTATTTTCGTTGATGTCGATTTAATTTGGGATACATATAACGCAGATGATGTTGTATATGAAGATGTAGAGCTTATCGTACAAATGGATTCATTCACGAAAGAATACACTGGTGATACAGTGAAACTTGATTATAAGACGACAGGTTTTAGTATTACGACTCCGAGTGAGACTTTAGTTTATGGATTGTCGATTAAAAAATAAAAATTGTTTTCATTTGACCACCGAGGTGAAAAAATGGGTAAATATGTTCCGTTAAAATTTTTATTTAATGAAGAATTAGCAGAGAAAATAGCTGATTCTATTTGTAAACACGATCCTAATTTTTCTAAAAGAATCTTTGTAGATTCTGTAACATATAAAGTTGAAAATTTAGAGTTAAAACAACGTATTGAAGTAATAGCAGATGAATTACACAATGCTTTACAAAAAGATTTTAATGTAGCAATACATATATTACTGAAAACATTAGGACCAGAAAATACAACAGAAGTAGGCACATTCACAAACGGATATATGTACATGCCTATCGCAAAATACGTTGAAAAATATGGTCTGAACGATTTTGAAACCTCATTCAACACCATGTATGAAATAACGAAAAGGAATAACGCTGAATATGCCATTCGGCCTTTTCTTGAAACATACCATGAAGACACACTAGACATATTACAACAGTGAGTTCATGACCAAAACAGTTATCTCTATCAGTGTTTCAGTAGTTTGGAACAAAAGGCTGCTGGTACTAGAATGAGTTTGCTTAATTTCCCAGGCTTTCTAACGAAAGGAATGGGGATTGCGATTGTAGGTGGATTATTATCGATACATTTGCTAAACCGAAAATTACTACCTATGAATGCTAATTCTTTCACTCATTTGTATAGTAATTTACTATTACTTTTTGCAGGAATCATATTGATTAGCTGGTTGGTTACTATGAAAATGTATAAATGCTCCAGAAGAAATATATATCAAGTGAAAAGATTCATTTTTCAATAACTTTTTTGTTATATTTTTCAATCTAGTGACGTTTCTTACATCAAGATTAAACAACTATATTTTTAACCCCGATCTAAATTTAGATCGGGTTATACTTATTTGGACTTTTGAAATTAAATAACTTTATTATCATTTTACATATAAAAAATCAAAATTTAACAATTTACCCTATATGCATTATAAAAGGCTTGTCTAAAATAATGTATATGTCAAGAAAACTTGTCTGTAAGTTGAAATGTTGTAGAATCTAGAGTCCGAATATGCTTACGGTAGATCCTCCTAATCATACTCGCCTGCGTCGGATGGTCTCTAAACCCTTTATACCACGTATGATTGAGGACCTTCGTTCCCGTATTCAGCAACTTGCCGACGAATTGTTAGTTGCTGTACAAGAACAAGGAAAGATGGAAATTATTGCAGATTTTGCTTAACCACTACCCATTATTTTCATTTCAGAGGTGCTTGGGATTCCCGCCACTGATCGAAACCAGTTCCGCAAATAGACAAAAAACTCATGGACACCTCTGTGGAACCTATTCAGGGAACTGAAGTTAAAACAACACTTAAAAGTTTATTCATTACATTGAGACATTACTTAACGAAAAGCGTCTAAATCCTGATTCTGATTTGATAAACGATCTCATTCAAACAAGAGAGCAAGAAAACAAGTTGAATAAGAACGAGCTTCTTTCGACAATTTGGCTATTCATCATCGCTGGACATGAAACGACAGTTAATTACATAGAGAAGTCAACGTCTTTTTTATTTTAGGGGAACTTGTTTTGTTAATTTGATATTTACAGTTAAGTTAAGTTAAGTGACATTTGATTCTCATAATCCGTATTATCTGAAGTTAATAAAGTCTATTACACTCTCTTCTTTAGGAACGTTTCCATAATATCTTTCTTAAATTTTTCATAATCAAACTGAAAAGCTACATTATGCGTTTTATAGCCTGGATTAGTAACAAAACGAAAATCTGCAATGCTTTGACCAAATCCTTCTCCTTGATCAGGGATTACTTTAATAGGTACTCTTGAAAGACTAACAGCGTCTTGATTTAGCAAATACCAAACTGTTACAAAATCATGCATAGGACTTCCACTTATACCAGGATTAGACTTGGAGTAGAAATTATAATAATAATCTAACATAGGTTTGATGATGAGTCCTGCAAGATCCTGTGTACTCCGATGAAATGCATCAATTTGCTGGACCATTTCGGGTGTAACAATCGCGTGTTGAGTCACATTTAAAGGAATAATCGTCAAGTTCTTTGCATGCTGCAGAATTAAGTTTGCTGCATACGGGTCTGCGTAAAAATTAGCTTCAGCCACAGCAGTTACGTTACCTGGATAGAAAAAAGCTCCCCCCATGCAAATGCATTCTCTTACATTTCGCATTGTTTCTAAATTTAATACAAAAGTCGTAGCTAGCGAAGAAAGTCTTCCTAAATTGATAATTGTAAGATCTTCTAAATTTGATTCTATAATTTGATAAATATCATTTAAAGGATAAACTGGATATGAAATTTCAGGTGGAATAATAGGTCCTAATCCAACTTTTCCATGTACCTCAGGGAAATACTGAATCACTATACCTGTCAACGGTACAGAAGCACCAAGGAATACAGGTATTTCTTCTCTTCCCGCAATGTACTTTAAATAGTTAATATTTCTTATTACATCTTCTCTTGATACATTTCCATAATCGGCCACAATTCCTACAAGTTGAATGTCTTTACGAAAAAAGGTGTACAGTATAGCAAACGCATCATCAATCCCTAAATCTGTAAACAGGAGAACCTTTTTTTGCATATCTCTTCCTCCAAAATTTATAGAATTCTACTTTCACCAATGATGCAGTGATTAGAATACGCTTGTATATATATTTTTTATGTATTCTTAAAGAGTGGATTCTATTCACTTGAAATAGTTTTGCTTATCTAAATCTGATATTATATTCAAGCACAAAATACATAAGGGTATTAGAGATATGGAAAAATCTGTTGTTATTGAGGAATTTACATCGGATTGGGCACTACAATTAGGGCTCACCATATCAAAAACGAAAATTGTACGTTTAGACACAAAATTAACATATTTTGATTAGCTCCCTGTACGTTAAGGAATTAGTTTCTATATTTGAGGAGATGTATGTGACAGGTGTATATTTAGGGGAATCTAATATTCACCATTCAAATATGATAGAATAGAAGTATATCCAAAACGGAGGAATAACAAATGAACTCAAACACAAAACAGTTTATTTATGATATCCAGCAAAGAAAGAACAATTATATAGAAAATGCTCTAATAGCAATACAACACCCTAAAAAAGAGCAATCTGAACAGGTCATTCAAAATATAGTAGAGAAGATGGATATGATGATTAGTCTAGTTACTACGTACATGAGGATTGAATCTGGATCTATGGAAGAATTAAAAGAACTTCAGAAAGAAATTATCCATGCTCAAGCATATATCCAAAAACGAAAATTTGAAGAAACACAGAGATAAAACCCTGTGTTTTTATTTGATTTATAATGCTAATCTATTATAAATCAAATTACATGTGATTATTGTTTTGGCATAATCCATACAATTTGTTGAATGCGTACAATATATGGCACCGTATCTTCAATGAGCAAATGATCTAGTTTCACATCCTTTAATTTACCTCTTATATTGCCTCTTACAGTTTCAATAACCACATGTTTACCAATTACTGATTGTAATGTCTGATATACATAGGGATTAGGCACACTTACCATATTTTGTTTACTAAAGTCATTTCCCTCCAAATAACTCATTCTATAAAACTCCTTTCTAACTTGCATTCTTTCTACTAATATATGATATAAATCTTATAAATATGCTAGAAGGATAATTCATTATATGGACGGAAATAACATTTTAATAGGGTACGGTTTCTATTTCTACATTGCTAAAAAAATGATTTATATAAAGTTACTTTTACTAGTTAATAGGAGATGATAAAGGGATATTTTGAATATACATCTAGGTTGTTCCTTTCTGGTTATGTATCATTTTAAATACGCCCTTTATTAGAATAGTGCTCATACTTTTTTTGAGATTCTTTCGTAATACGTGCGTTAAGTAAAATTGCTAACAATAAAAACACTCCATATTTTCCGCCTGTAGCTCCTATGATAATCACACTACTACAAACAAGTACAATTAATAGGATAAACGAAACTAAATAAATACGATCATAATTCTTTGACATCTTCTCGTATTTTATGCGTTCTTTCCTTGCATCCATTTTAATTCCTCCTTTAGATGATCCATTTCACTCTCAGATAAATCTCGGCCTTAAAAAGGAAACAATCTATCGTTTTAAATAATTAGTTTGTTTTTTTATCAACTAATTTATATAACGTAAAAAGAAATCCTACCAATATTAAGCTTTCCACCATGATAATCTCCATCCTCTCCTTCCTTTTAACCCCAACACATCAGATAAAAGTTATGTATATCCCATATTAGCTGCAGCAAGCAAAAAGGATCCCCCTTTTCTTAAAGGCTGATCCTTTTCTCCTTGCATGCAACTATTTTTACCTATTCTTGATTAATTAGAATAATAGCTGGTCCATCTACACGAATTCCACCAACTTCGATTTTTTCATAAGGCTCAACTGTAATAGAAATAATCCCTTCTCGCTTCTTTAATTCATTACTTAATTCTTTTGTTAACATTTTTTTCATGTGCGGACTCCTTCTTACTGCTTAATTTACTATTGTTATGTAAATAAAATAAAAAATGGTTTCTTGGTCTGGAAACCATTTTTTGTAGTTTACCATATGGTGTTACCAGTTCGTTTATCAATTTTACGTAAAGAAGATAAACAATTACTATTCACTGTCTCAGTAGATGTAAGGAACTCTTAAAGCTGGCGGTGAGATTGATTGTTTTTTCTTCTAGAAATAATGACTTAGATAGTATATTACCTAAAACAATGAAAGCCCTACCTCTCTTTCATCCTTACGGCTCCTTGTCCGTGCCAGTGTGAATCAGGATTGCAAAAATCAAGTGACTATTTAATCGAGTTATTTAATGAAACTTCGAATGTTCGTAAAATAAATTTAAAAATAAAAATGGATTAGATTGAAGTAATAACAAAAGAGGTTCCTACTCTAAAAGTGAGTTGAAGAAATTGAATGTCTTTGAAATGATTTACTTTTAATACTCATCATATTCTCGAAAAATTCAGGATGTTTTCGGGAGATATAATACATTATCTATAATAAACCTTAACAGAAACTTTTTATTTGATTTTCAGTGATTCCTTTAATTAATTCTAGTTCACTGACCAAAAACTTATATGCATCATCCAACAATTTTTTTTCACTTGTATTCAGTGTTTTTTCTTTCTTCATACGCATTAAATCGCGTACAACTTCAGCACCTTCTTGTATTTCACCCGTTTTTATTTTGTCCGTGTTCACTTTATGCCTTTGTTTCCACGGCAGTAATTTACATGATTTTTCATGCTAAAAAATGTGTATAATGTGTTTTAATGCAAGTATATCAGTAACTGGGCGTATATTCGAATTCAATATTTTACCCGTAGGAATCATGACTTGCATATTACTGATTGACATTTTGATGACATAATACTGTTGTTTTTCCCCTGAGAATTCTTTTTCTTCTATGGCTTCAATTATACCTGCTCCGTGCATTGGATAAACAATGTTATCGCCAATTTGAAACATATAATCCACCTCCATATGTGGTAACCTTTTCAAGCTTAACACATATGTTGTTTTTTATCAAATATTTAATAATATCACAAGTTCATTTTAGGTGTCAATTACTTTTTTCTACAAAAGTTAAATCAAGTAAAACAGCCGTAAAATACCAAAGAGCGTTCGAGATTTCCAATAAAAGAAAAGGGAATCCATACGCGTATATCCTGAAATCTCCACCCATTAACGTAGATCAATTTCCCCTTGAAAACGGCCAAATCGATCCCGTATTTTTTTCAATCTTATATGATACTCCAAAATCTCAATTCTTGATTTTTCTGCTAGAGGGGCAATTGGTCGTAAATCTTTTAACCCCCAATACTCAACCACTACATCAAGTACTTGATCAAAATATTGTAGTGGGCCATAGTTTGCTTCTTTTGCAATCACAGCCATTCTATTTTCAAAATCAGGCATGACGGCACCTGGCATTTTAAAATTCCTAATCACATTGGCAATATGGTAGCAATAATTTGGTTCCAATTCTAAATGTGTTCGAATAACGTCTCGATAAAACGCATAATGAAGTGTTTCATCTTTTGCAAGACGGCGTAATAATGTAGCAAGATCTGGATCATGCTTACTTGCCACCTTAGCTACATTATTGTAAAACACCATTGTTGCAAGTTCTTGTAGCGTCGTATATGTCATGGCTTCGATTGGTGTATGAAAATCAGGCTCAAATCCACACTCAACGACTGATTTTCTTAATTCATGTATACGTTTAGGGTTTACACTTCGAGTGAGTAGTAAATATGTCTCTAATAAATTCGAATGTTGATCCTCTTCTGAGGTCCAAGTATGAATAAAGTCTGTAATAACAGAAAGGGAACCTTTAAAAGTCGCAGATAAATACGTTGTAAACCATGGTAAATTCACTTCTGTTAATAAAGCTGTTTCAATGGCCGTAATTACACCAGAAGGGAGAGTAACTTGACTTTCATCCCAAGGAACTCTTTTAAAGTCCATTCCCTTATCCCATGGTAAAAACTCATGATAAGCCCAGTCTATCTTCTGCGCTCTTATTTTATGTTGTTCATACAGTTCTTTTAAACGTGGTTCTAATCGAAAATCTAAATCATTTGTTAACATTTAAGTGCCCCCTTTTTCTTACCATGGATATTCATCCTATTTTTATCCTTAAAAATTTTCTACAAATAAATATTACTTTCCTTTTTTAAAGTCAAACAAAACAAATTTGTAACAAAATTTTTTAAGAGCACTATATTTTTATAGGATTTTTTTATTAAAAGGAGGACCGTTACATCTATTTTCTTTTTTATAAAATAGATACTGAAACATACAATATGTTAGTTAGCCTAAATAATAGCTTTGACAAGTGCCAACCCAATTCCATTCGAGCCAAGCTTTTTAGAACTACTTGATTTATAGAATCGTTCAAAAATATGAGGTAATTCTTCAGCTAAAATTCCCTCTCCAAAATCTTGGATCACTAGTTCGATATAGATTGGAGAATTTTTGACCTGAATCATTATGTTACCACCTGGTTTAGAATGTTCTATTGCATTCTTCAACAGGTTTAACAAAGCTTCCTCCATCTATATTTTTTCGTGAATAACGATTATTTCTCTCGGTGCATTCCAATTAATATATTTTTATCACTTATCATGCTTTCCAAGCGATTTAGAACTTCCTTAGTCATATCTACTAAATTCCCTAGCTCTTGATCAAAGGATTTCCACTTATTTATCCCGAATATATAAATAACCATTCTCACAAGGAGCGAATTTATATGAATCTATTCGAACATGAAACATAAAACTGCTTCATTTTAATAAGAGGTCCTCCCTTTTTCTTTTCTCATCATATTATCCATTAAAAAATAGGAGGACAAATTTATGAAACGTGATCCATTATTTTTAACTTTATTAGAAAGTGCAAATACAAACTTTAGTGGCTGGGATTTTTCTTTCATTTCAGAAACGGGTCGAATGAAGAGCGAGCCATTATCGTGGTCGTACGGCAGTACTGCTTTTCAGCTTATGCAACGTGCAGAATCAATGCTCGATATGGGTACTGGTGGCGGAGAGTTTTTATCTATGTTACAACCGTTCCCGTCAACTACATTCGCTACTGAGGGCTACGCTCCAAACGTGCCAATTGCTCAGAAGAAATTAGAACCTTTAGGGGTTACAGTTGTGGCAGTAAGTGATGATACTGCTTTACCATTTCAAAATGAACAGTTTGATTTCATTCTGAATCAACATGAACCCTATTCTGCTTCTGAGGTAAATAGAATACTTTCTCCTAATGGAATATTTCTTACACAACAAGTTGGCGGTCTTGATTGCGTTGAACTTAATGAACAATTGGGTACGCCTCTAAATAGTGAGTTTGCAAATTGGTCTCTCGAAACTGCATGCAGTGAGTTAAACCAAAATGGATTTACTATTTTAGAAGCAAAAGAAGAATTCCCTTTCCAACGTTTTTATGATATTGGCGCTATCATCTATTATTTAAAAGCAATTCCGTGGCAAATTCCTGATTTTACTGTCGAAAAGTACTTTGAGGAGTTATATCGTATACATGAGATTATTTTGCAAAAAGGATATTTAGATGTGAATCAACATCGATTTATAATTAAGGCGATTCGTAGCTAACAAAAAGAGGTGGCAAAGCCACCTCCTTTTTGTTCCGTTTACGTATATTCTCTACTCTTTCACCATAAGAAAAGTTATATCATATATATTACAATTCTGACCAATGAATTGTATTTCTGAAACATATAATCACCTCGCATATATAATGAGAGCAAAAACGTGATTTTTCACTATCCTCTTCTATTGAGAAATGAGTTGTTTTTCATATCGCTTATTCGCATCATCTTCCGTCAAACATGCAGTTGTGTAATGAATAATATTCCGGTTATCATACGTGAATATATGTTTTAACTTATTTTCTTCTGTTAATACTGTCGGTAAGTATTTTGGTAAATTGCTAACAACACCTCTATTATCACCATCTAATATCCAATCAATTTCTTTCCATTCTAATAATCCTTCAGCCGTACGAAATGGTGTATTCATTTGCATTCCATCTGGCAAATCAGCAACGAACACATACATTCCTTCACTAGCCTGGGGCTCATCTTTACCTTTAAAACCAACAGTCCCTTTATACATTACACTTGAAAGTTCTATACCCGTTTCCTCAAACGTTTCTCTAATTATTCCTTCGTATGGCGTTTCATTATCTTCTATTTTTCCTCCAACACCATTCCACATCCCCATATTCGGCTTTTTATTTCTATTTAATAGCAGTATTTTATCGCTTTTTCTAATAAAACAAATTGTGTATTTGTACATACAATCATTTCCTTTCATTTTCCACATGAGTTATTTGGCTTATTTTCAAGTAAAAACACTCGCCTTACAATTCTTTACTACATAATATATAGTACAACTTTCATGCGTAAACACTTTACGTCAAACGAGAGAATCCTTTTTAGAAAGGAGAATTTAAAATCGATAATATAAGCAATGAATTTCTAAACCAATATTACAACAGCCTCGTGTGGTTAAACGATACACACTGGTTCGGAGTTCCAATCTGTAAACTTCCCTCTGACCTCTTTTTGTATCAAGAAATTATTTATGAATTAAAGCCCGATTTAATTATTGAATGCGGGACTTTTCACGGTGGTAGTGCACTGTATTTAGCTTCTATGTTAGATTTAATTGGAAAAGGTCACGTACTTACTATCGATATAACTCCGCAGCCAAATCGGCCATCACATAATCGGATTACGTATTTAACAGCCTCTTCTGTTTCTGTGCAGGCCGTCCAAACAATAGTAAGCATGCGCAAACCTGATGATGTGGTTTTAGTTATTTTAGATTCTGATCATAGTAAAGAGCATGTATCCAAAGAACTATTACTATATAAATCTATCGTCACTACTGGCAGTTATATGATTGTAGAAGATACCTCCATTAATGGAAATCCGCTTCTTCCCGATTGGGGTCCTGGTCCGATGGAGGCTGTGGATGAGTTTTTAACTAAAAATAATAACTTCATAATCGACGAGTCTAAACATAAATTTTTCATATCATTTAATCCAAAAGGTTTTTTAAAGAAAATAAAGTGAAACTTTAATAAGTGGGGTTTTGCTTCTCCCCCACTTATTCTATCATTTTCATTTTTGAAAAAGGATAATATACGAATTCCACCTTGCCAATTATGTTATCTTCTTCAATATATCCTAAGCCATTTCGACTATCTCTACTTACTTCGCGGTTATCTCCCATTACAAATAACTTATTTGGCGGAATTTTTGTCTTTTGAAAGTTATAAAACACTTGTGTGTTGTTAAATAAATCTTTGTTCGTATATGGTTCTTCTTGCTTTTTATCGTTCACATATACCTTTCCGTTCGTTATGTTAATTACATCACCCGGAAGCCCTATTACACGTTTCACATAATATTTCGATTCATCCGCTTCCTTTATAATAACAATTTCTCCGCGTTGTAAATTAGAAAGACGTACTACTGCTTTATTTACAAATACGTAATCTGCTTCATATAAAGTCGGGTGCATCGATTCCCCTTCCACTTTACATAAAGTAAAAGAATGGTAGCCTATTACCATCACCAATATAAATAGTATGTACTTTCCCCAGCCTCTCTTAATTTCCTTTTTCATATCCATTCCCACCTTATAAAGCGCTTTTTAACTCAAAAAATATATCACTGCACAATATGTTTCCATGCAGTGATACTATTTTTACTGTGCCTTGTTCGGTTGTTCTACTGGAATTGAATTTGTATTTGATCTATTTGTTTTTAATTCAAAATACGCATCCAAAATCTCTTTACCAATCGCAGAATTAATTCCTGATTTATCATCATTCACCCATGGTACAACAACTGAAAAAGCTACTTCCGGATCAGCATCATATGGTGCATAACCGGCAAGAGTTAAATTATAACATTTTTTTCGGTTGTTATTCTCATCTCTTCCAATATCACTTTCTCCACCATATACTGTCTCAGCTGTTCCTGTTTTTCCCGCTGGTTTATATGGTAAACCTTTAAACGTTCCGGTACCTGTTCCGTCAGCTTCTTGAAAAACTCTTCTAAACCCTTCTTTTACATGATTAATGTACGAAGTGTCCATATCCACTCGATTTAATACAACTGGTTCAATCGACCGAACGACTTTTCCTACATCCTCTGGTCTATTCGGTTGCTCTCTAACTTCTTGTACAATTTGTGGTTTCATTCGGTAACCGCCATTTGCAATTGTGGAAATATATTGCGCAAGCTGAAGAGGCGTGTATGTATCATACTGTCCAATCGCGTAATCAAGTAAAAATCCGGGTATGTTATCAGTTCTACCTACTTGACCGATTGCTTCATTTGGCAGATCAATACCAGTCGACACACCTAGGCCAAATTGTCTAAAATAGTAGCGCATTTTATTAAATGTTTCTTGTTTAATATCTAATGGATTATTTGGGACATAATTAATGCCTGCCATTTTTAAAGCTGTATTAAACATATAAACGTTTGATGAAACTTGTAAAGCTCTTAAATCATCAATATCCCCAAATTCTTTCCACGATTTCTTCGGCTTAGAACTTCCTTTAAAATACATTGGTGCATCAAAGAAATGTGTATATGGCTTAATCGCTTCTGTTTGATATCCAGCTAATAAAGTAGCACCTTTTACAGTTGATCCTAACTCATAAGAACTTGTCATCGTTCCTAATGCATAATCTTCTATTTGCATACCGCCATCTTTATTTACAATTTTCTTTCCTGCCATTGATAAAATTTGACCGTTTTTCGGATTCATCATTACTACGAACGCACGATCCATCATCGGCTCTGCAGCATGAAAAGCTCGTAAATTCTTTTCAAGGCTTCCCTCTACTTTTTTCTGTAAATCCATATCGACTGTTAACATTAAGTTATTTCCACTTTTTCCTTCGGTCACTTTTTCTGTTCGAACAATTTCCCCTGCTTTATCCATAATATTTTTAGACTGTTCTTTCGTTCCATGTAGTGCATCTTCGTATTGTTTTTCAATGTAACTTTTACCAATACGATCGTTTCGATTATAATCACGAACTAAATAATAATCTAATTGTTCTCTTGGCAACCCTTCATTTTCATTAGAAACGCTACCTAGTATAGAGCGAAGTATTTTATCATTTGGGTATTCACGTTCCCAATCTACTGTCGTATCTACCCCCGGTAAACTTGCCAATCTTTCACTAACGACAGCATATTCATTTTGACTTACATCTTTTTTAACGATTTGCCGCGTCATTTTATATCCCGCATTCATTTTGCTTTTAATTACTAATACTTCTATATCTTCCTTTGAAAGCTCATTTAATTCTTCTTGTGTAATTCTTTCCCGGCGCAGTTCTTCTACTTTTTTATCTAATTCTTTTCCTTCTATTTCTTGCTTTCTAAATTTACTCTCATCTTCTTTCGTTACTTTCGCTGCTGCCCGCTTTTCATTTAACTGCATCCAAAAATCTTTCTTATCTGTCTCTGTTAACTTATCCATGTCCTCTTGCGACATTTCAATCAGCTTGGCTAAATCTCTTGCTACTTGTAAAACTTCTTTCGAGTCTACTCCTCTCATTTTCGTATATGTAACGGTTCGCAATGGTTTATTATTTACAATAACGTGACCTTGCCGATCAAACATTTTCCCTCTAGGAACGGGAGTGCTTACCGTTACATCTTCCTTTTTGTTTACTTCATTTCTATACGTTTCTCCATCAATGATTTGTACTTTACCTAATTGAATTATAATAGCTGAAAATAAAAGAAAGACAATAAAAAATAGTACATTTAACCGAAAAGGAATATGAGTCTTTTTCTTTTTCGATTGTTTCTTCTGCTCCTTTTTCTGTCTCATTTCGCTCCCTCGCTTCATTCTATTAACATTTCTACGCAAAATCATTATGTATCAAATTTATTTATATGATATATATAGAATTTTATATTAATTACAAAAGAAATAAAAGATTTAATTTTCAGTTTTTTAATTAATTATCCTATTTATTACCATTCCCTTAATGCACAATAACATGAATATTATTCTAAAAGAAAAATGGGGCAAATTGATTTTTATAAATTATAGAGATGTGGTTACTACATTATCAAAATGTTTTCATATGGCTTAAAACAGTGATTACTCAAATAAAAAACTGAGGTGGATACCTCAGTTTTTTTAATAATTTATTTCATTGAAGATAATCCCTCAACAAATTCACCAATTTTATTTTGAAAAACATAATCAAAGTTATATTCCTGTCCTGTTAACTCTTCATTTACTAAGATGGTTGTTGCTCCTACTTCCCTCTTTGCGATTTCCGGGAATGAAGCGACAGGTTGTACTTTTAATGACGTTCCCATAACGAGAAGTACATCTGTTTCATATAAACGTTTCATCGCATTTTGATATTGCGGCAGTGTACCTCCGTATAAAACAACGTCTGGATTTAAAATGAAATTACACTTCTGACAGCGCGGTACTTCATGATCAATCATATACTGTAAATCATAGCCTGATTTACATTTTGGACAATGTGCTGTTTGAAGTGTTCCATGTAAATCAATGACGTGCTTACTGCCACCTAATTGATGTAAACCGTCAATATTTTGCGTTAAAATCGTAATATCTTTCCCTTGTTCTTCTAGCTCAGCTAAAAAGCGATGGCCACGATTTGGTTTATATTGATGGAACGTATTAATTTGAAAGATTTCTTTATAATGCTTCCAAAATTCTTTCGGACTTCGGTTATAGTACCCTCTTGATAAGTACATCTCCACATTCGCATCAGCATACAATCCATTTGCTGAACGAAAATCTGGAATACCACTTTCCGTACTTGCACCAGCGCCTGTTAATACTGTAATTTTCTTCGCTTTTTCTAAAATTGAACGTACTTCTTCAAATTGTTGCACAAAAATCACCTCTATGTATATTCCTATACTTATTATACCAGTTGTTTACAGGAGGTGTTGTACAATTCGTTTTATTTAATGCGTCGCACCCCCAACCTCTACAATATCTACTTCAACTGTTGTCGTTACCTCAACTGCCAATTCGATCCCTTTACGAATAGTAGAAAGTGACATACTCGGTTGCCCTGGATATTTACTCGCTTGTTCTGGTAAGAACGGAATATGAATAAATCCGCCTTTTATTTTCTTATCACGCTTCTCTAGTTCATGCATGAGACCGTAGAATAAATGATTACAAACGAATGTACCTGCTGTTTGTGAAACGAAAGCTGGTATACCTTCTTCTTGCAGTCTTTTTACGATTGCTTTCATCGGAAGTGTAGACCAATAAGCAGCTGGTCCTTCTTCTGCAACTGGCACATCTATGGGCTGATTCCCTTCATTGTCAGCAATTCTTGCATCATCAACGTTAATTGCGACACGCTCTATCGTAATATCTGGTCTGCCCCCAGCTTGTCCGATACATATAATCATTTCAGGGTTTAGTTCTTCTATATATCCTTTTAATACTTTTATTGATTTATGAAATACCGTTGGGACTTGTTTGCTAATAATCGTGTACTCTCCAATTGTTTTTTCATGCAAACTTTTTGCTACTTCCCAAGCTGGGTTGATGCTTTCTCCGCCAAACGGATCAAATCCTGTTAATAATACTGTTTTCATAGTTTTCCCTCCTAATTAGAAACGATATACAAGGCCGTACATAATAAACATATTGATAATAAAGATTGAAAGAGCAATTGGTACTTGTGCTTTAATAACTGCATTTTTATCCTTTAGTTCTAAAAGCATCGCCGGAACGATATTAAAGTTTGCTGCCATTGGCGTAAGTAGCGTTCCGCAATATCCAGCAAACATACCGAGTGCTGCCATAATTGCTGGATTCCCACCGTGCATTTGAACAATTAAAGGTAAACCAATTCCGCCAGTAATAACGGCAAACGCTGCGAATGCATTTCCCATTACGACTGTGAAAAGCATCATTCCTAAACAATACGCCATAACAGCAACGAACGGATACTCTGTCGGTAACACTTGTCCGACTAAATCTGAAACAACTTGTCCAACGCCAGACTTCGCGAATATACCGCCAAGTGCTGCTAACATTTGTGGTAAAATTACAGCCCAGCCGACAGCTTGTAATAGTCTGCTTCCTTCTTGTACAGGCGTTGTTATTTTTGATTTTGTAATACGCATCGCCGCAACGAATGCGAGTAATGCACCAAGCGCTAATGCAACTAATGTTACTTTATCTGGATCAACAAGAGAGACATTTCCCCATTTAATTTTCCCTAAGGTCAACGTACCGATAATTGTAAAAATAGGAATTAATAGTGCAGGCATAAAAATTTTATTTTTTAATTTCTCAGCATGTTTTACACGCTCTTGTACTGGAACTTCTTTTTCCTCTGATTTTGTTACTTTATTTAGCGAGGCTAAAACGACCATAGCGAGCACGATACAGCCAACGTAAAACGAAGGAATTACATTTCCGAATAAAAATGTAACTGCAAACAATGCCCAAAATAAACTAGAACCGAATCTGTTGGGATGTTCACGATCGAATGCGATACGAACAGCGATAAAAGCAACGATTATCCCTAATACATAATAGATTGTATCCATTGTGATGATGTTCATATTAGATTGCCTCCTTCTCTTCTTTTCCTTCTGCCTTCATTGTTTTCTCTATATATTTATCAAACCTTCTAAATCTAATCCAGCTTACAATAAGTGCAGATATTGCAGTTAGAATGCCCCAAAGTGCCATATCCCATACACCCACATGCATACCTACTGAATCGAAGAACCCTTTCATTAATAAAATAGCACCAGTTGCGATGAAAATATCTTCTCCGAAAAACCAAGCTGTATTTTCCGCAGCAGCTGCGTTTGCTTTAATCTTTTCTCTTAATTTTTCAGGAAGTTTACCGTATTTACCTTGCGCGGCCCCTTCTGCCATCGGTGCAACGAGCGGTCTTACCGTTTGTGCATGCCCACCAATATTAAGCCCTAGTGCTGCTGACGATTCTCTTATCGTAAAATATGACATTAATACTCTTCCAGTTGTTGCTCCTTTTGATTTCGTTATAAGTGCTTCTGCTCTTTCTTTTAAACCGTAACGCTCTAAAATTCCGATTACCGGTAAAGTTAATATAATTGGCATAGACATATATCTATTTTCTATGAAAAATTTACCGAACATGCTGATCACATCATAAAAACTTAATCCTGAAACCATCCCCGTAACAATACCTGCAACCATAACTACTAAAAGTGTATTTAATCTAAATAAAAAGCCCACTGCAACAAGTAGTATTCCGATTAATTTAATCATCCCAGCACTTCCCCCTATTTTTTATTTCGGTGCACAAATAGAAATACCATTACGTTCGAATATTCTGTATATTTTTCCCGCAAATTGTACTGCTTTTTCTCCATCACCGTGTAAACAAATCGTCTGCGCCTGAACTGCTACTTCCTCTCCATTGACCGAATTTACATAGCCTTCTTTCACCATTTGAAGCACTTGCTTTATCGCTTCGTCTTCATTTTTTATAAGTGCATTTTCTTCTGTACGGCTCGTTAACGTTCCATCTTGCTTATATGTACGATCCGCAAACGCTTCTTGTACGAGAGTTACATTGTATTTTTCTGCAGCCTGTATAAACGCCTCGCTATTTGCTAATCCGTAAAGCGATAGACTCGGATTCATATGATAAATTGCCTTAGCGATTGCATCTGCAATTTTCGAATCCGTTGCCGCCATATTATATAAGGCACCATGCGGCTTTACATGCTGCATTTTCCCGCCTGCCGCTTTTACAAATGCGTCTAATGCGCCGATTTGATATAAAACATAATCGTATACTTCACTTGCTGAAACATTCATGTTTCTTCTACCGAATCCAATTAAATCAGGAAATCCAGGATGCGCCCCTATCGCTACGTTATGCTCCAAAGCTTTTTCAACAGTTTGCCGCATAACAGACGGATCACCCGCATGAAAACCGCAAGCAACGTTTATAGAGGAAACGAACGGAAGAATTTCATCATCATTCCCCATTTTATAAGCTCCAAAACTTTCTCCTAAATCACAGTTTAAATCGATTGTAGTCACAATGTATCCCTCCTAATTTCAGCTTCGTAAAGCGATAAATTTCTTTAATAGATTTATATTTACTTCTTGTTCTATGTACAATTGTTCCGCTTCTTCAAGCGTAATTTCCTCAAAAGAAACATAGTCCCCCGGCTTTAGCTGGGCAAGAAGAGGTAAATCTACAGAAATGATATTTCCCATTCTCGGATAGCCACCTGTCGTTTGCCTATCTGCCATTAATATAATTGGCTGTCCACCATTTGGAACTTGAATGGTTCCAAATGTAACAGGACTCGATAAAACCTCTTTTTCTTCAATCCTATTTAAAACTTCTCCCTCAATCCTATAGCCCATGCGGTCAGCATAATTAGATACCTTATACTCTTTCGTAAAAAATGCCTTTCTACTTTCTTCTGTAAATTGATCATATTCAAAGTCAGTTATGACACGAAGCTTAGGATGTTTCTTATACTTTGATAGTACGCTGTTGTTAATTGCCCATTTCGTTTTTATTCTCCCATCTTTTTGTAAGTCTTGAATGAAACGATTCGCCATTTCTGGTTGTGCACCAATTTGGAAGTAGTCACCCTTGTTGAGCATTCTTCCTTCTATACCGCCAATCGCAGCACGTATGTACGTACTTTTACTTCCCATAGTACGATCAATATGGATGCCACCCGCAAAAGTCACATACGCTCTGCAACCACTTTTCACTTTTCCAAAACAAAGCATACTACCTTCTTCCGCTAAAATGGGACGCCATAACGGGATACGTTCTCCATTCAATAACGGTTCCATATCTGCTCCGCCAATCGCAAGTAAAGTCGTTTTCTTTATTAACAATTTAGGTCCCATAATCGTCATTTCGAGTCCCGCTTCATTCTCTTCATTGCCAACTAACATATTGATCATTCGAAGTGCACTTTGATCCATCGCCCCGCCAACGGGTACACCGTATTGTTGATAATGAGATCGCCCTAAATCTTGGACTGTTGTAAACATTCCTGCATGCAAAACTTCTACATCCATTCTTTAGCCCCCTCAAATGATACGTACTCTTCCTTCGTTATTGGGATAAATCGTAAATACATACCACTTTGAATATATGTTGGTATTTCTTCTTCTGGATTAAATAATGAAATAGGAGTTCGGCCGATAATATTCCATCCTCCTGGTGTTTCAAGCGGATAAATACCTGTTTGATTTCCGCCAATACCTACTGAACCAGGAGAGATTTGTAACCGTGGCGTTTCTTTTCTAGGTGTTTCTAATTCTTTTGATAGTCCTCCTAAATACGGGAACCCTGGTGTAAAACCTAGCATATATACAAAATATGTAGTTTCACTATGTATTCGAATCACATCTTCTACTTGTAAACCTTTATAATGCGCAACCTCTTCTAAATCAGGTCCATATTCTCCCCCGTAGCACACTGGTATAGAAATATGTTTCACATCCTGTTTTACTTCTTCTTTATAAGAATCACACAGCTCCTTTATATACTGGTGAACGTAATCATATGGCCTTTCATTTCTCTCATTTCTCTTCCATACTTCGTATACATTGTAGTAAACAGCTAATGAAGTAAACGACGGAACGCACTCAATCATTCCTGCAAACGGATGTTGCTGCAGTGCTTGAAATAACCGCTGTACTTTCTCATATATATCCATCTTAATTTCTTCACCAAATGTAACAATAATTGCTTGATCCCCTAACGCAGAAAATTTCATCCTACTCCCTCTTTCTATGCCAAAAAGCCGAGTTCTTTCGAAATGCGATGTGCTGTTTCTTTCACCTTAGCGATAAAATATGAAATGTTACTTTCGCTGTACTCAATTGCTAATCCCGAAATACTAATGCCTGCTACAACCGTTCCATCACTTGCGAAAATGGGCGCTGCTATTGCGGCTGTATGATTTTCTAACTCAGAATAACTAATTGTGTAGCCTTCCTTTTTTGCCATTTGCAACACTTCTAGCAATTGTTCCTTATCCACAATTGTTCCATCTGCAAACTGTTTTAAATCCACTTCCTCTATGTATCTCCGTTTCTCTTCCTCAGAAAAATACGATAGTAAAATTCTCGGACATGCACCAGCATAAAGCGGTGCTCTTCTTCCAACCGCCGTATACACGCGTACTGGCTGAACACCTTCCATCTTTTCAACATAAATTGCGTCATTACCATCTTGAATTATTAAATTAACTGCCTGTCCTAAACTATCTCTAAGTTCTTTCATATAAGGAATTGCTATATTTCTTACTGATAATCGTTGTGAAACAAGTTGACCGAACCGTAAAAATACGACCCCTAAACGATATTTCCCCTTTTCGTTTTTTTGTAAAAACTCCATCTCTTCTAACGAGCCAATTAAACGATAAACAGATGTTTTCGGCATATTTGTAAGCTGAACCATCTCAGTTAAACTTAGCTCTTCATGCTCATAAAACAACTCTAAAATATCCATTGTCTTAACTGCCGTTTTATTTATACTCATTCTCTCTTCCTTTCGTTCTGAATTTCGGAACTTAAATTCCATTTTTCGAAACAAACATATAATTTAAAATTATAAAATATTCTTTCAATTCATTCAATAGATTTTAAACAAATAAAAAAGTACGGAAGAATATCTCTCCCATACTTCACTACACTTTATAACGCTCTTACTTGTTTCAACGGCCAGAAAACAGCTTGTCCTTTTCCGACAATCTCATCTTCTGAAATAAAGCCAAACATGCGACCATCCTTAGAAACTTCACGATTATCCCCTAAAACAAATACTTGGCCTTCTGGCACTTTCGTTTTCCCTGTAATTTGTTCTAACGTAAAGTCTGGAGTTAATACACGGTCAGTTGCTTTTTCTTTAAACTCTTTTAAATATGGTTCTTCCATCGCTTTTCCGTTTACATATAAAACATCATTTTTATACTCAACTGTATCACCTGGTAAACCAATTACTCGTTTTACTAAATCGTATCCTTCTTTGCCGTGGAAGACGATAATATCAAAGCGTTCTAATCCACTTATACTATAACCAATCTTATTTACGAGAACTCGTTCATTATTTTCTAAAGTGGGCATCATTGATTCACCTTGCACTAAAGAAGGTGTAAATAAAACGCCGCGAATAATAGCAATTAATACAAGGGTAAACCCTATCGTTTTAGCCCAAGAGAATAATTCTTTCTTCGTATTTTCCTTCATCGTTTCTCCTCTTTCTTAAGCACTTATTTTATTATTTCAACTAGTTCTTGTACTACATTAGGATCTATTTCAGAAAAACATGATTTTGCTTCTCTTACCGCTGTACCGACATGTGCTTGCGAAATTCCAGTTTCATCTAGCAATCGCTTTATATTTTCTTTCGTCACGCCAGCTCCAGCTACAAGCTGAATTTGACCATCACTTACTTTTTGCATTTCTGTAAGCACCGGAATATTGTCTACTATATCTCCTTGTCCACCTGAAGTTAAAACGTGAGTTACTTTATGAAACTTCTTTAAAGTTCTCATCGCTTCTACTGGATTTTCTATATCATCTATCGCACGGTGGTACGTTACATTCATTCCATCTACAACAGATAGTAAATCCGCTAATTTCTCTTCATCTACTTCATTTTGTTCGTTTAATACGCCTAATACTACACCAGCTGCTCCTAACTTCTGCGCAACTATAATATCTTCTTTCATCATTTCAATTTCTTCTTCCGTATATGTAAAAGACTTCGCATGCGGACGAATCATAACATGAATTGGTATACTCACCGCTTCTACCGCTTTTTTTATAAAAGCATAACTTGGTGTTAAACCACCTTCTGTATAAGATGAAATTAATTCAATCCGCTTCCCGCCAGCACTTTCAATTCTTTTTACATCTTCTAAACATGTTGCAATAACCTCTAGCATGAGATGACCTCTTTTCGTGCTTTTTTCTTATTATAACATTAGTAAAAATAAGAAGCCTAGCTTTCTCCTTTAAAACTTAAAAAAGAAGAATGAAAAGAAAGATTTTTTATTGGCAACGATTATTGGTAACATCCTATTATTCATGTACACTCCTACCATAATGAAAAAGCCCGTCATTTTGACGGACTTTTCTAATTTCAAGCTTTTCTTTCCTCAGTTTTCATATCAATGCCTAATTGATCTTCCAATAACTTTACACCTTTCTTTGTAAGATGGACAGCTCGGTTCTTATCCGTTTTCGTAATCCATCCTTGTTCAAAAAGCAGTTTTGCAATTGCAGACCCTAGCCAACCAGAAATATGGTAACGCCGTTCACTCCAATCAAGGCAAGGTTTTGCAAATACCCTCCTTTTTGTATCTGCCTCATCAACATTTATTCCAAAATTCAGAAACCATTGTTTACCTTGTTCTGTTACAATGTATTCTCCATCCCCTAAAATTATAAATTTCCTATCTAGTAATTTTTCAGTTATCTCTACACCGAGTTTGCCTGCAAGATGATCATAACAAGTTCGAGCATAACGAATTTGTTTTAGTTGACCTGATTGTTTTAAAGAGCGAACTTGAACTGTTGGTGCGATTGTCTCTAACTTTTCAAGCACTTCTGCAACTTCTTGATTAGCAAGTCGATAGTAACGATGTCTACCATGTTGTTCAACTGTAAGTAGATTCCCCTCTACTAATTTAGAAAGATGAGAACTAATTGTTGGATGTGACACTTTTGCCATATAAGCCAATTCGCTAGCAGGTAGTGCCTGATTATTCATTAGACAATCTAAGATGATTGCTCTTGTAGGTTCAGCAATTAGTTTAGCTATATATGAGATATTCGGATATACATTCATATTTCGATGATACCCTAACTGTTAAATTGATACAATTATTTTAAGTTTAATAGTAAAGAAGAATTTATTATGAATGCAATTGATCTTAGTATATTAAATTTGAAAGAGACGAGAAGGCGCTCAGAAAAATTATGGAATTCTCTTCCCGATAATTTTCTTAATTGGAGGCCTGATAATGAGGCTATTTCTTTTGGTGAGATGATTCGTCACGTATGGAGCTCAACTTTTTACTATCATATGATTTTAAAAAACAACGGCTCAATAAATGATATACATTTCCCGTATGATGAAGAGCCAATTACTTGTGTAAAAAAGGAAATTGAATTGGCACAATCATACTTTACTGACTTCATAGAGTATGTTCAATCCATAAACATAGCAGAGCTAGATTCAACCCTTATCGATCGAAGCGATGTTGGCTATCAAAGATATTTAGGAGACATGCTATTACGAATTGCCTATCATGATGCGGTCCATGCAGGTCAATTTTTACAATATTTACGAATGATAAACTTAGAAAGACCATTAATTTGGGATTAAATACGAAAAATGTTTATACAGCCTTCAAACTGGCATTACAACAAGAATTTTTCAACAAGAAACAATCACAAAACCATGATAATCATTTATATTAAAAACCTACATCTCAACCAAGTACTTCATACACATAAAAAGCACGGATTTGATCACTAATCAAACCCGTGCTTTCAAAACAACTATTTTATCCATAAACAATAAAATATAAGCTTTAAAAACTACGACCGAAACGCCGCATCCGCCAGCATAGACAATGTTGCATCATCCATCGGTGGATTGTGTAATCCTGCTCTGACGTTTAAATAGTAACGATGGAGCGGATTTTTTTCTGATAAGCTTTTTGCTCCTACGATGCACATTGATTTATCCACTATGGATATCGCCGCATTTGTTACGGCGTATTTCACTGCCGCTAATTCTGCTTGCAGTGACAGTTTATCTTCTGCCTCATCGTATTTTTTCGCAATTTGATATAAAAAGACGCGAGCTTGCATAAGCTCGAGTTCTAATTCTCCAACTAATCTTCTAACATTCGGTAATAAACTAATAGAATGGTTTAAACTATTTGGTCTGTATGATCCCGCAAACTGAACTGCATAATTTCTTGCTGATTGTGCAATTCCTAAATAACATGCTGGTATATGTAGCAACCAGCCAATACCCTTTTGTTTCACTTTCCCGCCTTTTACATCCGTAAAAAAGCGGTTGTCTATCTCTACATTTTGTAAGAGAAGGTCGTGGCTAGCAGTCCCTCGCATTGCAACGCTATCCCACGTTTCTTCAATAGACACACCGAGTGTATTTCTTGGAATAACAAACTCACCAACTTCTTCTTGGCCTTCCATACTTGCTGAAATAATAAAATAATCAAGTACTGGCGCCATCGTTGTAAAAGTTTTTCTTCCATTTATAACCCACTTCTCGCCTTGTTGAACCGCTATTGTTTCTGGTTTGCCGCCACGCGTCGGACTCCCTGTTTTCGGTTCTGTTGCTGCCCTGTTAAAGAGCGCACCATTACGTACTTCTTCGCAAAACCATTTGAACATCTCATCATTCCAAGAGCGATTTTCCGCTAGCTCCTTCACAATGCCAAGATGCCAGCCAATCGATAATGCAGTAGCTCCACAGCCTTCCGCGATTTTCTCTTGAAATAAAACGAAGTCATATAAAGAAATGGCACTACCACCAAATTCCTTCGGTAACGTTAATTTCGTATATCCGATATCTTTCAAATCATTTATATTTTCATACGGAAATGATCCTAATTCACTTAGCTGATGCTCCCTTTCCATGAACTTCGGAATCAATTTATTTATTTTCTCAATAATTAAAGACTGTTCTTCTGTTTCAACAAATGAGAGTGCCATACTATAATCTCCTTTATCCCGCTATTTGCGGGCAGTAAAACTCCCACCTAAAAATTCAGGTGAAGCAAAGGAAGTTAGGTGGGAGATCAACTGCCCGTAAACGCCCGATTGGTTCAACTAATAATCAGTGGGAAACCCACCCACTGATTAAAGTTTCACTTTATGCTCGATTCATAAACCGTTCATTTTGTCATTATGATTATATGAAGCTACCTCTCTATTGTTTCACTATTCCGATAAAAATACAATGTTTTTGACTAATAAGAAAAGTTCCTATTTAAGGATAGATCCTTTTCTTATATTAGTCCCCCTTCAATGCTTTTAACGGCAAAGAGGTTACATATCCAATATACGAGAATAATTCTTTAAAGAAGAATGGTATTTCTGTATCTAACGTTTTATATGCTGATGTCGGCGTTGGTGAAGCATATGCTTCAATATTAATATGTTTTGCGATTCTCATTGCGCGTTTCATATGAAGTGGATCACTTACAATCGTGTATGTGTGTATTCCGTTCTCTATTCCAACTTGCTTCGCATTCTTTAAATTTTCTTCAGTGAAAAGGGATTTTGTTTCAATTAAAATATCTTCCTCTTTTACACCTTGTTTCATTGCATATACTCTTGCAGTACGTGCTTCCTCAAGTTCTGCCTCGAACTTTGTACCACCTGTAAAAATAATCTTTTTAATATTTCCGTTCCTATATAAAGAAATCGCATGATTAATTCTTTCTTTAAATACAGGAGATGGTTTTCCGTTCCATGAAGCTGCGCCTAGTACGATACCAGCATCCGTTTTCACGTCATCATTTGCTTTAAAACGATAACTCCAAATATCGTAAGCTGCATAACTTACATATAAAATAGCAGAACAAATCATTAGTAAAAATACTTGAAAGATTCGTCTTTTCTTACTCTTCTTATTTTCTTTCATTTGTAATTGCCTCCGTACATCATCCATACTTCTATAAAAAACATTTATATCAAATCGTTTTGTTTGAGTTTATTTAAAAGAAGGAACTTTACTTGTTATTTATATATAAAAGGGTTTTCATTTAAAATTGAGGATTATCAATTCATTTTCATTTGCGGTTTTCATTACATTTTTTTAAATTCATAAGTTTATTACCATACAACTACATTGTAACGAATTTTTTCTCAGAAGGGAACGATGAAACAAAAGGAATTAAAATAAAGTAGCATTTTGTAAGAAAAAAGGTATATTTTTCATACCTCACGAACAATATACCTTTCAAAACACGAATTATACCTTTTCTTTATATAACTCTAATTTTTCTAACAATTGTTCTTTTACGCCTGGCCATTCACTCGAGATAATACTGTACACCACCGCATCTCTCACATAACCATTCGGTAATTTTCTTTCATTTCTAAGCACACCCTCTTTTACTGCGCCTAACCTTTCAATTGCTCGTTGTGCTTTTTCATTTCTTGCATCCGTCTTAATTTGTACCCTAAGCATATGCAGTTTTTCAAAAGCATACTGGAGAAGCATATACTTACACTCTGTATTTATACTCGTACGTTGCAAACTCGGATGATACCACGTTTGCCCTAACTCAACTGTCTTATCTTCTACTGAAATATTATATAAACGTGTACTTCCTACAATCTTATTCGTCTGTTGATCTACGACTACCAAAGGTATTTGAGTACCTCTTCCGTAACCCTTTATCGCTTTTTGAACGTATTGTTGCATATCTTGCACACTATCCATTTTAGAGATTAAATACGCCCAAATATCCCGATTTCCTTCTACAATCGAAAACAAAGTTTCGACATCAGTATTATCCATTAACCGCAACTTTGCTCTTTCGTTAATAATTTCCATTTGTAAGCCTCCTTTGTTGTTACTATAACATACCAACAATATCGTTTTATTAATATATAAAAATATTTTTTCGTAAACGTGTAGTACATCTAAAAATAAAAATGCGATGCCTTTATTCAAGCATCGCACTTATAATTTCGCACTACCTACGATTTTACAATAAATATTCATTTACACAAGTTAGTAAACGTCATATATTTAGAACTTACATTCTAGTTCAAAGCAACAAATAAGCAATCGGCGTAATGATAAGCAACGTTAAAATCGTTCTCTGCACATACAGAATAATAAGTTCAGATACTTTTAACGGAATATCTGTTGATAATATACAAGGAATGGAAGCGGAGAAAAACAGTATAGATGATACGGAAACAACTGCAATGACAAACTTTGTCACAAGTGGCGCACTTACAACTAATAATGACGGTAAAAACATTTCTGCAATACCAACTGATGCGGCTTTAGCGGCTAAGTCTGCTTCTGGTAATTGTAATAGCCATGTAAACGGATAGAAAATATAACTGATCCAATCAAATATTGGCGTAAACTTCGCTAAGACGATACCAATTAATCCTACTGACATAATGGATGGTAAAATTCCCATCGTCATAATAAATCCGTCTTTTAAATTCACTGCAATATTTTTCATAATGCTCGGTGCAGACTTTGATACTTCTAACGCATCTTCCCAAGCACATTCTAACATTTTCTCTTTATAAACAGGCTCTGGGAACCCTTCTTCTGTTACATATGTATCTGGTTTTCTACTGAGGGGCGGGATTCTTACGGTGATAGCAGTCACGATGAATGTTACAACAAGCGTAGTCCAAAAATAAACATTCCATAAATGCATAATATCTAATGTTTTTGCGATGATGATCATAAATGTAGCGGATACTGTAGAAAATCCTGTAGCGATAATCGCCGCTTCTTTTGTCGTATACTTTCCTTCTTTATACACGCGATTCGTAATAAGGAGAGCAATCGAATAACTTCCAACGAAGGACGCAACTGCATCGATTGCCGATCTCCCCGGCGTATTCCATAATGGCCTCATAATCGGACGACAAAATGTACCGATAAATTCAAGCAATCCATATCCGACTAATAACGCTAAAAACGCCGAGCCAATTGGAACGAGCAAACTTACTGATATGACTAGCTTCTCATACAAAAACGGTCCAACATCTGGCGCAAAGAACCAAGCTGGTCCTACTTTTAAACAATATAATATGCCAAAAACAACGCCAACTACTTTTAAAATAGAAAAACAAATGTCTACGATAGATGCATTCCATTTCTTCGTATAAAATGGATAAATCGCACCAATTGCCATAACAAATAATGCATAATAAGGTACTACGTCAGGAACCGAAGCCCTAATCCACGATACGATGTGATCAATCATAATAGACGATGCACCGTTTATCGTAACAGGAACGAAAAACATAAACACTCCAACGAGACTAGCAAGTATAAACCGGAGAATAATCCCCTTCTCTCGCCCTGCCTTAATTATATTGCTCTTTAATTCAATTTCACTCAAAATTCGACACCTCCTATTATCTAAATATTCTGTATAATTATGTTATATTCCTTCTTTCCGTTTCTACTATTTAATCATATGAAAAAACCTATTTTGAAATAGGCTTTTCTATTCCCCTTTATAATCATCCACAATCACTTGAATGATACGATAAGATTCTTCTGCCACCCTCTCATTACTATCCTTATTTGCGTCATATGTAATTAACGCCTTCCAAAGTGCCCATCCTCTCGCTCTATTCCATGTTTCTTCGTCCATACGTAACACTTCTTTAAATACGTTTCTACTATTTTCATCAAAAAATGTCCAAGCCATCGCCGCATCACATGCAGGATCTCCTACTCCTAAAATACCAAAATCAATTACAGCACAAAGCTTTCCATCTTTAACGAGTAAATTCCCTGGCGCTACATCTCCATGAACCCAAACTGGCTTACGGTCCCATGTTGAACTAAGTGCTACATTCCAAAGGTGCTTTAATAATGCCTCGTCAAAAACATCCTTATTATTTTCAATAGCAACTCTCGCCTCTTCATCATATACCGATATAAGTCCGCCCCGGTAAAAATTATGTGTTCCAGCTAAAGGTCCGTTACTCGCATCAATAGATTGCAATTCTACTAAAAAAGATCCTAAATCCGCTGCAAATTCATTTAAATCACGAACGTTTTGTTTCGTAACTGTTTCCCCCTCTATCCACTTATTAATAGACCAAGGCAATGGATACGCTTCAGACGGATTTCCTTTCGCAAGTGGGGTAGAAATCGGTAAAGAAAGCCTCTTACTTAATAGTGGTAACCACTTATTTTCTTTCTCTACTTGCGGTGCATATGCCACATCACTTGGCAATCTTACACTCATCTCATCCCCTAAGTGAAACGTCCTATTATCATGCCCACTAAACTTTACAGGTTTCACTTCTAAATGGGCCCATTCGGGAAACTGTTCCTGTATTAACTTTTCAACTAAACTTACATTAATTAGATGCATTCACATTCTCCTTTTCTTTTGAAACTTACTAAGCCCATCCGTACTTCCAACATATTCAAAACCATTTTTCTTATAAAAATCATTCAACGTACGATTATGCCCCACACAATCTAACTTCAAATACTCTTTATCACATTGCACATTCTCTTCTACCCACTGTAAAATCCATTCGCCTATTCCATTTCCCTTATACTTCCGTTTCACCGCAAATCTATGAATATATAATGAATTAGAAACTTCCTCTTTACCAAAAATATGTTCATCCCATTCATTTTGTTTAGGAGAAACTGTAACCGTACCAACTATTTCATCTTCTTTCAGAACAACATATGTATATTTTTCTCTTATACATTCTAGTATTTCAGCCGTAGCTTCCTCTCCTAAAAGATACTGCCACTGATCCACTTCTTTATATTGTAGCCATTGCGCTACTTCTTTTAATAAAAGGAGAATACTATCACTTTCAATTTCAGTAGCAATTCGAATTTCATGTTCTTTACTTATATTTCTCTCCATATTGCCGTTCCCCTTTCAAATTGCTACCATACTGACAAATGCGTCCTTCCATCATTTTCATCTGTAATATATTCTACATAAAATCCTTGATTCACTGCGTTTTCATACATCATTTCAATCTCTTCTTGGTTTTTCGCATAAATTTGTATATACTCACCATCCGCTACTAATACGACTACTTCACACTTACTCTCCTTAAATTCTTCAAATGTTGCAATTTCTCCTAGTACCTCTCCTTTTGGACATGCTTTTAAATCTAAAAATAAAAGATAATATATGTTATCTTTTATTAGCTTTTTTAATTCTGATCCTTCCATGATCTCGTTATCTTCTGAAAATAATTCTGAACCTAATTCATTCCCTATTATTATATAAGCTTCCTCCCTTCCCATGACTTGCCAATCAAATACAGTAATATCAATTGGCTTTAATACTTTCCAAAGTAAATTATCATATCCATCTAGAATATCTACTGTAATCCCTCTTTTCATATACTTGCTCCTAACTTATTCATTTTCATTTCATACATTATATATCAAATGTAATTACTATATTTTGTCGATACATATGTACATCATAAAAAAACCGCTCCACTACTAGCGAAACGGTTTCCTTCTGCTTACATTTAAATATTTCATTCAATTGTTGCACTACGTTTTAAAATATTTTTTAATATATGCACCACATCAGTCGTTCATTCTTAATGCTCACTTCGACTTCACGAAGTAATATAAAAACCATACTGCATGATTTTGTTCATCCGCAGCTATTCTCCGCAACAACTCTTTCAGATGTGCATCCGATGTCTCATCTGAAATTTCCAAATAAAAATCTACTGTTTTTTGTTCATCTTGTATAGCGAACTCTAATCCTTGTAAATACGTATTTGGGCAGTCTTCAGTAATTTGTGGTTTTGGCTGCCTACCAGTTAAACTCGTATAAATTTGTACAAAGTTGTGAAAATGCTTTATTTCATCATTACGAATTTCAAGAATTTGTTTTTGTTCTACTTGATTTGGAGCCATATTCGCTAATTTTGCATAGCAGCTTATAGCGCTATACTCTCCGTTTATAGCTTTTTCAATATCACTAATCAACTTATCATTTTGTCTATACCAATCATAATAATTCGAATTATACATCGTATCCCTCCATACTTTCGCTTAACATTTTATGCATTTAGAAATAGTAGGAGCCTGTGTATATAACGGGACGACTTTAGATTGAAAGTAAAGTTTGAGAAAAGGGTCTATTTTGCAAAGGAATTGCTTATTCATAAAGTGAAACTATAATCAATGGGGATTTTACTACACGGCAAATAGCGGATAAAATATCACTATTTTTTTGTACGCTGTTGCTATAAATTCGCGAATGAATCAGGTTTCCAACCAGATGTGGTGTTGAGATGCGAAGCTATTATGAATCCAGTCATATAACTAGGAGGTACCACTATGCCATCTTTATTTAAACCTATGGCCTTCCAGCTGAAAACCGAAAGACTTGAGCTTAGTATGTGGGAGGAATCCGATTCCGTTTGGCTGAGCAAATTAATTGGCGAACGTGGTGTGGACATTCCAGCCGTTGATTCCGTTCGTAACCGGCTCATTGAGATGCGCAAGAAGGCAGAGGAAAATGGCATTTCCCTTCTCACTATTCGAAGGCGCAATGAAGGCGATTTCATCGGATACTGCGGCTTAATTATCGGTCGTTCCACACTTGAAGAGCCGGAGATTGCATACGAGTTGTTCCGCAGCGCCCATGGTAAAGGTTATGCAACTGAGGCGGCATCCGTTGTACTGGACGCTGCGATTGCTACTGGGCGCCATAGACTTTGGTCGACTGTAGGCGCTTGGAATATCGCTTCACTCCGGGTACTAGAAAAGATAGGATTTAAGCGTCATCACAGTACGTGGGATGATGAACGTGGTGAGATTGTTTGGAACGTACGCGATTTTTAGAGATTCCGACTTAATTCTAAGGCGACAACAGCAGATACTCATTCTTCAGCTTTTAGATTTCATCACAAAAAAGCCGTTTCACTAATTTAGTGAAACGGCTTTTTTTAAGCGTTCAATTCTGTTTTATGCCCTTTTACTACACTACGTTTGAATGTAGTTGCTAATATAGTAACCATACTTACTATACCAATCCAAACGAGTACAGTAACAGGTGTATTCCAGCTTAATCCTTTTCCGAAGAAGAAGATTTCTCTTAGGCCTTCAATCATAAATTTCATTGGTAACCATGAGTAAACCCAGTCTTGATAAAACGGAGACAACATCTCAGGTGCTAACGATAATAACGGCGCTCCGAAGAATAGTAATAAAGCGAATAAACCGATTCCTTTTAGTCCAACTAATGAAAGTACCGCAGATATCATTAAGAAGAAACTAAAAGAAGTAATAGATAAGAATAGAGCTGTATCCGTGAAGTTCGAAATATTTAACCCTACCATCCCATCTGCAATCCATGTAAGACCAAACCCAATTACAAGTGTCGCAATAGCTCCTGTTACGATTTGTTTTACTTTTAACAGAAAGTTTTCTTTTCTTGAGCTTACTGGCATTTTACTAATCGCAATAAAAATAATCGCTGCACTAGCTAAACTTGCAATCCATAACGGTTGGAACAATGATATTGGTGAGTTACCGTTCGCACTATTTTTGCCGACCTCATTCACATTTTTCACGTTCTTTACAATAGGTGTTACTAATTTCTCAGCTTGGTCTGTTGTTACAGTAGCTCCTTTTGTTTTCAACCCTTCTAATATTTGTGTACGGACATTATTGTTCATATTATCAACGATCGCCTGTAATATTTGCCCTACCATAGTTGATGCAGCCGTATTCATTCCTTGATTAATATATATTTCTATCTCAGGTGAAGATGGCTGTGGTGTTCGTAACGATGCTTGTTTTGCACTAAATTCTTTCGGAATGACTAACGCTGCATAATACTCTTTATTATTTAGCCCTTTTTGAACTGCTTCCTTATTCTTCACTTCTACCCACTTTACCGCAGGTTCTTCATCTGATTTCGATGATTTTTTCACCGTATCAACAATTGTTTGCCCCATATTCATTTTCGGTTGATTTGGAATTTCTACACCTTGATCCTCATTTACAATTGCAATTGGCAAGTTTTTCGGCTGCGGTTGAACAGTTGGAAATAACGTTAATGAAAAAATAAAAACAACAAGCAGTGCAATAACTGGTGATAAAAATAAAAGTTTATTTTTAAACATTTTCTTTTTTCCTCCTTTAATTTGATTTATAATAATCAACAACGTGTTGTTTATTTATATTTTGAATTATATGTTCGAGTTGAACCATATACAATAATCAAAAATCGGGAATGTGTCGGTTATAAGACACATTTTCTAAATGTGTTGAGTAAAATTAAGGAGGGACATGCGTTGCGCGATAGCAATTTAGATTTGCGTGTTGTTCGTACGAAAACCGCCATACGAAATGCATTGGTGGAGCTAATTGAAGAAAAAGGTTTTGACGCCATTACAGTGAAAGATATTACAACGAAAGCAAACATTAATCGCGGTACTTTCTATGCGCACTATCAAGATAAATTTGATTTAATGACAAAATGCCAAGAAGACATTATGTACGAGTTTTCTAAAATTGCCAAACAGAAATTCCCGGAAGTTATTGCTGATCTTGGAACAAATCCTTCTCCAACAATGCCATTTATACTTATCACTTCTATTCTTGAATTTCTAAATGAAAATAGTGATTTTATGAGAGCTGTGCTTAGCCCAAATGGAGATTTATCTTTCCAAACAAAACTGAAAGATTTTATGTGGCAAACATTATTTGAAGATACGAATGGTCCTCTCATTAATAAGGAAAATTTACTTGTTCCAAGCGAATACTTAACTTCTTATATGGCATCTGCACATATAGGTGTCATACAGCAATGGTTAAATAATGGACAAAAAGAAACACCTGAGGAGATTGCTCGCTTTTTATCAACTATTGCAGTTCATGGACCTTTTTATGCGGCTGGTTTAAAGAAATAAGTCAGCTATATAATAAAAGAGCATCCACTATAATAGTGGATGCTCTTTTACTTACAACACTTCAATATACCCTTCTGTTCCATGTATCCGAATTCGTTGACCGTCTTTTATTCGTTTCGTAGCATTCTCTACTCCGACGACTGCTGGTAATCCATACTCACGTGCAATTACTGCTCCGTGCGTCATAAGCCCACCGACTTCTGTTACTAACCCTTTTATAGAAACAAACAAAGGTGTCCAGCCAGGATCGGTAAATGCCGTAACTAATATATCTCCCTCTTCCAAATTCGCGTCTTCCATATTTAAAATAACGCGTGCTCTCCCCTCAATCACTCCAGAAGAAACAGGCAAACCTACTATTGCTTCAGCTGGGAGATTTTCTCGTTTATATTTACCTGTAATGATTTCTCCATCAGACGTCATAACTCGCGGCGGCGTTAGTTTTTCATATAATTTGTACTCATTTTTTTGCTTATGAATAAGCTCGTAATCTAGTTTATTTGTGCGGACGACTTCGTGAAGTTCTTCAAAAGTTAAGTAGTATATATCATCGACTTCATGAATGACCCCGCTCTGCACAAGTTGCTTAGCTTCTTTCAATAACGCCTGCTTATATATAAAATAACGATTAATCATGCCGTATTTTGGATATTCACGATAACCGATACAATTACGGATGTTGCGAATCATTCGCTTCGTTTCTTCTACTTTTTGTTTTCCATCCGGCAAGTCTTGTAATCGCTCTACTAACTCTTCTTCTTTTTTCAAAGCTTCCTGTAGTCCTTCTTCAAACTTTCGCTTACTAGCGCCAGCTTCAAAGTCTCTTATATTATTTAAAATCATCGGGATAATGATTGTTGGCTTTTCACTCCAGCGCGTTTTCGTAATGTCGATTTCTCCGCTGCATCTCATTCCATATTTGCTTAGAAACGCCTCGATTGCATCCCGAACTTTTTCCCCGCCTTTAAACTGAACTAATTCATCTAAAAAGCTGTCATCTTCTACATGCTGTAAATACGCAATGACTTCTGGATACGGCCGAATCACATCTGCAACATCTAATAATGCTAAACCCATTTCTGAAGTAATATTATTTTGTACGGATTGAGAAAGTGTATCTGCTGCATTTTTTTCACCTAGCCATTGCTCCATCTTTTCATTCATCCATGTTGAAGCATTCATACCAGCCATAATAACAGCTATACTTTGCGGGTTAAATAATACTTTCTTTAATTGCTGGATGTCTTGCAAAATAAAATCAAATACATCCACACCTGATTTCGTTTGCATGTTTCGTTTTAACTCTTCGATCGATTCTTGACTATTCTGTATTAAATTCGTAACGATTGCCGTATTATTTTCGATTTCTGTTTGCGAACTTGCAGGTTGCTTACTTTTACTAGCACTCTTTCCTTTTTCATCATCCGGTAACAATTGAATAAAATCATCTCGCTCGATTATAGTCGTTAATGCATCTCTTACGAGTGGATCCGATTTTCCTAAAGTGTTTATTAAGTAATCTCTGCTAGCAGGTAAAGCTAATTGTTGCGTAGCATCAACAAATAACCTGCCTCCCGCTTTACGCATAGGAGCACTAGTCGTTAACAAGAAAAAAGATAACCCAAGTGGTTTCATCGCATCGGTCATCATTTGTTGGTGACCAACCGATATATACACATGATTTTCCCCATCATTTACTCCTGGAATTGGATATAAAGTCGTAATCGGCCTGCTTTGGACTATATAAAATGTATCATCAACTAAACACCATTCAATATCTTGCGGACAACCAAAATAAACTTCGATTTGTCTTCCGATGCGTGCTAGTTGTAAAATTTGTTGTTCAGTAAGTGTTTGAACTTTTTGCTGATTAGGAGCAATTTTCTTTGTCTCTGTTCCGCCTTCTTTTCGTCCATAGATGGCTAATTTTTTCGTTGCGATGACCTTTCCGACGATTTCATCTTCTTTTACCTTATAATTATCGGCAGAAACCAATCCAGATACTAGCGCCTCGCCAAGTCCAAAGCTGGCATCGATTGACAACACCTTCCTATTCGAAGTAATCGGATCGGCAGTAAATAAAATCCCTGAAGCCACAGGGAAAACCATTTTTTGAACGACAACACATATAGAAACTTGATTATGATCAAAACCGTTTTGCATTCGGTATATAACCGCTCGATCTGTAAATAAAGAAGCCCAGCATTTTTTAATATGCTGCAAAATACTTTCTTTTCCAATAATATTTAAATACGTATCTTGTTGACCAGCAAACGAGGCATACGGTAAATCTTCAGCAGTAGCACTCGAACGCACTGCATACGCATGTTCATCGCCAAAGCGAGAGAGATGATGAGCTACTGATTCCACTACATCAACTGGAATTTCCACCGCCATAATGACTTCTCTAATCTTCTTACTAATTTCACAAATTTGACCTCGTTCCTCAATTTTTAGCATCGTTAGCTGCTGCAACAAAATTTGAAGCCCTTCATTTTGCTCGATGGCCTTTTCATACCCTATCGTTGTAACACAAAATCCTTCTGGCACTTGTATCCCTTGAATGTTGGATAACTCCCCTAAATTCAAACCTTTTCCACCGACAAGTGAAAGGTACGTGTTTTCTATTTCCTGAAAATCGAGAGCGAAAGAACTCATGTAACATCTCTCCTTACTTTACTTGTGTTCTTGATTGTATCAGTAGTAAATGAGAAGAAACAGTCTATTTCGAACTTGATTTACATGATATAATTAAGTTAGGAAGAGATAATCTTTTTTATTTATCCCCTCGAATTCACTTCAATTATATCTCCAAACTTAAACATTCTTTGATTATGAAAAGCATCGATACAAGTAATCGTCTTATTTAATGGATTTATATCAGCTACTGTTATGTAATTTTTGTATAAACTTACATTATAATATCCAGATGAATCTTTTATTAACTCGTAATCCCTCCTCAAAAAATAGTAGAAACTACAATTGTAAAATTAATATTTCCTGTTTGCACTTTATATAAATTGATATGAATCTCTCTTAATTCTAGGACTAAATTATTGTTTTTTAATCCCACATTAATTCTTTTCTCAAATTCGCCAAAATGAATTTTCAAGATTAGGGAACTATAATGTCGTATTAAAATATATTAAGGGGGAGAAAAATTGGACAATGAAATGAATTATGGAAGTGATTACAAGTTTATTCCAGCAACTTCAATTGAAAGTGGTCATGGCATTGAAGTATTGCCTGATTTATTTTGTTACACGATTCAAATCGTCAATATATGCTTTGCTGGAAATCCTGAGACCAATGATTTTGTTTTAGTTGATGCTGGAATGCCTAAATGTGCAAATAAAATTATCTCTATCGCTGAGGATCGATTTGGTACCAATAGTCGCCCAAAAGCCATTATTTTAACTCACGGCCATTTTGATCATGTTGGGGGAATAATTGAACTCATCAAGTATTGGGATGTTCCCGTCTATGCACATCAGATGGAGATACCGTTCCTGACCGGACAACAAAGCTATCCAGAACCAGACCCTACAGTTGAAGGTGGTATGGTAGCAAAAATGTCTCCTCTGTTCCCAAACGAACCAATTGACTTAGGAAATAACGTAAAAGCGCTACCTACCGATGGAACTGTTCCCCATATGCCAGAGTTTAGATGGATTCATACACCAGGACATACTCCAGGGCATATTTCATTATTCCGAGAAAAAGAACGAACTTTAATTGCTGGGGACGCTTTTGTTACAGTGAAACAGGAGTATCTGTATAAAGTAATAACTCAAGAACAGGAAATAAGCGGTCCGCCTCGTTATTTAACAACAGACTGGAAAGCCGCTAAAGAGTCAGTTATTAAGCTAGAGAAGTTAAAGCCTCTAACCGCTGTTACTGGACATGGGATACCGATGTCGGGTGAATTGCTATCAACAAGCCTCAAAACACTCGTTCAAGAATTTGATAAAATCGCTTTACCCGATTATGGAAAATATGTAGACTAAAAGATACATTAAGCATGAAAATAATTTTTATTCTTATATTTAAGAAACAAAATCAAAACGGAAAAAATTATTAAGTTTAATAAAAAACACTGTACTTAGGCAACATCTCTATTATTAGAATAGAACTACGCCTTGTGAATAAAACTCGATATTCCTCAAATACTATCTGTAGTATAAGCCCGCTTCTTACCCAGGTTGTACTTCTTACCATTAAAGGTTGATTAAAATGGGTTACGCTATATAGCATAACCCGTTTTTAATGAAATCTTTTATTCCATATACGTTTAAATAATGGAGGAAAATGATGAAACATATTGTTGCTTTATTAATTAAATACACAGCGATAACTGCAGTATTACTTATCGTACTCAGTATCTTTCAAGGCATTTCAATTCCTAGAGTATTACTCATTTCTCTTTTCTTAACAGGGGCTGCCTATTTAATCGGCGATCTCTTCATTTTACCTAAATACGGAAATATGATTGCTACAATGGCAGATTTCGGCTTAACTTTTTTCGGAATTTGGTTACTAACATACTTATTCACTAATTTAGACACTACTCGTAATATTGGACTTTCTTCATTTATAGCCGCTTTAATTATTGGTGGAACAGAAATTTTCTTCCACATTTATATGAAGAGACTAGTGCTGCGTAACGACGATGAATTAAGAAATCACAAGCATATTCATCATGATAAATATGCTATGGAAATGTCAGATGAATATATGGATTCTTCTACAATAAATAAATCCAAAATTGGGGATACATCTAAAAAATAAAAAAGTGGCCAATGCCACTTTTTTATTTTTGGTTATTAAGCTTGATCAGAGTTTCTTACATGTAACGGTGGTGGAACTACCCACCCTTTTTTCTTACTTAAACGCAGCAAAGTTACACCTGCTTGCGCTTTTTTCATATGAAATTGTCCGAATAACATCCCTACATCTTCTCGAAGACATTTTCCCATCACTTGACTACATGTCACAAGTCCAGCTGCTAATCCTGTAGAAACAGCTGCTGCTATTTCAGCATCATTAATACGTGCCCCTGGGGGAATGTCTTCGATAGATGCAACTGGTCGTTCTGGAGGAGCAGGCGGTAAAGCTACGCCATTAACCTTTAAAAGAGTTTTTAACTCTTCTATTTCCGAGTTCATATCATTTTCAATTAAGCTTTCTAAAAACTTCTTCAAATCTTCGTCACCTGTGTGATTCATAAACACTTGATGGCTTGCGATTCCACCTTGTGCAGCTAGAAGATAACTCCAAATATCAAATACTTCTCCGTAATGTAACGGTTCATTTTGAGGATTTCCACTTAAAATACCCATTTTTAAATTCCTCCCTTTCGAAAATATCATAATCAATATTGATTTCAATATTGAAATCAAATTTTTAAGTATGCTTTTTCCTGCAAAAGATTTTCTACTATGCATGGAAAACACCTTTCCAACACTGCGTGTTTATTGTTTAGGAAAGTAGTTTACAAATTAAATACTCAAAGATTATGAAAGAAGATTATCAATAATCTTTGAGTGAGAATCCATTTACTATAAGGGTTTTTATTTTTATACATATACAAAAGAAATTGATTTACATATCTGCTATATTGTATGCCAATTTACTTAGCGGTTAGCTCTACCACCAAGTTGTTGTTCAGCCATTGCTACTAAACGTTTTGTAATTTCACCACCAACAGATCCGTTTGAACGAGCTGTTGTATCTGCACCAAGTTGTACACCAAACTCTTGTGCAATTTCATATTTCATTTGATCAAGGGCCTGTTCAGCACCTCCAACTAACAATTCATTACGACTTCCACTATTATTGTTTGCCATATTGTTTCACCTCCGATGTTTTTAATATGCTACAAATTATGAAATAATAATTATCCTTTTTGTGGGAATTAGATTATGAATAAAAATTGATTTTTTTCTTAAAGTAGGGCAAAACATATAAGAAAGAATAACTGATATAACATACTTTCATAACAACACTATGTATACTTCCTAATTCCCTTCAGTATATAAAAGAAAGATTTCTATTTCACCAAGAGATTAAATAAAATTATGTTTTGAGACATAATCCAAAAGGAGATATGAGATGAAAGCTGTAACCTATCAAGGACCAAATCAAGTACAAGTTAAACAAGTTGATGATGCAAAGTTAGAGAAAAAAGATGATATTATTGTAAGAATTACTTCAACCGCTATTTGCGGTTCTGATTTACATTTATATCAAGGTAACATGCCCTTACCTCAAGGATACATTATCGGCCATGAACCAATGGGAATCGTTGAAGAAGTCGGGCCAGATGTCACTAAAGTGAAAAAAGGCGATCGTGTTGTCATCCCCTTCAACGTTTCTTGTGGACATTGTTTCTATTGCCAACATGAAATGGAAAGTCAATGTGATAACTCAAACCCTCATTACGATTCTGGTGGATACTTTGGTTATACGGAGAAATTTGGTAATCATCCAGGCGGACAAGCAGAATATTTAAAAGTTCCTTTTGGAAATTTCACTCCATTTGTTATACCGGAATCATGCGATCTTGAAGATGAATCCCTACTATTTTTATCAGATGTTTTACCAACAGCCTATTGGAGTGTAATAAACGCAGGCGTTAAACCAGGTGATACCGTTATCGTCCTTGGTTGTGGACCTGTTGGATTAATGACACAAAAATTTGCCTGGATGCAAGGTGCTAAGCGCGTAATAGCAGTGGATTACTTAGATTATCGAATGAATTACGCAAAAAAGATTAACAATGTTGAGGTATTTGAGTTTACAAAATTTCCAGATATGGGAGAACATTTAAAGGAAATTACACATGGCGGTGCCGATGTAGTCATTGATTGCGTGGGAATGGATGGAAAAAAATCGCCTCTAGAATTTCTGGAACAAAAATTGAAACTACAAGGCGGAACTCTCGGCCCTATTCAAATCGCTACGAAAGCCGTAAGGAAATATGGAACGGTTCAAATGACTGGCGTTTATGGTGGCAATTATAATGCATTTCCACTCGGGGCATTTTGGGTTAGAAATATTAATCTTAAAATGGGACAAGCACCTGTCATTCATTTTATGCCGGAACTATTTAAAAAAATAACAAATAAAGAATTTGATCCAAAAGAGATTATTACACACAAAATCCCCCTTGAAGAAGCGAGCTACGGTTATCAAATTTTTAATAATCGTGAAGATGATTGTATAAAAGTCATTCTGAAGCCTTGAAGCTACAATTCATTATTCTTAATGAAAAGATAAGTATCTATCCCCTATTTTCATCTCACATCTAAAATAGTTATTTTCAAAAACTTTGCATTTTGAGTTAATAAATAATTGGTAAAAACATGAATTAAAGTATTAAGCAACCAAATAGCGGACACGATAACAATGTTAACTAACTTAAAAGAGGTGTACTTCATGTTTTATTATAAAGAGGAAATAATTAATATGATTAAGCCGGATAAACCAGACCCAGCTGCTGCAAAAGTTTTACAAGAAATATTAGGCGGGCATTATGGGGAAATGCGTACAATGATGCAATATTTCTTCCAAAGCTCAAATTTTAGAGGTAAAGAGAAGCAATATCGCGATTTACTTCGAGGTGTTTTTTTAGAGGAAATAAGCCATGTAGAACTTGTACAACATACAATTAATCAGCTACTAACTGGATCTGGTGAACCTACGCCAGGAAATGCTGGTATTGACAAAGCACCGCTTGATGAAGCGGTTAAACATGCAAACCCTCACCACTTTATTGTAGGTGCTCAAAGTTCATTGCCTGTTGATGCAGCTGGAAATCCGTGGAATGGATCTTGGGTATATAGTCATGGAAACTTAATTAGCGATTTACTAGATAATGTCGTACTTGAATCTACAGGCGTACTTCAAAAGACTAGAATTTATGAAATGAGTTCTAATCAAACATTTAGAGAAACTCTTGCATTTTTAATTGTACGTGATAATGCACATCAAAATGCTTTCGCAAAAGCTTTAGAGACATTGGGTGTTGAATGGGGAAAACTCTTCCCTGTGCCGAACTATGATATTAATAAATACCCAGAGTGCAGAAAGTATGTAGACATGGGATTCCATAACGCACAATTTAATTTTAGCTTAGATCCAACAAGAATGGGAGAAATATTCCAAGGTGAATCACCAAGTAGAAACAAAGGAACATTAGCAGTAACTGACCCGCCAAAAGGTTTTCCTGTACCAGAACTTCCTGAAATGCCAAATGAGCATAGTCCTGGATTAAAAGATATGGGTCTTTAAGATCATTATGGCCAACTATTGATTCATGGTTGGTCATAGTTATTTATAAAGATTCATGTAAACTTGTTGTTAACATGATAGGATGTTTTAATAAATCCTCTTTATTTAAAAGTGATGTTGATTATATTGCTGCTCCTCTTAATTTTGTTTCTATGAACCATTAAACGCCACTGTATACTTACTTATAATCTCTCTACCTCTATTCACGTATAACATCCTTATATTGTAAACAAAGAGGAGGGACTTCTCCCCCCTCTTCTTTTAATTTTTCTTTAAAAGAGTTGCTCCTGCAATCCCTGGGTGTGTCATTTCGAATGGATCTAGAATTAATTCTAAGTCTTCTTGTGACAGTACACCATTTTTCACACAAAGTTCTCGAACGGATTGCCCTGTCGCGATTGCTTCTTTCGCAACGCGAGCTGCTGCTTCATAACCGATATGAGGGTTCACGGCTGTAATAATTCCTACACTTTTCTCAACATACTCTTTTAAGCGATCTTCATTCGCTTCAATTCCTTTTAAGCAATTATCTGTAAAGGCACGGAAACCGTTATTCATAATGCTAATCGATTGCAGTAAGTTGAAAACAAGTACTGGTTCCATAACGTTTAATTCTAATTGTCCTGCTTCTGAAGCAAGGCAAATTGTATGGTCATTACCAATTACTTGGAACGCAATTTGATTAATTACTTCTGGCATAACAGGGTTTACTTTCCCTGGCATAATAGAAGAACCTGGTTGGCGAGCTGGTAACATAATTTCAGCTAAACCAACACGAGGACCTGATGCCATTAAGCGAAGGTCATTCGCAATTTTAGACATATTCATCATACATACTTTCAGTGCTGCAGATACTTCAGTATACGCATCCGTATTTTGCGTCGCATCTACTAAATCTTCTGCACCGACAAGCGGGAGTTCACTAATTGCAGCTAAATGTTTTACAACTGCTTCAATATATTCTGGATCTGCATTTAAGCCTGTACCAACTGCAGTTGCCCCCATATTTACTTCATATAAGTGTTGACGCGATTGTTGAATACGTTTCATATCACGTTCAAGTACGCGAGAATATGCTTTAAATTCTTGTCCAAGACGAATTGGCACAGCGTCTTGTAAATGTGTACGACCCATTTTAATCACATGGTCGAACTGTTCTGCTTTTAATTCAAATATATCGTGCATATAACCCATCGTTTGTAATAAGCCTTCTAATGCGTTTAATGTTGCAATATGAATCGCCGTTGGGAATGCATCATTTGTTGATTGCGCCATGTTTACATGACTATTTGGACTAATATAATGATAGTCTCCCTTTTCCATCCCTAATAATTCAAGAGCACGATTGGCCATGACTTCATTTGCATTCATGTTCATTGAAGTACCCGCTCCGCCTTGGATTGGATCTACGATGAAATGATCATGCCATTTTCCATCAAGAATTTCTTGAGCAGCTTCTGCGATGGCACCGCCCTTGTTTAATTCCAATCTTCCTACATCTGTATTGGCAAGCGCTGCAGCTTTTTTTACAACTGCGAACGCTTTAATTAAACTTTCATGAATTTTATACCCTGTAATCGGGAAATTTTCAACAGCGCGTAAAGTTTGAATTCCGTAATATGCCTCAATAGGTAATTCCTTTCCTCCCAAAAAATCATTCTCCACTCGCACGTTCTTGTTTGTCATTGCCATTTTAATTTCTCCCCCATATTAAATGTAAAACCTAAATAAATCATATGAAGTCATTACCAATCCTTATCAGATTTTATTGTTAAATCGTAGGCTAAAGGCTCTTCAATAATTTTTTTAATCTCTTCTAATTTATTAGTTTTCCCAAGCGCCCACATCAATTTTGCTATGATGGCTTCCGTATTCATATCTCCAGATAATATTACTTGATGTTGTGCCACTTTCCGTCCTACTTCATAGAGAAGTATGTCTTCTCCTTCTTCCAGGCATTGAGTAGTAATCACTACAGCAATCCCCATTTCAGTCAACTCTTGAATTTTCGAAAGCAAGTTCCTTCCTTCAAAAGGTAATCCACCGTTACCAAAACTTTCAATAATAACCCCTTTATACAAATCTTTTAAACAATCAAATATCTCTGGTTTTGTACCTGGATACAATTTCATAAGAAAAACATCCGTACATAAATTAGTATTTATTGAAAGTTCATTATGGGAGGACTTTGGCTTCCAATGATATTTCAGTTCATCTTCATTTACCTCAGCAACATATGGATAATTCACACTTTCAAATGCATCATAACTTTTTGTTCGCATTTTAACTGCTCTCGTCCCAATAATCACCCTACTATCAAAAACAATAAACACACCCCCAACATCCTCACAGGCAAATCTAAGAGCATCAGCTACATTTTTCTTTGCGTCTGTCTTTTTAAAACTAATAGGTACTTGTGAACCTGTTAAAACAACTGGTTTTCTTAAACCTTGAAGCATATAAGATAACGCGGAAGATGTATAAGCTAACGTATCCGTTCCATGTGTAATCACAAACCCGTCATAGTCATCATAGTGATTAAAAACAGCATTAGCTATTTCTTTCCAGTGCTCAGGTTGCATATTGGTACTATCAATATTCATTAAGATTTTGCAATCTATTTCTAAGTTTCGAGAAGACTTCGAAAAATAATTCAATAATTCCTCAGCGGACAATCCTGGAACAAGCCCCTCATTCCCCTCCACAGATGCAATTGTCCCACCAGTTGCAAGTAATAAAATTTTCTTCATACACAACCCCTCCATAAAATAAACAACGATATATCGTTCGCGTAATGCGTATTTATATTTATCATTATAGAACTTAATTTGAATTAATCAAGATTTTGTATTCAATACGCGTACTTTTTTCTATTCTTGATTCTTTTTCTATGTTATAATTAATTTAATAAAATTAGATGGGGTATGAGACGAATGCTGGAACGTTTATCTAAATTAAGAAAAAATCAAAAATGGTCCTTACAAGAGACAGCAGATCGACTTGGGATTGCGAAAAGCACCTATGCCGGGTATGAAAATGGTTATAGATTACCTTCATTACAATCTTTATCAAAAATAGCCGATTTATTTGATACATCTGTAGATTATATATTAGGTCGAATTGAACATTCACATCAAAACAAAGATGTAATTGATATTACAAGACTCCTAAACGATCCAGATCCAACACTTTTAATAGATGGAGAAGCACTGTCAACAGAAGAGATAATAGATTTTATTGCTTTTGTGAGAAGTAAACGAGAACTAAGTTCCAAGAGAATAGAAAATATTGAACCAACATGTAAAAGTTGATTCAATAAAAAACGAAGACACTGTACTCTTTAAACTTAGAAATACTTAGACAATTAATTTGCAAACGGTTTATATAATGAATTCTTAGCAGCTGGCCTCATTCGGGGACTTATACTTGGAAATAATCCCATTGGTTATATGATTCAATTATTTTTCATCATTTGTGTAGTGGTAGCAGCTATTTTCGGAGGTTTCACATCCAATAAATCAATTATCATGAAACAAGGATTTCTCGCTATTTTAGCGTTGCTTGCCCTTTTATCTGTCATATAGAACTAAAGCTTTTCAATAAAGGAACTCACTTTTGAAGAATACGCCATTCTTTCTGTAGATTTATAAGAAAGAATGGCGTTTTTGTATGTCTATTTCTGTATCGAAAGAATTTGAAAGTATAACAGAATTAACAAGAATTAGCAAAGTAGATAAAGTAGATAAAGTACTATAATCATGAAAGAATCAAGGAAAAATAAAAGGAAATGAATCCAGTATTGTACTAGGCTCATTCCCTAGAGACTACTTAATAAACCGACCTTTCTAACTTTCGGGGGCACAGTCTAGTTGAAGTGCTACAACTACTTTAAAGTTAAGTGTTTAACCTTGAAGTACTTAATTCTTTTTTCCAGACAAAGCATACATTATATCTTGATGCTTTATTTTCCTCTTATAATTATGTGGTATCGGGAATTTGTTTCGGTGTTCTTTTATTATAATTATGATTACTATAAGTGATAAAGCTACAGGTATAAAAACGATTAACAAAGCATCTTAATGTTTATGAAATTCTTTGTTAATCGTTTCTCTTCTCCCTAATCTCCTGCGAGACTATATTTTTTCATTAAAATTCCCCATATCTTATTTGATTTATTCTGTAACACCAGATTGGGTTACTTTTACATCAGCTGTTACACGAAAACGTAAATGTTTATAGGATTCTTCCCATTCTTGACTGTTCCATTTTCTTACGTGAGTTCTACCAAGCTTTCTAAGTCCTATAGGATCTGTGTCTTTTTTAATAAATCTCTTTATCAATGTAGTTGCTTTTTTCTCTATTTCTTTTTCCATAATTTTTTCTAATTTTTTTATTTCTTTAGGATTATCTAGATTTTTTGTTTTTGTAAATTCTTGAATTTCAGCTTTAACTTGAATATGAGCATTTACGAATGGATGCTTACTATTCCCCTCCATCTTATATTTTGTTCTAGCTTTTATATTCTCTATCGTGGCGTAAGTATTTGGGGAACCAGGTAGTTTGAATTGGTATGTACCTTGTTTAAAATTATCTGTCAACAATTTAAATACAAATAAATCTTTAGGGTTTACTTTATCAACCATTTTACATCTTTTAAAAAGTGCTATTCCATCTAACTCCAACACATTACCTTTTTTAGATATTATCGGTAAATATGAATCTCTCGCATCATCATTAAGTTGGTTTAAAAACATAAAAAAATTTGTTTTTGGCTGCGTTCCATTATCCATATTTTGCTCCAGTAAAGAGGATAGATAGGAAGCAATTTCTTTTTCTTCAGAATAGTTCCCCTTTAATAGTGATTCCCCTTTTACATTTGTAATTGCTAAATAAATTGCATTTCCTACACTAGGATTTCGATTCAAAGTCTCTAAAATTTCCTGCATTCCCTTTTCAATTATTTTTTCATTAAATATAATAACACGCAATTGCCCCAACTCTAGAGGTCCAGAAGATTTTTCGGATGCTCTTGCAAGAACTTCTCTACCAGTCTGGCCTGATGCTGAATAGATTTTCGTTTCACCTTCCCCGCCTCCTTTATAAGCTGAAATCGCAAAGGTTCCTTTTAGCTTACCTTTTGCTTCGGTATCATATGCCGCAACTTGAACTAAGTCAATGTCATCCACAATTTTCGTTTTAGCACAACCTATTAAGAAGACACTTACTATAAGGAAAAGTATCCATCGCTTCATGTTTATCTCCTTAACTTTATTTTGGCGGTTTGAATTAGCCATAGTACAGGTAGGTATACATATATATATATAAAGCCCATTTGACCTGTCCAAGTATTTAATAAGTTAATTTTATTACGGTTATTCAAGAAAAATGATAAAACAAAGATGAATAGGATGATAACTGGCAAAACATATTTTTGCTTTATTCCCAGTGCCTCTTTTATACCACGACTTACTCCCCATAATGTAAAGGAAACATTGGGTAATATAAAAAAAGCCCAAACAGAAACAATAATGTATTCAAACCGCTCTATAAAGGGAAATTGTATAATTTTAATCATGCTTAAATATGCCCATATCGCACTCGCTAGTTGTTTTTCACTAAAAAACGCAAGAGTTAAAATCATAAGGTATGTGTAGACAATAGTCGTTACTAAATTTGCATAGTGCGCATATTTTTGAGACGTTTTTGCCTTTTTAATAAATGGGTAGTACAGCAATAACATTTCAAATCCAAAAAAACTAAACATATTTCCTTTCATTCCTTTCATAATTTCTAGGAATGAATGCTGTGCAATTGGAAATAAATTTCGGAAATCTGCATACTGCAAAGGATAAAAAAATGTGAAGATTAGAATGCTTGGGATAACGATTCCAAAGAAACCGATTCCGGCAACTACACGAAATCCTCCAGTAACAATGTAATAGCATAAACCCAAAAAAGCCCCAGCTATAACCCAAGATGAAATAGAAGGAAACATCCAAACATGTACTACTTCGATATAAGTATGTAGTGTTGTTGCACCTAACAATACAATATAGGATAAAAAAATGAAGTTGAATATTCCACCAATCCATTTTCCAAGTACGTTTTGATTGATTGCAATGATGTCTCCATTACCCTGATTTAAAATCTGATATATGATCCAAATCATAAGATTAACAGATATTCCAAAAAGTAGCGTGCTAATCCACGCATCATTTCCAACTAATTTTGCACTAATCCTTTCAAAACCAAGCATACCAACCCCCATCTGTATAGTAATAATTAAAAAAAATACCATATATGGAGAGACTTGATACTCAATTGGGATCTGTTTCATAATGCTCCTCCCTGTTAAATTCAATCATCAAAATCATTTCTTGATAGTATTTTATTTTTCTCTACCTCTTCTGGATTAAAGCGAAAACGCTGTTTAGACCTTGAAAAAATAGGACGTCGAAACATCGCTGAAATCGGCATACGTACAATACTGTCTTTCCAATCTGTAAGGCGTGTAGGATAAAAAGGAAACAAATAAGGACGTCTTAATGATTCTGTACGTAATAAACGTGCTAAAAGCAAAGAGCTTGTTAAAACAATTCCTAATAAACCCAACAGGTGTGCGGCGATTATAAAAGGAAAACGAATTACTCGAATTGTATTACCAATTCGATATATTGGTGCTGTAAATGAGCTAAGGGCTGAAAGTGCAACAATGATAATAAGTACATTACTTGTAAGACTTGCCTCTACCGATGCCTGTCCAATTACAATACCACCTACTATACCGACAGTTAGACCCACTTTAGTTGGTAAACGTGCCCCCGCTTCTCTCAGTAATTCAATCGTTATTTCTAAAAAAAGTGCTTCAATAACTGGAGGAAAAGGTACTTTACTTCTCGATATGATTAACGTTTCAAGAAGTTCTCTCGGAATTAGCTCGTAATGATATGTTAAAATTGCAACATATAATGGAGTTGTTAAGACAGAAAAAATAAAAGCAAAAAGCCTTAGCAGTCGAAAAAAGGAGGAAATAATCCAAGGCATGGTGTAATCTTCTGTCGTAGAAAAAAAGTCAATTAATGTTGTTGGAAGAGTGATAGCATAAGGCGAGCCATCTACAAAAAGTGCAATTTTCCCTTCTGCTAATACAGCTGCCACACGGTCCGGACGTTCTGTATTCAAAAATTGAGGGAATATAGAATTCGGGTTGTCTGCAATTAACTGCATCAAATAAGTACTATCCAAAACATGGTCTGTTTTTATTTGACTTACCCTTTTTATAATTTCTTGTAGATTTTGATCATTTACAATTCCCTCAATAAATACAATCGCAACAGTTGTGTTAGAGAGAGATCCTACTTTCAATTCTTTCATTTGTAAATAAGGTGTTGGAAGCTTTCTACGTACTAAATTTAAATTTACATCTAAATCTTCGACAAATGCGATTTGCGGACCCACAATATTGTATTCAATTTCGGCTTTTGTAATATCCCTTTTTTCTTTCTTTGACACATTTACTAACAAACAATTTAATTTATCTGTATCGAACTGAATCAGTATATAGCCATTTAAAATACTATCCTGAATATCTTCCATTTGATTTGTTATTTTTGAATTCTCAAAAGGTAAGACAGAGTGAATATCTTGTAACGAATCGAAGCTCTTCTCTTTTATATAAGTCAAAACCTCTTCATGAAATATATTTACATCGATTAATGTTCTAAAATATGAAATGACTATAGAGGAATTATTAGAAGCAATTTCCAACGTTATAAAATCTTTAGATTTTTTTAGTAATTTCATTAAATCCTGCAAAGATTCTATAGAGTAAACAGATATTCTTTCATGTGGTTTCAATTGATAATACCCTTCCTTTCAGAAAGAAACTATATATAGTTTTCAGGAAATTGCTATTTTTAAAATTAGGGATGGTGATATGTAAATATACTTATTGAATTAATAATAACGCCTTTGAAAATAACTTAACCAAAATTAGTTAAAAAATGTATTAAAAGTAAAAATAAGAAATGTTTTCGAGCATAATTACAATATTAAAAACATCCTTTCTTTTAGTTCTAAAGAAAGGATGTTTTTATAACAAGCTTTTTCAATTGTCTATTCTATAGGGTAAATTTACCAGTGTTCTTCTCTTTATTATTTCATTAAGTAACATTAGCATTACATTCTGTATGGTTTCTTTAAAAATTTCAGTAAAAGAATATATTAATTTTGAAGTGTACAAATAGGGAGAGTGACTTCAACTGTAGTCCCCTTATTCACTTCACTCTCAATAAATACCTTTCCCTGATGTGTTTCAATGATTTTATAACAGATCATTAACCCTAAGCCAACCCCCTCTTCTTTAATACTATAAAAAGGTTCTCCAAGGTATGGTATACGTTCTTTTGGAATCCCACACCCTTGATCGATAAAACGAATTCTTACTTGATTATTATCAAGTATATTTATTTGAATCAGAATTTCCCCTCCCATCGGCATAGATTCAATTGCATTTTTTAATATATTAACAAATACTTGTTTTAATTGATTTCCTTCACATGAAATCAATGGAATACCAGGGTTAAGATCGATTCTAAATTTTATATTATGCATCATTGCTTGAGGTTGTAGTAGCATTAAAACTTGATCCATTAGCACACTAATATCATTAGGTTGTATTTTTACCACCTGTGGTTTGGCTACCGCCATAAATTCAGTTGTTATGCTCTCTATACGCTCAATCTCTGATGATACTATATTAATATAACCCTGATTATTCTCATTTTCTGTTGATTTTAGTAATTGCATGAACCCTTTCATTGCAGTTAATGGATTATTAATCTCATGAGCCATTGCAGTCGCTAATTGTCCTACAACAGCAAGTTTTTCAGATTTTCGTAATAATTCTTCTGTTTTTAGCCGTTCAGTGATATCACGAGAAATACTTAGGAAAACCTTTTTACCATTTAAGTTAAAAACACGAACACTAAACTCAGCTGTTATTACTTTTCCTGTTGGAAAAACATATTCATCTTGCAAAGTGAAGGAAGTTTGTCCCTTTTTAATTTTTTCTAATAGCCTTACGATCATTTGAGAATCTTGTGGTACTATATTTGAAAATGATAATGAGAGCAACTCTTCTCTACTATATCCAAATCTTCTACACCCAACAGGGTTTACCTCAATAAATCGACTTGGAGCATTATCTTCATTCAGCTCTACTACATATACCGCATCAGTTGCTTGTTCAATTAGTGCACGGTACTTCATTTCACTATCTCTTAATTGCTGGTGTAATCGATGTCGTTCTCTTTCTGCTTGTTTTCTTTCAGAGATGTCTCTACATATTGCTGATAAAGCTATCACATTTCCTCTTACATCTAGTATAGGAGAAACTGTCAGACTGACATCAAGAAGACTCCCATCGCTCCTTTGTCTAACAGTTTCTAATCTAGTAACCACAGATTCGCCTGTTAGAATTTTCTGAATATTTTTAAGCGATTCTTCCATTAAAAAATCTGGTACACAAGGTAATCTCTTACCTATGATTTCTTGTGATGACCACCCAAATATCTTTTCATAAGCTTTATTTGCTTGTAAAATATGCCCTTCTCGATCAGAAATGGTAATAGCATCTAGATTGTGCTTTATAAATGATTCCAATAATTCTTTGGTAGCGCTTAATTCTGATTCTACCTTTTTCCTTTCGGTTATATCAACTGTAGAACCAACAACTTCAATAACTTGTCCATTTCGTTTAATCGGCCTAAGCGCAATAAGAATAATAGTTTTATCATTTGGCCAAGGTAATTCAAATATAATTTCTTTTCCTTCCCATGCCTGAAGATAGTACTTCATCAATTGTGGAACTAAATGTGGAGGAACAATAGAAGCATCAATAGTACGTAAGCTTTTTCCTACCACCTGTTCAGAATAAAATCCGTTTTGATAATAAAACTGTCCATCACATAAAGTGTGTATAAAGTGCTTATCCACTTTTTTAAATTTAAAAATTCCTCCTTGAAGCTCATGTACGGTATCTGCAAGTTCTTGCTTCGATTTTTTTAATTCTCGATTCATTTTAGATAAGTCCTGTGTTAAATAATACAATCTCTGGTAGGCTTCCATAAGAAATAGCCCAATTAAAAGTCCTAACGCTATATATAATAAGCCTCCTGTGTAAAGTAATGTAGTATTAAATAATACGCCAACTAACCACTTTATTCCAATAAAAACAGAAAAATATAACGATGCACTTTTAAAAGGATGTAGTTTTTTAAAATAAGTTTTAAAGGTAGAAAATAGAATCCCCATACCTAAATAAGCAATCACAGGAGGTTCCCAGTACCCTCCTGTGTAAAAGATACGCATTACAATTATGCTAATTAACGTAATCCAACCAGCAATACGACCAAAGTAAATAAAAGATAGAATAAGAGGAACAACTCGAAGATCGTAAGAAAATCCCATGTATGGAAAAGAAAAGAACATTAACGTAACTGCAATAATCCCTCCATAGAGCTTTTCGAAATATCGACTAGAATTAATTGTAAACACTTGAATAAATATTGCTGCGCTAACTAATAAAGAAAAAATAGAAAGGTTGATGAAATAATCTTTAATAATCATGTAATGTCCCTCCTTGCATTAAGTGTATTCGACAAAAAAGCTAAAAATCCTACAAATTGTATAAACAGTTCAAATGCATAAATTTTAAACTAGGATAAAATCTGGAAAAGTAAATAAGGAGCACAGCAGATGAGATATTTTAATGAAAAATAGTTCAAAAAAGATAATAGTAACCGTTGACTACTATTATCTTTTTTCTTTAAGTTATCGTAATACGTATGAAACTCTAAGGGACGTGGTATGTCATTTCATTAAACAATGATTATATGCTGAGTCATGAATATAGAAACTTCAACAGTAATTTTTGAAAAATAACATAAAAAAACAAAACTATCTTTGAAAATGGAAAAAATCTATATAAATGTCAACTAATCTATGTACAAAAACGTTCACTTAATTTTGCATAAAGTCACTCCACTTAGGAAGCTAAGTAGTTCTTCAAGGTCGATAAGAACACCTGTAGATGCTTCAGGATAACTACATAATTGTATGAGTAATGTACTTGAAACCTTTCGGTAAAACCATACACATAATACAACTAACTCCTTGGTTCAATATTTACTTTTTCGCTGAACAAATTCTTTTTCTTGAGCAAAATATTCTAGGATATAAGGAGATTTTTCAATTAACTTGGTGTCTAGTTTATTCTCCAGCTCCAATTACTTCGTTACTTTCAGATTCAGTTCATTATATTTTGTACTTTGTCTTTATACACAACATATTCTTTACCATCCACTACTGCTACTACCGCAAATTCATCATTTGGATTGAATGAAAGCCAATCAGCCCACATGTTAGTATTAGCCCCTCCACTCCACATATTATGAACAGTGTTTTTAGTTAAATTCATAACTTTATAAGACGCTTTTGGCGCATTTGTTCCAGTCTTTATTTCAAAAGTGTATGCGTTATGAATTTTTTTATAAAAGTAGAAAACGTTTGATGGACGAAGCTGATTCAAAAAATCCTGTTCTTTTTTCTCTGCAATTTTTATCCCTTCTTGCAAAGTGACAACATCTGTTTTTAATGTTTTCCAACTGTTTTTCGCTGCATTCAAGCTAGGGGTTAAGAATTTATATTTATTTTGATCAGCTTTTTGATCAGCTTTATCAATATGTCCCAGTACACCCGAATATTGAGAATCTAAATCCTCCCATTGCGTAGACATATAAGTAAGAGCAGTGATAGCACTATCAAGCGTACTATGCATATCACTAATATTATGAAATGCAACTCCAACTACACGATTCAATGTTATTTTATAATCTACAGTCTGACGCAATTTTGCTAATTCAGGTTCTAGCCAACCTAACTTACCTCTTGCATCACCTATCATTATGCCACCAGCAATCAAGGTTGGAATAAAGGGGATTTTTACCATGTCTAACCCCTTAGATTCTATGTCTTTCTGATATTTTACTTGTCCTAAAAGGTCCTCTAGACGCTTTTGGTCAGCCTCCACATCAGCACCTTGGTTTTTTAAAATCGATTGCAATGTCTCTTTATGACTTCCAAATGTTCTAACATCTTCTCCAATAGCATTTTTTAATTGAATTAATTCTTCTATTAATGCTTTTGCAGACTTTTGATTTTGTTGAATTCCTCCCTGTAAATCTGTAATCCCTTTTTTTAAAGTATCTCCATTTCCATTATTGATCGCCTCTACTAATGTTTCATAATAATTTTCAAATTTTGTATCGTATTCTATAATGCCTGTCAATGTATCAAAAAGCTGTTTTTTCACTTGTGTATTCCATGTAACAGCATGTGCTCTTGCATTCTTTTGATCTTGTACAATTTTACTAGGTAAATCTGCATTTCCATTAATAGTTATTCCTTCAAAACTCACATCTGGATTATTAATTAGCAAATAAGAATATTCATTCATAGCTTTTGCAAATAAACCAGCATCTTGCAAAGCTTTTTTCATCTGTTCTTCATTTGCTGAAAGAGATATATTTTCATTGTTCGTTTGTTCAATTTCAATCGCAAAAGTTTCTAGTGGTATGACTGCATAAGTAGTTGTTATAGTTAAAAACGCTGATACAGCGAGTAGTTTATTAGGGATTTTTTTCATCATTTCGTATTCCTCCTATATAAGGTATGGTTTCAAGTTCTAATCTTATTAAAAAGCGATGTCTTTCAAAATGAGTTCTACATCTTTTATCAGTATCGTTTGAACTTTCTTTAGCAGCCTTCAAATCATTAAGTATTAAAGAAAATGTATATAATCTGCTTCAAATTAACCGATTCTGTTGCAAATTTTAAAAAAGCAATTAAACTACAAGGTTATTTTTTATTCGAATCATACTTATATATAATTGAAAGGCGAAGTCTTTAATGAGACTCCGCCTTTCTGTTATATAAGGATTTATTAATTATTACTTTTCTGTTTAACAGTGTAATCATAGACTTTCTATGTTTTAGTTCACTTTACGCAGAATTAATATTTCCCTATTTTTGTGGAGTAACAGTTTCCACTTTTAATTCCTTTATTCCTTCTTTTAATGTAACAGCATCTGTTCGTAATGTTTTCCAACTGTCTTTCGCTGCATTTAAATTAGGTTTTAAGAATTTAAATTTATTTTGATCGGCTTTTTGAGCTGCATTCTCAATATGCCCTAGAACGCCCGAATATTGAGAATCTAAATCATGCCACTGCGTGGACATATAAGTAAGAGCGTTAATAGCATCATCAAGCGCCTTGTGCATTTCATTAATATTACTGTAAGCAACTCCAACTACACGATTTAAGGTTACTTTATAATCCACAGTCTGACGTAATTCTGCTAATAAAGGCTCTAACTTACCTAAATTATCCCTTGCTACTCCCACTATAATACCGCCAATTATTGGTAGACCCAAAATAGCACCCTTCATTACATTAAACCCATCAGATTCTAATTGTTTATAATAGTTTACTGATCCTAATACTTCTTCTAGACGCTTTTGATCGGCATCAACATCTGCACCTTGATTTTTTAAAATTGACTGCAAGAGCTCTTTATTACTTCCAAAAGCTCTAACATCATATCCAATAGAGTCTCTTAATTTAGTTAATTCTTCTATTAGTTGTTGTGCATACTTTTGATTTTGTTGAATTTCACCTCGCAAATCTGTAATCCCTTCTTTTAAAGTTTCTCCATCCCCTGTATTAATCGCTTCTACCATTGTTTCATAATAATTGTCAAATGTTGTATCGTATTCAACAATACCATTCAATGTATCTAAAAGCTGTTTTTTTACTTTCGTATCCCAAGTAACAGCATGTGCCCTTGCATTCTTTTGATCTTGTACGATTCTACCAGGTAAATCTACATATCCATTAATGGTAATTCCCTCAAAATTCACATCAGGATTCTTAATTAACATATAAGAATAGGCATTCATAGATTTTGCAAATAATCCAGCCTTTTGCAAGGTCTCTTTCATTCTCGCTTCATTTGCAGAAAGAGCCGTATCTCCATTGTTCGTTTGTTCAATTTCACTTGCAAAAGTTGTTACTGGTGAAACTACATTAGCAGTTGTAATAGTTAATAGCGTCGATACAGCGAGTAATTTATAAGGGATTTTTTTTATCATTTCATTTTCCTCCAATTTAGGTTTTAAATTTCAGTTCTACTCCTGTTTAAAAGCAATATCTTTTGAAATGAATTCTGCATCTTTATGAATATCATTCCAACTTTCTTTAGCGGCTTTTAAATCATCTGGTATTAAAGAGAATTTGTGGTCTTGCATAGAATCGATATTATCCAGTAAATCTGTATAATTTGCGCCCATTGTATTCCATTGCTTTTGAATATTTGTTAGAGACAATATCGCTTGATCTACAGTCTGATATAAATATGCCAATGTTTCTTTCGCGTTAGTAAGCGAAAGAACTGCTTGATTAGCACGATCTGCTTTCATACTTAATTCTCCGATTTTGTTAGAAATTTCATTATAGGAGTCCATATGCTTAGATGCTGTGACACCAGCCGCAGTTCCTAGACCGATACCAGCTGCACCAAGAGCCGAGAGTCCACCAACAACAGCCGGTGTTGCTGTACCGCCAGTTACAACAATAACTACCGCTCCTCCAATAGCTGCAATAACTAAAATAGCTGCTCCCAATCCACCACCAATTGACCATGCTAATACATCATCAAAATGTTTTTTCTGTGTAGAACGAAGTTGCTCAATTTCAGCTTGAAGTTGTGGAATCGTTGCCTGTTGACCTGCTAATATTGCAGTTAATCCACCTTTCCCATCTGGACCACCAACATTATTTTTAAAATCTGTAGAATTTTGATATAGTTTCCCTTTGAAGTCTTGTAGCATCTTAATCACATCTGTAACTTCTTTTGAATTTGTATTGATTGTAGTAATTAAATCATTTATACCCTCTTTTAGACCTGCCTTATCTTTCTTTTGTACAGTTTCTACTAATGTGTCGTAATAATTTTGAAATTGTTCATCGTAATTTACAATATTACGAGCAGTTTTTTGAATCTGTGGCTTCGCTGTATCTAACCAGTAATTCGCATTGATTCGTGACAGCTCTTGATTAAGGTGAATATTTTTGAGCAACTCTCCCCCCTCTGAGCCTAAATCGATATTAGATAAATTTACATTTGGTTGCTTAATCATTGTTTTTGCGTATAAATCCATTACTAGAATATGAGACCCTGTTTCAGCTAATGCTTTCTTCAGTCCTTCGGGGCCTAATGCATAATTGCCTACTTTTTGTTCTTGAGCGGTCGTTTCTTGTGCAAATGCATGAATAGTGTTACCGGTAGTAGCAGTTATAACAGTTGCTAATGTAGCTAAAGTTAGTACTTTGAATGGAAATTTTTTCATGACTATTCTCCTTCTTTCGCTAAATGCTTATAATCTGTATGAATTCCCTAAAAACGCAATATTAAAATTTATATACTTGTTCTTCAAGGTAACTTATTACATTTTTTAATTGTCTTAATGTATCTTTTTGAGACTGCTCGTTAGTTGTATCAACATTAGTAGATAATTTTGTAATGCTATTTTTTATTAGATTTAAATCTTCTTTATAGCGCTTTAGTAGATCCAGTTCTACATCTACTTGATTTGCAAACGTATGCAAATCATTTTGTGTAAGAAGAAGCATTGATTTTTGTAAATCAGCTATTGATAGTTTCGTTGTTAAATCATATATTTTTTGATTTTGTTTCTCTAAATCATCTAAATATGCTCGCTGTTCTGCTGTTAATTTATTTACTTCAGCAAAAACGCCAAATGTTTTCTTAATCTTTTCGGTATCAATGACCTTCATCAGGTCATACTCTTGTGTTTTTGCTGCGGCTGCGGCTGCTATTTCACCTTGTTTGCTTTTCTCAATTGCTTCACGAGCTGCTTTTTTTGCTGATTCAATCTCTAGAGCAGTTTTACCTTGTTCTGTCGCTTCTTGCGCCGCTTTTTTCTCCGCTTCTAGAATAGAGTTGTTAATTTCTTTTCCTTTGTTATACGCTGCCACCCCTGCTTGAGCAGCTGGTTCAATAATTTCTTTTGAAAGACTATAAACTTCTTTGAATATAGCAAATCCCTGCTCATTTAAAGCTCCTGGTATTAATGCAATTTGCTGTAAATCATTTTGAATTGCTTTTTTGGTATTTAATATTTCATTTTTTAACTGATCTATTTTTCCTGTTCCATCTGTACTTAGTATGCCTTGCGCAGTTGCCACATTAGTATCAAAATCTTTTAATTTTTTATCAAGCTGTAATTTAAGATCTGTTAATTCATTGATTTGTCGTTGCGCATTTTCTTGATTCGTCATAGCCATTTCTTGAAGTACTTCAAGTCTATCCGAAAACCCTTCTCTATCTTCTTTATTGTCTACAAACGATTTTAATGTCGGGTAATAACTATTAAATTTTGTTACAAATCCTTTACTTTTTGAATTTAATAGAATTAACTGTGGATAGAGTTCCGATGACCATTCCTTCATATCTTGTTTGATTAGGAATTGATTGGTATTTAAAGCTGGGACTTCCTCTAGCTGTACATTAGGACTCATTAAAGATTGATCAATATACGTTTGGATTAATTTAGATTGCGCACCTAATTTTCGTAATGAAGAGGAAATATCCATGCCTTCCTGTTGAGTTTCCGCTTGAACGATTGGTGTTGCGAGAGTATTGATAGGAATAGTTGCTCCAGTTACAATGGATGTGACTAATAATCCTGTCATTATTTTAGTTTTCATTCCGTACACTCCTTTACCATTGTTTTTATAACTTAATTCATATAACTTGTACGACCGCTCTCTTTGTAAACTGGATAAGAAGGAGAAATCTTTCAGATACGTTAATATCGTTGTTTTTTACTTCTAATAGGATGTAAGGATTTTATTTATCTCTCATTTCGATACTCTATTTTTTTAAATATAAATAACAAAAATTTATTAACTATATTTGAATCAGGCACCTTATGAGTAGTAAATTATTAATTCTTTCCTAAAGTTGCGGTTTAACTTACAGAATCGTGAGGATCAATAAACCAATGCTTACAGTTAATCTTGTCATAACATTGTTTAATTTCAATTTGATAATATCCCTCTTAGTTTTGTCAGCAAACTCCTTAGTAGACAACAAAAGGTGAAATTATACTGTACATTACTTATACTTTTATTGCGGAATAACTTTACTTTTGTTATGCAGAAACTTAGAACACGTTTATTACCAATTTGATTCTTGACCTCTTGTGAATAAATTGACTATTTAGAAAATTTTCAAAGACATAATGTTACTTATAACTTCACTATAATTCCTATTAGCGTAACCTTCTCCTTTCTGTCTGGTCATACCAGTTATGTTGTTCATTAAAACATTAAATTTTTAATGCGTAAATAGAAAAATTTTGTCGATTATGCTCGATAATTTACTGTTAAATAAAAATATGAACCGAAAAAAATTATATAAATATAGTTATTCGTAAATTTCATTTCTGTAATTGTAATGATTACAAATTAATGTGTATACGGTTAAAAATAACTATTTTAGCTCAACCAAGAAATTTTATTTTAGAAAAAATACTTATAGAATAATATAATAGGTTTTTTTATACTTTTTTACCTTTATTTAGTTATGTATAATTGCATAAAATGTAGATATATTTAGTAATATATGTTATATTATTGATTTTTTCACGAAATATCCCAATATCATTATTAATAAATATCTAATATGAAGATATTAGTCTATAAACTTATCATCGTTATAAACATAGGTTTTAAATTACAAAAAAGCTACAAAGCTTCCTTGGAACACTTTGCAGCCTTCTATCTTTTTGTTTCCTTTAGCAAAATAATGGTTAGTGAATTTTCATTTTTTGGGATACTTACACCCATGTTTAAGTCTTTACATTGGAGACAGTAGGTAACAAACTTATATTATTGTATATTTTTCACGGTACTGCCTAGGGGTCATGCTAGTGATTTTTTTGAAAACTCTTATAAAATAACTTTGGTCATTAAAGTTAAGCCAAGCACAGATATCTGATAACGAATAAGTAGTGAGTGTTAATAATTTCTTTGCTTCTTCCACTCGTTCCCTTTGAATATATTCGCTTAAAGTAATTCCCATTTCTTTTTTAAATAGTTTAGACAGATAAGTAGGCGTAATTTCTAAATGATTAGCAAGTTCATTCAGAGATATTCCATCGTAAACATTTTTATTAATATGTTTTATACATGTAGTAACCGCGTAAGAATACTTTTTTGCATTGTATTCTTTCACACGATCTGCAAAAGTACGTAAAGCATCCCCTGACAATCGCTTTACAGATTCTACATTATCTAATTGTTCCAGGGTTTGTATATATAAAATACTATGAGCAAAAGCAATATCTGGTGGCAGGTTTCCTTCTATTGCATATCGAGTGGCTAAGGTAATCGCAATAATTCCAAGGTTTTTTTGATTCCTGAGCGGATCCTCTATTAGCATAAGTTCAACATCTTCTTGCGAAACCGCATACATATACTGTATTAACTTTTTTTTATTCCCTTCTTTAATAGTCGAAAAGAAATCATTTACTAATGACATATTGTGCGTTTTAGGTTTGTTTTGTCGACGTTTTAAAATATATAAATCAGGTTTCACATTTTTATTAGGAATTTCCTCTAGTACTTTATTTTTTTCCAAGACAATATCTACATCTAACTTTTCATTGAAAATCATGTAATGTAATAGAATTCCCATATCAATTAATGTAGTTTTTTTAATCTCAGATAAACACTGATAATAGGCAAGTCTTTCTTGAATGTTATCATTTGATTTAAATTCTTTCTGAAATTTTATGATCATATCATCTGAATCTTTTGGATGTATAGTAGGACCGATTATAATAGTCCCTTTAATATCATCATGATTTTCTATATGAATTAGAACAAAATTTTCAAGATAGTTGTTACTTCGGAAAAGTGGCAAGTTAAAGGGATCGTTTTCTTGATAAATATCACTAAGATGTTCTTCTTTTGAAGAATAAAAAGGACTACAAACATTATCAGATGTAGAATGATATAAAATTTTTCTGTCTGCAGATAAAATATGTACAGGGGCATTAAATGCTTTATGTGCAAGATCACACAAGTGTTGTATATCGATAGAAGTATTCATTACATTCTCCTTTATAGATCCATAAAATATATTCTGTTAGATATAATTCACGACAAATAATACTATAAAATATCAAATTAGTACAATTCACAACAAAATATTACTATATCTTTTTTATAAAAATCATATATTATTTAATTGTAGTTAGCATCTAAATATCAGAGTAGATAAGTAAACGAAATAAGCTAAGTTCTTTTCTTAATTCTACAAGATATAATTATTGAACTTGAGAAAACAGTGAAGCACTACAAAATACAGTGGTAGTCAATGCGAGGACCGAGATAGAAAAATATTACAAATAAAACGAAAGTAACAGGAGATACTGTACCACCGCAAGAAATAACAGTCAAAGTTCCAATTCAATCATTTATACAAATTGAATTCAAAAAATAAATACTGCTAATTTAAATATGAAACTGAAAAACTATTTTGCTCCAAATTTTAGAAAAAGATAATAAAGAAGTCGTGAAATCGGAAAAAGAGGAAAGCGATACGGCTATTTTTGAAACACTATGTTTTGAAAAGTACAAGGTGGAGGAAATTCAAGTGCTCAATTAAACATTTAATTGAGAGAAAGGTCTTTTCATCAACTAAAAATAAAAATAAAAAACGAATGAAATATTCAAAAAATGACACTATATTACTGGTCGTAACATTAGTTTTACTTTCCACAAAAGAGGGAAAAATATATAGAATTTACAAATACTAAGAATAGCAAAATAGCTAGTTTTATTACCGCATCACATAAAGTGAAACTTTAATCAGTGGGGGTTTTGTTCATCCCCCACTGATTATTAGCCCACACAAATCGGGCTTTTACAGACAGTTGATCCCCCACCTAACTTCTTTGCTTCCGCTGAATTTTGAGGTGGGGGTCTTACTGCCCGGCAAATAGCGGGATAAACTTATTATTAATTTCCAAACACAATAGTTGTTAATCAACAAAAAACTTCAATAATTAAGGTACACAGTAAATTGATCTCAAAACAGTAATTACTACAGTATCAGTTTTTACTTATTCTATAAAAAAAGAAATATCACTTAATGATTATTACTTTATATCAATTTAGACATAAAACATTTTATTATATCAGCTTAAGTATTATGGAATTAAAATTATAAATAACACAAAAACCCTTTTAAGGGATCATACATCGTTCGTATCGAATTTATCACCTTTCGATACCTATGCCATTGACACAACTAAAAAAGATTATTACAAAGGAATCTGAGAGGTTTTTTCAATTTCGAAATTTTTTTTTGTAAATTAAAGGAAAAATAATCCGTATATATACGGATTATTTTCTTAGTGTAATCTGTATTGACCTGTTAACTGTTTTTCAGCCATTCAAACTAAGCGTTTTGTAAACTCTCCACCGATCCGAACCATTTGCAGATGATGTGATGTATCAGGTCCCAGTGTGACTCTTAGTTCAAAAGCAATTTCATACTTCATTTGCTCAATAGTACTTGTAGTAGCAGAAATAAGAATTTCCTTTGTATTACTTTCGTATCTTTGAATATTTATAATTGCACTTCCAATATATTTATAAATAACATGTGTCTACTTATGCTATTTATGCATAAGTGACCTAATTTCTTCCAGTATTTTTATAGGAACCCTTTCCCTCCCCTTATTCCACCAATTAAATTTGAAACACAAATGTACATTACATTTCAATATAACAATAAAAGCTACAAAAGCAACGAATTTACTATTTTAAAGTTAAGTGTTTAACCTTGAAGTACTTAAATTCTTTTTTCCAGATAAAGCATACATTATATCTTGATGTTTTATTGTCCTCTTATAATTATGTGGTATCGGAAATTTATTTCGGTGTTCTTTTATTATAATTAAAGTTTGAAGTTCTATGCTCAATACTTTTGCGAGAACATGATAGTTATATCCATTGTTTAACAGAGAAATTATGTCATAAAACATAGTTTTTCCGCCTACTAATTTTACTAATTTATTCTTTAACTCCTCCCCTTTTTCTTTAGCTTCATCAATTTCTAACAACATAGATTTTTTATTTGTCTGCTTAATGTATTGAGTATACAACTCTGGGAATTCTTTTTGTACTTCTTTGTTTAATACTGGTTTATATTTAATCATATAAGTAACTTGTAACAATGAGCGTTTTAACAAACTATCTTCAATGAGATACGCTACTTTATTAAATAAATGTACATATTCCTCAATATTGGAATAACTATTAAAATGAGCTAATACTCTACTTTTTATACTAAAAGCCTTGCCTACATAAATAATATTGTCATTATAATCTTTAATGAAATAAATACCACTGTCAGATTTTTTCAATTTATTATCCAATTCTTCTATACTCATAAAATGCAATTCACTCATACTTCTCTCTCCTTAGCAGTTTTAAATCGTAAAAAACAAGCAAGGTTTCTAAAAAAGTACTTAGCTGCCCTAGCATCTCTTATTTTATCTCTTGCTAAATGTCAAAAAACTGTTTCTATGTTACTCAACTATCAATATGATTATTAATAAAATTTTCTATCGTTATTATCTCGTAATTTTATCATGTAATTTCGAGATCGTTTCCTCATTTAAATTACTGTGTTTTATCGAATAAAGGAAATATATTACTACCCCAATAGTAATCCAAATACTAAAGTACACCCATGTCCTTAACGGTAAATTTAGCATTAAAAACACACAGCATACAATTGCAACGCATGGTAATACAGGTACAAAAGGTACCATAAATCCACGTTTTAAATTTGGGTGTGATTTACGAAGGATAATAACTGATAGACAAACTAACGCAAACGTCACCAAACTACCGATATTAACTAAATTAACTAATTCTTTCAAATCAATAAACCCAGCTATTATAGAGCTCCCTATTCCTGCCAATCCAGTTATAAAAGTGGGTGCTCCAGTTTTCTTATTAACTTTCGCAAATGATTTCGGTAACAATCCATCACGACTCATTGCAAAGAATACTCGTGTTGCCGCATACATATTGGAAAAAATAACAGCCATAAGGCCAATTACAGCACCTGCAGCAATTGCACCAGCGACTTTTCCTTGTCCTACAACTTCCATTACATAAGCCATTGCCTCAGGGACATTTAATTCTTTATAGGAAACCATTCCTGTCATAACAAGGCATACCATAACATAAATAATTGTACATATGATTAATGATGCAATAATACCGATCGGAAGATTACGTTTCGGGTCTTTTACTTCTTCTGCTGAAGTTGCTAATATATCAAAACCCGTAAAAGCAAATAAAATAGCTGCTCCACCCGTAAAGACTCCACTTAAACCGTATGGTGCAATTGGTATCCAGTTCATTGGTTTTACATAGAATATACCAACCGTAATAAACAACAAAATCATTCCAATTTTAATCGATACCATTGTATTATTGATTCGTTTACTTTCCCTCGTACCACGGGATAACATCCATGCTAATATCAATGTAATGATTACCGCTGGTAGATTCACAATACCACCATGCGAAGGAATCGTTACTAGAGCTTTAGGTATCTCTAATCCAAATCCCTTTATTAAATTGTGGAAATAGCCTGTCCATCCAGCAGCGACAGCCGCTGTTGCCACGATATATATTAACAGCAATGACCAACCTACTAGATGAGCAACAAACTCACCAATTGTTGCATATGAGTACGTATATACACTACCAGACGCCGGGAGTGTAGAAGCAATTTCCGCGTAACATAATGCTATAAATCCACATATAATTGCCGCAAGTATAAATGAAAAAACAACTGCTGGACCAGCATTTCTTGCTGCTACTAATCCAGTTAACACAAGAACACCCGTTCCAACTATCGAGCCTACCCCTAACATAATTAAATCAAATGCTCCTAATGTTTTCGTTAAAATCTTGCTTTGATTATGCTCTAACAATTGTGTAACGGATTTCTTTTTTAGTAAATTACTCATATTTTCTGTATCCCCTTTAAAATAAGGTTTATTCTTCTCGTTAGTGTTGTATATAAATTTACTTAGTTATTAACTAGCCTCATAATATTTCTTTTACATTAAATAGATTTGAAATATTATATAAATTCGCTTCTCACTTACTAGTTAAACTAGACATTTCCATAGATTTTTGCGTACAACGTTTCATAGCTGAAATGATAGCTGTTCTTAAACCTTTTTCTTCTAGCGTTACTACAGCTTCTATCGTCGTTCCACCTGGAGAACAAACCATATCCTTCAATTCACCTGGATGTATTCCTGTTTCCAATACCATTTTTGCAGAACCTAATACAGCCTGAGCCGCAAATTTATAAGCTTGTTTTCTCGGCATACCGCCAAGTACAGCAGCATCTGCCATGGCTTCTATAAACATATACACATATGCTGGAGAAGAACCACTAATAGATGTAACAACATCCATTAGTTTTTCATTTATGACCTCCGTCTGGCCGAAAATATTAAATATGTTCAGTACCTCTTTTATATCTTTTTCTGTAACCATTTCATTAAAACATAACGCAGACATTCCTTCTCCAACAAGTGCCGGTGTATTAGGCATTACTCTAACAACTTTTAACTTTCTACCAAATTCATTCTCAGTGCTCTTAATACTTTTTCCTGCAGCAATAGTTACAACGATTACATCATTTTTTATTTGATCTTTTATTTGGTTAATTACCGATAAGTATAAATCTGGTTTGATTGATAAAATTAAAATGTCAGCGCTGTTAGCGACTTCATTGTTGTTAGTAGTTATAGTTATGCCATATTCATTACTAGCATTTTTTAAATTAATGACATTTAAATCTGAACAAATTATTTGATCTGGAGAAACTATATTTTTTTTAATCATCCCACCTATCATAGCAATACCCATGTTTCCACATCCGATAAAACCTATTTGTTTATTCATAATAATTTGCTCTTGCTCCTTCTACTCTAAATTTTATTGATTTTGAAATTATTATTCTAAATAAGGGCTATTACAATTACTTGGTTTATCAATAGAATTTCAAAATTCTCCTTCCTATATAGAGCTTACATATACCTCTAATAACTTCTTTGCTTTCGCTGAATTTTGAGGTGTGGGTCTTACTGCCCGGCAAATAGCGGGATAAAATCATTTCTTTAATCTATAATAAGAAGGACATAAAAAAACAAAAAGTTACAAAAATTTTCAAATTAAAACTTTTATAACTTTTTGTTTTGATTCAAATATAATTTCAATTAAGGTATCTCATCGTTTTAAACTTGACGCTCCATAATCTTGTATAGTTACATTTATATGATATTTAATCGGTACTTTACTAAATGTTTGATCCCAATCTTTTTTGACTTTCTCCCATGTTCTCGGGTGTTTAATTCTTAATTGGTTGCCAAAACCCGCAATATCGACTTGATATTCTTTTTGTATTTTTTTTGTAACATGATGTACTAAGTGCTTTACTTCTTTTTCAATAGCTTTTTCTTCCTTTTTTAAAAATTCATTTTCAAAATCTTTTCCTGATTGCATCCAATTTTCAGACAAACGCCCTTCTGATTCAATGTTTACATCAAAGGAAATATTATTTCCGTTAACATGTGGTATGATTTTGCTTTTTATTGACTTTATTTCGTATATAATGAGTTTCTTTGATTCTTTATCAAAAGTTTTTACCACACCACCATTCCTTTTTCCGTTTATCCATACTACTCCTTCCAATTCCTGTTCATTTAAAAAGCCCATCAACTTTTTTGTCTTCCCTTTAATTACAGCAGCTCCTGCAAATTTTGTTTCCCCTTTTATCGATATTACATTTTGCAAAAGAAAACTGAACCCTGACCGCATCTTTCCTTCCAATTTAGCGAGCGATACAGGGGGTAAAATCCTTGTTGTTCTATTTCTATTATCTGCAATTCCAGACAAACGAAATGCTGGGATTTCTCCTTTTTTGTTTGATTCCAGTACCTCCTTCGCTAGACCCTTGCTAATTAAGAGCATACAGCTAAGCCGAACTTCATTGTCACGGAGATACTGTTCAAGTAATTGTTCTAAACTGTATGTACGTACAAGACTATCACTAATAACAATGTTTTTTAAATGTGGGCTAAACATTGTGCTCTCTCTTTTCAATGAAAACTCACGAACAATTTGATGAATGGAATCACCGGTCTCAGAAACATTTATATAACGTTTTTGTTGTCCATTTCCTTTACTTTGTGCTTGCGAACTAACAATTTGATAAGTAGCTGTTATAAGATTTCTTTTAGGATAACCTCCTTCCTCATCTTCTTTCTCAATTGTTGAATTCTTCCCTTTATCTAGTGCTATACCTGCAGTTAAACTCAACTCTTCTACTTCTTTACTGCTCCAACATCCTGTTAAAAATAGAAGCAAAAGCGTCCATAACAAAGCAAAATAGAACCGCATATAATTAAATTTATTTTTCACACTACTCCTCCTTTTAATCGCGTAATAATAAGAAGAAGCAGTGGCAGTAAACCAAATAAAAATAAAGCAGCATTACCGAGCATATCCCCCAATTTAAGCAAGTCATTTATATTTTTCGAAGTCATAGCAGTGATGTAAATGATTGGAATCAAAGCAAAAATAAACGGATGAATACTCTTTTTAAAGAGTTGCGCTAATCCTAATGCAGCTGCATAATAACTAATCGTATAGGTAGCAAATATTTGCATAATCCATATTACAAGCAGTAAAGATTCAAAACGTTCAAATATCAATCCAGAAATTTCAAAACTGCGCATAAGGTCAATTGTCGGCCATGTTCTTGTTACAACCCCATCAATTGATAATGCACCAATGACCATTACAACAGTTATTACATAAAAGATTAACGGAATAGAAATTCCAACTAAAATAGCTTTTACTGCTTTATTTCGTTGTTCCATAAATACCAAAAGAATTAACATAATTTCAGGACCTGTATATGCGAGAGACGTTGTTTTTATCCCATCTAATACTGGTTTAATTCCCAAACCTAATACGGGACGGAGATTATCTATCTCGAATATTCCGATGCTCATAAAGGAAATGATTAAAAAAATAAAAACAGTAATAGGAAATATTATTTCAAACATCCGTGCAATTGAATTAATACCACTCATAATCAAATAGAGACCTATCCACATAAAAGGCATAACAATAGCCCATGTGGGGGTTCCTTCGAGCAAAAAAAAGCTTATTACTTCTGCCATTGAACGAATTTGAAATGCTGAAGTTGTAAGAAAATACCCTATAATAAGAAAACTAAGCAACCTGCCTATCCATTTCCCTACAATATCTTGACTGTATTGGTAAAATGTTTTTTCTGGAAACTGCTGACTTAATTTGACCATAATTACTCCTGAAACCATTGCCAGTATTCCACCTAATATCACACTTATCCATACATCTGGTGTTTTCACTTTTTCCACAGATGCTCTAGGCAGAGTGAGAATTCCTGTCCCAAGTATGTAATTTACAATAATAACAACTGCCTGTGAAGTTGTTATTCGGTCTTTAAATTTAGTAATCACTGAAGGCCACTTCCTTTCGTCATCAGCTACCTTTTGCGGATATTTTTTTTGGTATGCATTATTTTTGGTCGACGTCTCATTATTTTTAATGGCATGCGAACCATAAAATCTTTCCAGTCACTGAATCGATATGGAACAGCAGGACTGGTATAAGGAACGCCAAAACTTTTCAGTTTCACTAAATGACTGCAAAGTAAAAGAAAGAAGAGAATAACTCCATACAAACCAAATATCGCAGCACAAAACATAGCTACAAAACGAAGAATGCGTAACGTAATTCCTACACTATATTGTGGAATAGTAAAAGAAGAAATAGCTGTTACCGCAACAACGATAACCATTATTGGACTAACAATTCCTGCTTCTACGGCAGCTTGACCAATTATTAAACCGCCCACAATTCCCATTGCAGGTCCAATCGGTTTAGGCAGACGTAAACCTGCTTCTCGCAAAACTTCGATAGCTACTTCCATAATTAACGCTTCTATTAAAGCGGGAAAAGGAACTCCTTCTCGCGATCCGATAATAGAAATAGCGAGCTTAGTGGGAATTAATCCTGGATGAAATGAAATAAAAGAAATATACAGTGCTGGAGCAAATAATGAAACAAAAGCTGTCATGAAGCGTAATAAGCGGAGAAGCGTACCAGGAAGCCACCTTTCATAATAATCTTCTGGTGATTGCAGCAGCATACTAAATGTAACTGGAGCAATTAAAACAAATGGTGTTCCATCTAACAAAATAGCTACTCGACCTTCCATTAAAGCACTAATAACACGATCAGGTCGTTCTGTATTTTGAATCTGTGGAAAAGGACTTAGATAATTATCTTCAATGAGTTGCTCTATATAACCAGATTCGAGTACACTGTCTATGTCAATTTTCTGAATTCTATTTTTTACTTCATCCACCAATTCTGTACTAGCAAGATCTCTAATAAATGCGACAACTAACTCTTTCTTTGCACGTTCTCCTACTGGTAGCTTTACTAATGATAAGCTCTCATCCGCACAATGTCGTCGCAAAAGTGAGGTATTATCACTTAATACTTCAGTAAAACCGACCCGTGGCCCTCTGACTAATGCCTCCGATACTGGTTCTTCAATGTTTCGTTTATTTGCTTTTGTTGTACCAAGAATAAACACATCTGCTAAACCATCAATTAAAAGAGCTGTTGAACCTATCAATACTTTGGGTATTAAATCTTTTATGTAATGGACTTCTGCTACTTCACTAATTGTAAGAACTTTATTTTTAATATATTCTTTTGAAACAGTCCCCTCCACATAAGAAGTTTCATTTTTATATTCATCAGAAAAATCATCCATTAGTAATTTCATAATATGTTTGTCAATTATCTCTTTATCTGATAGGCCATCAACAAAAACGATCCCAGCCTGAATATCTGTGCGTCCAATATTAAACTTCCGAAAGCGAACATCAGAATTATGTCCGATTTGTTGCTTTATAAGTTCTAAGTTAGAGGCAAAATCATTTGTGAAATGAACGATTGCATTTTGAGAAGGTTTATGCTCTTGTTTCGTTTTACTTTGAATATTATTTTTTTCACTTGTTTGTCTCTTGACTTCCACCAACTCATTCTTCCCACTCTTTCTCTGACATACGAACCCAATGAAAAAATCTTGAGATAGTATACGGAATTAAAAACAAGATAAAAGCTTGTACAAAGACTTTCCAATCTGGAAGATAAGAAGTAATTATGTTCCACATTTTTATCACCCAATTTATATACTCTGCTAGGATTGAGATTTCTAAAGAACGATATGTACTTAATAAAAAATAACTATAAGATTAAAGAGCAGAAAAGCGAGACATTATGCTTATTTAGCACCAATAACCTAGTTAGTATAAAAACATTTCTGACCTAAAATACCATTTCCAATTATAATTTGTTAGATATTATCTCCTTTTCCCTTATTTGTATGCCTGCATTTGAATTTCAAATAATATAAGTATTAATGATATTTCCTCTTAAAGAAAAAAAGATGCTAGAAGATAGCATCTTTTTTTAAATTCAACTTACTATGTATTTATATTTCATTGTGAAAATACTCGTTTTTTTAAATGAATATTAATGTTTAAAAAAATAAAAAATACATATTCTTTTGTTATAAGTTCATACACTTCTACCGAATCGATACGGAATTTTCTGATTTTAAAATCAATATGAAATAAAGGAAAATACTCTCTTAGAAAAACTATATAAAACAAATAACATGAAAACAATTATCAATCTAGCAATTGAAAATAATAATTAGCAAGAGTTTATCATCTTAACTCCAGGTGTATTCGTTTTGCTTCAAAATAAAGAACTTGAATAAATTTTTTCGTATCAATACGAGCAGGTACTGTTGGTTCATTATTCAATTCTGTCATCTTTCTCCTTACGGTAGTAAAATCAAAAAATCTAGAAGCATAATTTTCAAACTTCGGGTTTAAAAAATCAGTAAGTCCAAGGGAAGCTAAATGGTTTAATGATTGATATATTGCTCTCCGAATCCGTTGTTTGGAAGCTTCTATGAACCTTTTTAATTCGGCGTCTTCAGCTGAATCCCCAAGTTTTTTTTGAGCTAAATTCATAAAAATCTCTTTTAGTGAGGGGAAACCTTGTTCCAACGTGTTATCTTGTTCATATTTATATAAATAATCTAGCATATCCATTAAATCTTTACTTCCACTTTCACTGGCTATTCCTAATTCAGACAAAAGAAAATGAATGGAATTTTGAAAGTGATTAAAAGTATTTAAATGTTTTTCATTACGGTATTTTTCTTGCGCACTTGCATTACTATCCAATTTTAATACCATATTAAGCGATTCTTGAATGTTTTTTATTGATTTTTCCAAACGAATTCGTTCAATGACTTTCCCAACAACTGTTAAGACTTCAATCCGGTTAATTGGCTTAATAATATAGTATTCAACGCCAAGCGAATAAGCTTCAGCAATTAACTCTTTTGATTCTACTTGAGAAACCATGATGATTTTCCCTTTAAACGAAGGCTTTATTTGACGAATTGTTTTTATTCCATCTTGAATCGGCATTAACAAATCGATAAATAAAATGTCTATCTTTTTAAGGATTGGCATGTGTTGCTCTAAAGATAAACCATCCTCAGCTTCTCCTATAACCTCTCCAAGATCTTCATCCTCGATAATTTGAGCCAACATTGAGCGAACCGCTTTTTCATCATCTACTATATAAAAATACATAGAATCACCCTTTCGAAATTATATGATCAATCCCTAATCTAATTATAAAAATTGATCCTTTTCCTTCGGTTCTGTCCTCAAGCGTAACATCACCTTCTAGTTGTTCGACCATTTCTTTAACATACGATAGTCCGATGCCTGTCGATGGATTGCCTAAATCATCATATTTAGAAGTAAACCCAGGCTCAAAAATTGAATCTTTATATTTTGAAGAAATACCTGGACCGTTATCTCCTACTCGAAATTCAACAAAATGATGGTCTTTATTAATGTCAATTGTGATGATTCCCATACCTTGGATAGCTTCTACAGCGTTTGTAACGATATTATTTATAATAGATAAGATTGTGTAAATATGATAATGAGGATGCACACCATCAATTTTATACACAAATTGGATGTCTTTCTCTAGCAACCGTGCGTATTTCGTATTTGCCCGTATAATGATGTTTACCAGTTCATGTACAGACATATAATCTGTAAAACTTTCATCAGAAATTAGTTTTGAAAGTCCCGCAAAAATGCGTTGGTTATCCTTTTTAACGTCATGGACCTCGCCAGCAATTTGTAATGCCTGTTGCCTTAAATCCTGAAACTGAAAATCCATCTGTTTATGCTCAAAAGAGTCTAAGGTTTTATATAAATCATAGGATTTTTTTGTTATATTCTCAGCATCTTGTAATGTTTTTTTTAAATGAACAGCATCTTCATATAAATTAGAGATAAGCATGAGCATGTGTTCATTTTGTTTCTTTATGTGTCTCTCCCTTGATTGCGCTTCATACAATTTCATCATATTGAAAAAGCTTAGAACTATAAAGCTATGGGAACATGCGATAACAATGATCTCATTTATTGCCTCAGATGTGATTGATGTTTTTAATACGAAATATTGAATCATTAATTCCACACAGTCTGACAGTATTTCAATCATGCAACCAATAAAACCAATCATTAGTGGTTGATGATAAAAACGTTTAATTTTTGCTAAATGAAAGAGATACGAATAAGTAAAATAAAAGAAAAAACTAGGATAGTGAGTATGAAAAGCGGCTAGCCAATCCATATTTCCCTTTATAATGACATCCATTGAGATACGAAATACTACCACGACTATCGCTGTTAAAAAGCCCGGTAAAAATGCTGGAATTCGTCGAAATAATAACAAAAAAAAGAAAAATGTTGGTGCGCCAAAGCTCATTCTAAATGTTTCATTTAAAGGAAATGACTTTATTTCACCTACTAAGGGCACTGTAAGTATCATTAAAACGAGAATATAGATGTCTTTTTTTACTAAATTACTAAGATTCAAAATAATCACTTCTCACTTTCGCCTAACAGTCAGTATACAAACCTATTTGCATTAATACAATACTTACTCTATTTTTTTCAAAAACTGATAAATAAGTTATAAACGAAAGCATTATAGATTGTGAGTATTCATTACACCCTTCTACTTTAGAAAGATACTTTATAACTCAAAAATGTTCAGACACAATATAAGGTCTGAACACTTTTGGACTCGCTCTAACACCAAAATATCTGTGCTCCTTTTTAAAATATACTTAAATCCCATTCTTTTGCAATATGTTCTAACAACATAATTCCTGGTAAACTATTCCCATACTCATCAATGGCTGGTCCGTAAATACCAATACCACATCCATCTTGAAACGATAAATCCTTCCTAGATTTTGAGGGAACAAGTGTCATAATTCCGCCGGATACCCCACTCTTAGCTGGTAATCCAATGAAAGCAGCAAATTTTCCAGAAGCGTTGTACATTCCACAAGTAAGCATTAAAGCTTTTGTTAACCTAGCTACTTCTTTAGGGAGCACTTGTTCTTTGCGAATAGGATGATATCCATCATGTGCTAGTATAAGCCCTATTAAGGCAATATCTTCTGTATTTATTTCAATCGAACATTGTTTTAAGTAAACCTCTAGTGTCTCCTCCACATCTGATTCTAGAAAACCATTCTCCTTTAAATAGTATGCTAATGCTCTATTACGATGAGCCGTTTCCCATTCTGATTGAAATACTATTTCATTAATAGCGGGACGCTTCTCTATCATTTTTTCAATTAATACGTATAGAGATTCTAATTTTTCTTGCACCGATGTCCCTGGCAAAAGTGAAGCTATCGTAATCGCTCCAGCATTGATCATAGGATTAAAAGGTTTTCCTGGTTTATGTATCTCTAAACGAATAATTGAATTAAAGGCATCTCCAGTTGGCTCTACGTCAACTCGTTCTAATACATAAGAAATACCGCGACTTAAACAAGCGGCTATAAAACCGATTACTTTTGATATACTTTGTAATGTGAAAGGTATCTCCCAATCTCCTGATTTTATCATTGTTCCATCTGGCTTTACTATACAAATACCTAACTGCGATACATTTATTTCCCCCAGAGCGGGAATATAACTGGCGCTTCGTCCCTTAGCTGCATACGCTCGATAATGAGCTACCCATTGATCTAAGCAAACTTTTTCTTGCCCCTCAACTTGAACGCTAGAATCCTTTATCATTTAATAATATTCCCCCGTACTATTAACTTTATATAGAATGATTTTTTCTTTACTATAATCAATAATATTTGCACTAGAACCAAGAAAAATATTCAGACATATTGCAGTCTGAATATCCTTCTTATTACACACTTTTCTTTTTTGAAGTTTTCTCATAACTATCCCAACATTCAATATTTTCAAGTCCTTTAATGTTTTCTTTATAAAAAATAGGATCTTTACCAGCTTTTTTCTGGTTTATATAATCTTGTAACGCCGCAAATGCTACTTTTGAAAGTAAGGTAATAGCAATTAAATTAATAATAACCATAAAGCCCATAAATAAGTCCGCTAAATCCCATACAATTTGAATCTTTGCAACAGAACCAAATACAATCATAGCCAACACACTTATTCTGTATATCATTAACCACACTTTACTTGTATGTAAGAAGCGAATGTTTGTTTCACCATAATAATAGTTGCCAATTAACGCACCAAATCCAAATAAAAAAACAAAGATAGCAAGACAACCCGATGCCCAAGGGCCTATGTGTTCACTTAATGCTGCTTGTGTAAGTGCAATACCATTTAACCCCGGTTGTTTATATGCATCAGACAGCAAAATAATAAAGGCGGTGCTAGTACAAATGATTAGTGTATCCGTTAATACACCAAATGCTTGAATCAGTCCTTGTTTCACCGGATGACTTGTTGTTGCTGTTGCAGCAACGTTTGGTGCACTTCCCATACCAGCTTCATTTGAGAATAAACCGCGTTTAACTCCATTCATAAGTGCTGCACCAATTGAACCGCCTGCTATTTGTTTAAAACCAAATGCGTTTTGAACAATAAGAGAAAGAACTTCCGGCATTTTTGATATGTTGGTAACTACAACAAATAATGCAACTCCAATGTATAATACCGCTAAAAATACCACCTTGTATTCAGCCATTTTTGCAATACGTTGTACACCACCAAAAATAATCGCAGCGAAAGCAATGGCCATGATTATCCCAACTGTTAGACGATCTGTACCAAATGAGTTTTGAAAAGCAATTGTAACTGTATTTGATTGTACTGAATTGAATACAAGTCCAAAAGTAATTGTGATTAAAATAGAGAATAATACTCCCATCCAACGTTTATTCAACCCTTTTTCCATATAATAGGATGGACCACCGCGGAAACCAGTTTTATCTTTTACTTTATATATCTGTGCTAATGTGCTTTCGACAAAACTAGATGCCGAGCTAATAATAGAAATAATCCACATCCAAAATACAGCTCCAGGACCACCTAATGCAATTGCAATCGCAATTCCTGTAATATTCCCTGTCCCAACGCGGGCTGCCATACCAATACAAAACGCTTGAAAAGGAGAGATTTGATCTTTAGAACCACTTTTCCCCTCCATTAATACACGGACCATCTCTTTTAACATTCGAAACTGTACAAAATTCAATTTAAATGTAAAATAAATTCCGCAAATAACAAGCATAATAATTAACAATTTAGACCATAAAAAATCATTTGTTGATCCGACTAACTCTACAAAAAACCTTTCCATATCATCACTCCACGCCAAAATTTATATATTATAATTTATATAAAATCACCTATATTTCCTGGTATAAATACCTCTTTCATATTCAAATACAACAAGGATAAAAATTTTCTATATTAATCGGATTGGCCTGTTTAAGCAAACAGCACAACATGTAACCGTAAAACTGAAATTTTGAAGTACTTAACGCTTATACAAACGGATGCTCTACCCCTTTCTGCAAACTAATATTTTTATCCACTAACATTGTTGTACTATTATGTTTGTTTCGTTTACCGGTGATTTAAATCATAAAATCAATAGTGATTAACTGGTTATTTGTTAATTTTCTCAAGAACATGGAAATATCTCCTTTCTCACTACTAATCTCAAAAATAGGCTAGATAAAAAATTTATAGAAAAACTATGAAGCGCTTTCAATCTTCAACTAAGAGAAGCTTGTCTTTAATTTATAATTAAAAGTACAGAATGTTACGAAAAAGTACAGATTTTTATAAAAACAAAAAAATATTTTAAGATTTTTCATCTAAAAAAACAGTGAGATTTTGTGAATTTTATACAGTATCCAAACGTCGCGGATGCTGTTCTACCTAACCTCTGACAAGCCTCTATTTTCTTCATAAAAACATGCATATTTTTTCTCTTTTAGAAGTTCATATAAAGTATTTGAAATCAAGAATCAATGGAATATTATAAGAATATTAAAAAAAATAAAACATTTAATTTATTTATGTTATCATACAAAAAACATTTGTTTTCTCAATTAATCCCCCTAGTTGGATTCGTCTATATTGCACATATTTACAACATGAAAGACACTAAGAAAAAAAGATTTTGTTGAAGGGATGAAACATTACAAAACTCTTATTTAGGACCTTATGACATCCTCTTTTCTAGCAATATCGAGTTATCCCAAAAAACGTATATTTACTAACATAGATTACAGGTGGTGTATTGTGAAAGAAATAGTATTCGTTCAAAATAAAAAAAGACTCCTTATGAAATTCGAATTTTTAAAAAAGGATTTAGTGCTTACCATTTCACTGATACTAGCAATTGTAAGCTGCTTAATACATTCGCCAAAGATCGAATATATTAACTTTGAAGTGTTAATTAGCTTATTTAATCTGATGGTAGCCATTAAGGCCTTGGAACAGCTAAAGATATTAGACAAACTTGCCGTTGCGATTTTAAATAAATGCAATAACAGCAGGTCAATATCTATTATTCTAATTTTGTTATGCTTTATTTGCTCCATGTTTGTAACAAATGATGTTGCTCTCCTCACTTTTGTACCAATAACACTTGTCATTAGTAAAAAAACACAAATGAACATGATGGATACAATCATCCTGCAGACAATTGCAGCAAACATCGGTAGTAGCTTGATGCCTATGGGAAACCCACAAAATTTATACCTATATTCTTACTATGGAATTAAGCTCATCCCATTTTTAGGTTCAATTCTGCTTTTAGCTGTACTTGGAATTAGTTTATTATTTATATTTACTCAAAAACTTCAAAAAACAGATTTGAAAATAGAACTACCTGTTATTACCGTGAAAAATCGAAAAAAAGCTACCGTCTGGATTTTGATACTTATTACTATCATTGCATCTATTTTTGGTGTTATTAATTATTACATCGCGCTAATAGTCACACTGATAGCAGCATTTACGTTAGATAGAAACTTACTATTTAAGATCGATTACTTTCTTCTAATAACCTTTGTCTGTTTTTTTATTTTTATCGGAAACATTTCCCATTCCGATGCACTGGGGACATTTGCTCGCGCTAATTTAAGAGGAGATACTTCAGTCTTCTTTAGTTCCATATTTTTGAGTCAATTGATTAGCAATTTTCCTACTTCAATTCTTCTATCAAACTTTACTTCTGATTGGAAAGCTTTATTACTAGGAGTAAATATTGGAGGGCTTGGAACAATTATCGCATCTTTAGCCAGTGTAATCTCCTATAAACTATTCATTCAGGCCAATGTTAAAGAGAGTAAGGCATATTTAATTAAATTTAGCATTTACAACTTTTCATTTTTAATCATACTTACATGTATACAATACTTTATCTTTAAATTTCTAAAAATTTTTTAAAAAATTGATTCCTATATTAAAACCCAAATTNNAATTTGGGTTTTAATATAGGTATGTTTAAAGAGCTACAACAAAGTTACCATCAATTTAATATTTTGAGATGTTCCCAAAGCGAAAACCTTTTAGCTTTTACGTTATTTAATAGAGTTCGGTTCATTTTTTATGCACTCAGTTATATAATAAATGACTGAATTTATAGGGTAATAACTTTCAATTAATAATAGAAATATAACTTATTACAATGTTATTTCATTTTTGAAGTCCTCTTCACAAAATCTTTAATGTCCCTCAATTTTTTTCCGCTAATATTATCTTTGATCGTTGAATCTATTTCAATTTCTAATTTTGCAAATGCTGCTCCTACACAATTATAGATACTTGATCCAAAAGCAAGATGTCTTGCAGTACCACTAAATGCCTTTTTAATATCAATGTCAGGACGATAAACGGTGAATTTATCAAACCTTTCAAATACGTTAGAGTCACAATTTGTTGCACCAATCATACAGTAGTATCCACATAACTAGTTACATTCTCCTTTTTCTATTGTTAATAGCTTCGTAATAAAAGCTGTTAAACAGCAAAAGTGCGAAGTCTTAAATTAGACTTCGCACCTTATACAAATTTACAATCCGTGACGATACCAACACAAATGCAATACTATATACATAATCACTCATTATATGTGTTGCTCTTTTAATTGGCCAATGTATAAACAAATCCTTTTACTTAGCCATCCTTCATGATTGGCTTGATTGTTTCTAGATACTTAATCCCTCTATACTCATTTCAAGCGGTAATCCATTCCGATGGAAATTACAAATGACAAAATTTATCCGTTTTTCCTACTTGCTAAATTCAGCAAGTAAAATGTTTTTAAAAAATTCCGGGTTATTAATGTTTAAACTGTTCGAATTGATAGCGAGTATATGTTTACCTCCAAGTGTTCCACCAACAAAAGTGGAAAACCCTGGAACGCCCCCCCTGTGTCCCCATACTGAGACACCGTTCGGAAGCTTAATTTCAAGGATTCCAAGACCATATCCGGTTCCCTCTCTATTTGTAGGAACTGTAGTAAGCATTTGTTTTAACTGCTGTTCCTTCAGTAATTTGCCACCTAGTAAGTAAGAGAAGAATTTGCTTAAGTCGTCAGCAGTAGAAATCATATCTCCATCCGAGCTACCTGGGTTAATATAAGTAACGTCTTTTAGCTCACTCGCTCCGTCTAGTTGCAAATAGCCACGGGCATGCTTAGTCCCTGGAATCACGCTTGAATTGCCAGGTAGGAATGTATTTGACAAATCAAGCGGTTCAATAATCCGATTTTCAACCTCTTCGGCATAACTGTTGCCAGTTACTTTTTCAATAACGATCCCCAGTAATACGTATCCTGTGTTTGAATAAGACCAACCCTTTCCTGGGGCAAAGTCTGGGGGAAGTGAAATCCCCATCTTTACAAATTCTTCAGCCGTATACGATTTTTTTATATCCGTAATATCAAAGTCTTTTGAATTTATATAGTCAGCAATACCACTTGTATGATTCAATATTTGCCGGATAGTAATCTGGTTACCATCATATCCGTTTCCTTGAATCACACCAGGTAACCATTTTTCAATTGAGTCGTCTAGATTCAAACGGTTCTCTCCAGATAATTGAAGTAGAACTGTTGCAATGAACGTTTTCGTCACACTGCCAATGCGAAAGCGAAAATCTGCTTTCATTGGTTTCTTAGTTCTCAAATCCGCTATCCCAGCACTATAACTCCAAGTTTTACCCCCCCTTAGAAATTTGAGCGAGTATTCCCGGGTATCCAAGTTGCAGTTCATCTCGCATTGCTTTCTTAACGGAAGTACGATCGCTTTTCGTACTTGTTTGTAACGAACTAGATACATTTTTCGTAGGTTCTGCTTTTACAATTGATGTTGGTGTTATGTATAACAGGGAACTTCCAGCTATTAAAAGTGCTAGACTTGCACATGTAATTTTACTGCGTGTTTTCATAAAGAATTCCTCTCTTCTATTAAAATTGTATAGATAGTTGATAGCAGTGTCATATACGAACCACATAGCTATCCATTCTCCCAATGATGAAAAGGCAACAATGCATTTGCAATCATTGTACTCATTATTTTCACAAAACACTCTTGTTACTGATTGTTATATATAGGCCGTACTTATCCCCCCTTCACGACTCCTTATATTTTTATCCTACACAATGAAAATCTCTTTTTTCTTACCTATTCCTTACAAATTCCTTACATACAAAATCACTTGTACACTAGGGTTGAAGTAGCATCTGTGCCCGAAAGCGCAAAAAACACCGATGCTTTTCGCTTCAGTGTTTTTGCGCTTTACATATTGAAGATTCGTTTTACTCTTAACAGGTTAAACTGCTAATTTTTTCTAATGCGATTATTCTTCTTGCTATATAAAACAAATTTCATTGTGTTATATGAAACACTATGAAATTTGTCATTAAGGCATATTATTCTAAATTTATTGATGTACTTGAGATGGACTCAATTTTTGAATTTGAACAAGTATATCAAACGCTTTACCTAATGATATATCAACAGTTTTTGGTATATCAGGCCCTTCGGTAGTTATTCCAGCGAAAATTGGATGTTGTTCGTGTAACCAAGTTTTTGTCACGCCGTTCGCCTTACGTAAATCAATAAAAAATTGATCTTTTTTGACCTGTCCAAAAATGTAGTTATAACTGTTTGGATCATCCAATTTTAATGTTCCATAGGGGCCAAATTCACCGTCACTATTAATTGGCCACAGTAAGACTTTATTTCAAACCCACAAAAAATAGATTACCTGTACAATAAAAAGTATAGGTAATCTATTTTTTTTGAGATTAATAAAAACCTAATTTATTTTTTGAATTCTTCCATCAATAATAGACTGAATTGGTTCTTTTGATTTTTTTATATAATCTACTAATGCTTCAAAATCAGTTGGTCCTGTTTCAGCATCTTTACCGTTTTTAAAAGATACAAATCCATCTCCACCTGAAGCTAGAAATGCGTTAGCAACGACGCTGTAAGTTTTAGAAGGAATAATTTCTTCTCCATTTGTTAAGCGAATACTTGTTACTTTTTCTCCATTAGGCTTGTTCGCATCCCAAGTGTATTGGATACCTGAAATTTGAAGCATTCTTGTTATATCTTTTTGCCATTGTTGATTTAAAATATCACGAATGTCTTGACCTGTTAAATTTACTTTTATTAATTGATTTCCGAATGGTTGAATACCATATATCTCTCCCCATGTAATATCACCAGCATCTAAGTCATTACGAATACCACCAGGATTCATAAGTGCAATTTTGGATTGCATTGTTGCACGCTGGGCATCAGCAACTAAATTTCCGAGAGTAGATTCACCAGCCGTATTGAGTTTACGATCTAGTGGAGCAATAGACTTACCTACAACTTCATTAACAAGAGGTGCGATTTTTGCTTGATATTTCTCCATCTTCTTCTTTATTTTTTTATCAGGCTCCATGCCTTCATGGTAAGTTGTAACAATTTCTGCTTTTTTCTCAACAATATCTTGTGTCTTACGATCAATCTTTACATCAACATCAGCAAAAGCCATACCATATGAATTTGCTTGTACGACAAGTTTATTATTAACAGTTCCATTTACATAAGTATGGCTATGGCCACCAAAAATAACATCGACTTCTGGATCAGTCTCATTTGCTAATCGGACAATATCACCATTTGTTACGCCGTTCCCATCTGTTGTACCTCCGTTATGTGCAAGAACAACGATAGATTTAACGCCTAGTTTTTTTAATTGCTTTACGGATTTGTTAATAGCTTCAACTTCATCTGTAATTTCTACATTCTTTAGCATAGTAGGCATAACAAGGTTAGGAACATCCGTTGTTACGACTCCGATAAAGCCAACAGGCACTCCTTGTACCTTTTTTATAGTGAATGGTGGTAAAAATAGACGCCCGGTGGATTTATTATAGAAATTCGCAGCAACATATGGGAATTTTGCTCCTTTAAAATTCCCTGTTTTCTCATGGTACCCACCATAAATAAGGCGGTTCATTTCCGCAACACCTTCATCAAATTCATGATTCCCTATAGTTCCAACATCGAATTTCAAATCATTTAGAAATTCAATTGTAGGTTCGTCTTGTAATAATGCTGAAACAGGAGTACTTGCTCCAACAACATCGCCGGCATGTACCTTTAATGTATTTGGATTTTGTTTTTCACGATCACGTAAATAAGCCCCTAAGTACTCAATTCCCCCTGCATCTTTATTGTTAATTTTTTTTACTGTGTCTAGTTGCCCATGAAAATCGTTAATACCGAGCATTTGTACATCTATGTAGCGGTTTTGTTCTGTACTTGCTTGGATTGAAGGCGCAGCAAATACACTAGTAAAAGTAACTGTACTTAATGCTAAAGCAACTGGAATGATTTTTTTCAACATAAAATTTCTCTCCCCTAATTAAAATCTGACATAATACGATGTTATTTTAATATATTAAGAGAATTATTTCCATAAAAATTCTACCAATTATAAAAATTAATAAGATTTTATTGTTTTCTGACAAGATATTTTTTCCTCAAAAAAATGTATATTTCTTTGTTTTGAGGAAGAAATATTATCTTGATAGTAATATAACAATACTTCTAAGAAATCTAAAAAACTCTAATCAATACATTTTAGCTGTTAAGAAGAATATTCAATCCAAAACTAATGGCGATTTATTAACCTAACATCTCAATATCAATATTTAAAAAGATGCTCCTGGATTTATCCAAGAGCATCTTTTATAAAGCTTTATTTTAACTTATTTATAATGTCTCAATTAACAATTATATAGTTGTAATCAGTCCTTTAAAAATGATAGGAGTGCTTCATTAAATTCTTTAGCATGCGTTGCATTGAGCCCATGTGGACCACCCTTTATTAATGCTACTTTAGAATTAGGAATTGCTTCATGTGTTAATTTCCCACTATATTCATATGGTACAGTTGCATCTGAATCACCATGAATGACAAGGGTAGGTATATTAATCTTGGCTAAATCGCTTCTGAAGTCTGTTTTGCTGAAAGCAGCGATACAATCTAATGTTCCTTTAGGTGATGCACCCGCAGCGATATCCCTATTGTAAAGTCGAAATGGTTCACTAACTAAGTCAGTTCGATCTCCAGCAGCAAAAAAACCTTTCGTAAACTCATCAAGGAATGCTATGCGATCACTTTTCACTCCATTTTCAAATCCTTGAATTGCTACATCATCTAATACACCCTCAGGATGATCTGCTGACTTGTAAAGGAATGGTGGTACAGCTCCGGCAAATACAGCCTTCTCTATTCTATGGGTTCCATATTTCCCAATATACCGGGCTACTTCGCCTCCCCCCATAGAAAAACCAACAAGTGTGACATTTTGAAGCTCTAAATGTTCTAATAGTTGATGTAAATCAAAAGTAAAGGTATCATATTCATACCCTTCCCACGGCTGAGATGATTTTCCAAAGCCTCGACGATCATATGTTATAACTCTGTATCCAGCCTCAACAAGAGCGGGAACTTGATATTCCCAAGATCGACCACTTAACGGCCAACCATGAATGAGTACAACTGGTTTTCCTATACCATGATCCTCATAATATATCTCAATTGGTGCTTGATTTTCGGTTCCTACAGTAATTTTTGCCATTCTCCTACCTCCTTTAATATGTATCCTTTTCTTCAATAATTCGGATGAATCTCATAAGCTATTCATGCACGTTTATGTTGTGAACTCTAAGTATGAAACTCTATTGTTCCAATGCATTTTTTCTCCGTTTGGAACAATCCCCCCTCTAATACCTTTTTCATCATAAAATAATTACTGAACATTACTCATATTCAATTGTAATAACAAAAATAGGTGACTATCAATATTGTTCTATCTATAGGATGTATAGGTAAAACCAATCTATTTTATAGTGAAAACAACTATAGTTACGACCTATACAAATTATAGATAATTTAGAATTGATTAATGAATCAGTTTTCAAATACTATAAATTTGTATAGCACTTCATGTTCTGTGAATGCTGCTATAACCAATATTATTGGTCAGCTTAGTTATAAACGAAGAAACTTATGATAGTATTCGACTATTTAAACTTTCTTCGATTACTTAATTTTTAGGAGGAATACATAATGACTGATCTCTATTCTCGTATTAACAAAGATGATGCTGTCGTGCTTTTAGTAGATCATCAAACTGGTCTTATGTCCGGACTAGTACGTGACTATGGTGTTGATGAATTCAAGAACAATGTTTTAGCTCTTGCTCATACTGCTAAGTTTTTTGATTTACCAGTTATTTTAACAACAAGTTTTGAAAACGGACCTAACGGACCTTTAATGCAAGAATTGGTTAATCTCTTTCCTCATGCACCAAAAATAGCTCGACCTGGACAAATTAATGCATGGGATAATGATGATTTTGTAAAAGCAATCGAAGAAACTGGAAAAAAGCAAATTATCATCGCCGGCGTAGTTACGGACGTTTGTGTTGCTTTCCCTGCACTTTCCGCTATAAAAGCTGGATATGAAGTATTTGCTGTTACTGATGCTTCAGGTACTTTCAATAAACAAGTTGCAGATGCTGCAAATACTCGTATGGCACATAGTGGTGTGCAACTTATGAACTGGTTTAGCGTAGCTTGCGAATTACAACGCGATTGGCGCAACGATGTCGAAGGTTTTGGCAATTTGCTTGCTAGCAATCTTCCAGGCTATCAAAATATAATTGGAAGCTATATGGGCGCACAGCGAGATCTTAGTAAACAAAATGCATAAATGTATTTCAAGGAAATAGCTTTAAATCACTTTTTAAAAAATGGATAGTATACATTTAGTGCTGATTAAATCAGCACTCTCTTTTTAATTAACAGAAAAAACATTATTTTCAATAATATCGATTTTAAACAATTAAAAAAGGAGCGTTTTATTATGAGTAATTTAGAATTGTTAAATCCGGAGAACAGTGCCTTAATTTTGATTGATTTTCAGCCTCAAATGACTTTTGGAGTTGCAAGTATTGATAGACAAACATTGATTAATAACGTTATGCTGCTTGCTAAATCAGCAAAAACTTTTAACGTACCTACTATTCTTACTACAGTTGAAACACGCAGCTTTTCTGGTTATTTTTGGCCGCAAATTCTTGACATATTCCCAAACCATGAAATTATAGAACGCAGTTCAATGAATTCTTGGGAAGATCCAAAATTTGTTGAAGCAGTTAAAGCAACAGGTAGAAAGAAATTAATATTTGCAGCACTTTGGACTGAAGTTTGCCTTGCATTCCCTGTGCTTGAAGCAATTAAAGCTGGCTATGAGGTGTATGCAGTTGATGATGCTTCAGGTGGTACTAGTTTGACAGCACATAACGCTGCTATGCGTCGTGTAGAACAAGCTGGTGCAATTCCAGTGACAGCAATTCAAGTTTTACTTGAATACCAACGTGATTGGGCACACAAAGACACTTATGATGCTGTAATGGAGATTGTAAAAGAACACACTGGCGCTTATGGTCAAGGTGTAGAATACGCATATACTATGGTTCACGGCGCGCTTCCAAGCAGAAAAATATGAAACTAGAAGGAGTAGCTGTCGAAGAGACTCATACAGAGAACACAATGGATGCTGCTAATCCAGTAACAACGATTGTTACATGGGAAATTCAACAGGGTAAAGAAAAACAGTTTGAAACATGGAGACATGAAATTGAGGCTGCGGCTACTAAATTCCCAGGACATTTAGGTGTAAATCTAATAGTCCCACCAAGTAACGAATCCAGAGAGTATACTGTTATTTTTCGCTTTGATACGTATGAGCATCTACGTGCTTGGCAAGAATCAGATGTTCGCCGGGATTTGTTAAAAACGGCCGAGCAATTTCAAGCCACTAATCCAACTTACAAAACTGAAAGCAGTTTGGCTTATTGGTTTGTTACTCCGAAAACGCCAGTTCCACCGCCAAAATGGAAAATGTCTATCGTTACCCTTTTGGGTGTATGGCCTCTTAGCATGTTAGTTCCTAAATTGATAGGACCTATTATAAAACATATGAATCCTATTATGTCAGCTTTTTTTGTTTCTGTATGTATAGTGTCCTTGCTATCATGGGTAGTCATGCCGATTTTCGGTAAATTATTTCATCCATGGTTACAAAATAATAGAAAGTAGACGAGGTGTGAACATGACTTTACCGGATATGATCTTATATAACGGAAAAATTACTACCCTTGACCCTTCTCAACCTGAGGTATCTGCTATCGCCATAACTGATGGTTTAGTCACTGCAGTAGGTGGAGATGAGCTTCTTAATAGTGCCACGGAAAAAACAAAGAAAATAGACCTTAAAAGAAAGAGAGCTATTCCAGGCCTGAATGACTCTCATATACACGTTATTCGTGGTGGTCTACATTATAATATGGAATTACGTTGGGAAGGCGTGCCATCACTTTTTATTGCTCTAGAAATGCTCAAAGAACAGGCAAGGCGTACACCTGCTCCTCAGTGGGTAAGAGTAGTTGGAGGTTGGTCTGAATTTCAATTTAAAGAGAGACGGTTGCCAACTTTGGAAGAAATTAATGCCGTTTCTGAACACACTCCTGTCTTTGTGCTACATCTTTACGATAGAGCACTTGTAAATCGTGCAGGGCTGCATGCACTGGGATATACGAAAGATACACCAGACCCTCCAGGCTGCTTAATTGAGCGGGATAAACGAGGTAATCCAACAGGCCTTTTAATTGCGAATCCTAACGCTTCTATTCTTTATTCAAGTTTGGGTAAAGCACCAGTACTTAATTTTGACGACCAGATTAACTCAACTCGCCATTTTATGCGCGAATTAAATAGATTAGGTATTACAAGTGCTATTGACGCAGGTGGTGGATTCCAAAATTATCCGGATGATTACAAAGTTGTTGAACATTTAGCCGAGAAGGAACAATTAACTTTGCGTATTGCTTATAATCTATTTACGCAAAATCCAAATCATGAATATGAAGACTTTGCTTCATGGGCAAAAATTGTTTCTCCAGGTCAAGGAAGTGATAAGTATAAAATGAATGGTGCCGGAGAGATGTTAGTATTCTCAGCAGCCGATTTTGAAAAATTTCAAATGCCACGGCCTGAACTAGCTACGATGATGGAAGCTGACTTAAAGAAAGTAATTTCTCTATTGGTGGAAAACCGTTGGCCCTTCCGTTTACATGCAACTTATGATGAGTCAATCACACGTTTCTTAAATGTATTTGAGGAAGTTAACAGTGAAATTCCTTTTAATGGTCTACGATGGTGGTTTGACCATGCAGAAACAATCTCAGATCGTAGTATGGAACGTGTTAAGGCTTTAAATGGCGGTATTGCCATCCAAGACCGCATGGCTTTTCAAGGTGAATACTTTGTTGATTTATACGGAAAGGAAGCTGCAAAGCGTACTCCTCCGATTTATCGTATGTTAGACCTTGGTATACCTGTTGGCGCCGGTAGTGATGCAACTAGGGTTTCCAGCTATAACCCTTGGGTTGCCCTTTACTGGATGGTTGCCGGAAAAACCATTGGTGGGCTTTCCATATACGATGAAAAAAATAAACTTGATAGAAAAGTAGCCCTGGAATTATATTCAAAAGGAAGTGCGTGGTTCTCTGATGATGAAGGTAAAAAGGGAACCCTGGCAGTAGGTCAGTTTGCTGATCTTGCTGTATTGTCTGCTGACTACTTTACTGTGCCAGAAGAAGAAATCAAAAACCTTGAATCATTACTCACCATTATGGGTGGGCAGGTTGTTTATGGAAATGATGAATTTAAAAATTTATCACCTGAATTGCCGCCAGCATCACCTGATTGGTCACCGACGGGCGTTTATGGTTATGGTGGTGCTAACCTAGCCAACACTATACTTTCCCACGATTCCCATGATAACAAGTTACATAGTTGCAGTAACCCTCTCCATCAACACACTCATACCGTAATAGGAAAAGATGGAACTACATGGGGTATCGGTTGTACTTGCTTTGCTTTCTAAGTCAAAACCACCGGTATAATGCCGGTGGTTTTCTTTCTGCAATAAGGGGTATGTAGATTCGAAATAGCATTGTATATCCCTACATGGAATGTGTTACTATGCGATAAGACCGAAGAATTGATTGATTAACTTAACTTGTTTTTGATAGCCTTCTCTCCTTGCAAAGTCTGTCCTTTTTTCCTTAATTAAAAGTCAATGGTATCCCCCTCTTGATCGACTACACCACACATATAAATCCACTGCCCTTTGACTTTAATATAGATCTTAATTTTTCAATTGTTACACTAGAATCATTATTATTTCTATTACACTGATACTTTTTGCGAATCATTTAACTTCTGCATAAAGATACGTGCTGCAAAACTTAAAAATTTATCATCAAAGTGAATAAGATTAATATCTTGGCTTGGTGTTGGATCAGTAATACGAACTATGCTCAAAGTATCATTATTAACAAAGTTAACCAGTGAAAGAGGTATTATGGCAACCCCATGTCCATTGTATACAAGGCTCAATAGAGAAATAGAAGATTTTGTTTCTATATTTGCTTCAGATAAAGATAACCCTAAACTCTCACAATATATCTTAATAGATTCACGACAACTACATGAAACCATTATTCTACTCAGCCCTACTAATTCTCGAAAAGAAACAAATGATTTTTCATTCAAAGGATGATTTTTTGGAATTACAAGGACGAGCTCTTCACTATACAAAAGGGTGCTTGTTAATATGTCTGGAATTTGAGCACTACGTGTAATCCCGAAATCAATATTTTTGTCAACGATTTGATTTACAGCAACTTCGGATTCTATAATCTTTACTACAATGTTGGGATAATGTTGTTGAAACTTCATAATATAAGGTGTTAAATAAGTGAGATCCTCTAATAAACCTCCTATAGTAATCACACCTCTTTTTACACCCTTTAATTCAAAAATTTCATTATACACGTCATCAAATTGTTGCATGATAAATTTTCCTTTATCAAATAGCAGCTTACCCGCTTCTGTCATTTTGATACCTCTTCCAACTCGATGAAACAAGGGTGTATCAAGTTCCCCTTCTAAAACACGGATTTGTTGACTTAAAGTCGGCTGTGAAATACCTAGAACTTCCGCAGCTTTAGTGAAACTATTATTATTACAAACTTGAATAAAATACTCTAAATGACGTAATTCCATTCTTGATACCCACTCTCCGCTTTATGAAAGATTTATAATTTAAAGGACGATATGTATACGTTAACATAACAACTTTATTTCATGCTATACCAATTGAAATTACATGGTTTATTCATTTTGTATTATAATAAATTTACTACCATTTATTAATTTTTCCTCCTATTTATTTAAATTAGATTTAATTAGGACATTACTAATTCGAGATATATTTCTAAAAATTTATAGTTCGAGTGCATAATACCCTAATTTTTTCAACTTTTCGATTATCATTTTTTTCTCAATATAGTCCAAACCACCAAATATATGCCGAATCGCCTCTTTATGATGAGGAAAAATACTATCCATTAACTGAATACCATCTGAAGTAATTGACGCATACGTGACACGGCGGTCTTTTGGACATGGTTTTCGTATTAAGAACCTCTTCTTTTCCAACTTATCCACTACATACGTGATACTACTACTTGCAAGTAATATTTTCCCTCCAATTTTTTGTATAGGCTGATCGCCTTTACTATATAGTAGCTCAAGCACTGCAAATTCAGTTGGATTAAGTCCATAACTTTTTATATCCTCTTCAATACGCTTAGTAATTGCCTGTGCTGCCCTTGATAATGTAACAAATAACTTTAAAGATAAGCTCTCATCATTAATCACACTCATAATTACCAATCCTTTACAAGTTATCTTGAATTCGAGATTTATTATATTATCGTCGAAATATTATGTCAATAATTCATTTTAGTTTTATTAAGCCCCTTATCATTTATTTCTCAACATAAGAAATATGGAATTAGAAGAAAAAATTGTTAATATATAAGTATCTCAATTACGTTATTTCTTTTAAAGAGAGCTTGTATTCTAACGCAAGTTCTCCTTTTTTATATTCTAAATTGAATCCGGACAAAGTTCACATATTGAGTCTGCCCATGTATATGCTATAGTTTTTAAACAAAGATTAGAGCCCTCCTACAAGAAGGAGAGCTCTAATCTTTCATATAAATATTCACAATTTTTATCATTGCGGGGACATCAAAACTTTAACTTGATAGGGATATGGCACTACCCCAATTAATAAATATTATTAACTATATATCTATCATATTTTTTATAAACAGGATTAATTAGATTTAAAAAAAGATTTCTTTTTCTTTACTCGTAATAAATCACCTGTCCATCCTTTGACTCGCATATATAAATACATACCCCCTGTTGTGAAAATAATAAATAAGAGAGCGATTAAATAGCTATATTTCCATTCTAGTTCAGGCATGTATTTAAAATTCATTCCCCATAATGCTCCTAAAGCTGTCAAAGGCGTACTCACAGCAGTTAATACAGTAAGAGCTTTCATAATTTCATTCCCACGATGAGAAGAAACAACTTCTTGTAAATGAATCATCGTGTCTAATTCTTCTTGGTACTCTTTAACAAGTTGTAATCCACGCTCTAATTTTACGTGTGTTTGTTTATAATAAAGGGTGTTTGTTAAGTTTTCTAACCAAGCTTCCTCCAAGCCTTGTAACACTTCCTGTATTAAGCGAAACACATGTGTGTTCATAAATAATTCATGACGAATATGATAAATTCTTTCTAAAACTGCTATGTTATTATGATGATAAAAATCCCATAATACATTTCTGAAATTGTTTTCAAAATAGTCAACCTTTCGTAAATAGTGAGATATAAATATTGATAAGATAGCACATACTCCTTCAGCGGAACTATTACAATTTTTTATACCCATAGGGAAATTATGTATTAATTTTTGGAAATCCTCTTCCTCTTTTTCCTGGACTGTTATCAGTATTCCATGAGCTACGAAATAATGAATAAATTTTTGAATTTTGGCATCCTTTTTATCTTGATCATATAAAAACGAACCATATACACAAGTTTGACTTGGTGATAACGTATAAACATATAATCCATTTTCACAAGGAGAACTTATTTTCTTTACAAATTGAGAGAAATAAGATGTTACATCACGAGGGATTATAGAAGAAAGTTTTTCAAGCTCACTAGTTTTCACATGATACCAACTCCATTTCGTCATTTTTATGCATTCCATATTATTCTTCCTTTCTAAATAGTTTTATGTTTGATCGAATCATATCCGTAATATGAAATTTGTATGTAGGTATTCATATCTTGGAGGAAAAGTTTTTAAATCATCTAAATTACAAAATAAATGGCATAGGAGGTCTTATTCTTTTAAAAGAAAGACCCCCTATATATTAGTTATTTTTATTCTCAATTTTAAACATTTCCTCTATACAAGCACTTTTTATCTTTTCTTATAAATAATTTATTATATATGGAAATCAAGCCCTATAATTTAGCAGTTCTATTCAACAAAATTCATTTCGATCGTTATTATAATTGGGATTTTTGTGCAGATTGATTGGTGATGTCCTCAAATACTTGACTTCCAATAATATAGTATCCATGAAGCGCGGCCTCTTTTGAAGCGTCTACCATACGGAAAGAAGCAATTTCACCTTGCATTTTTTCAATTCGTTTTTTGTGGATATCTACTATTCCTCCGGTCCAAATAATAGTATCATACTGGTCTAACTTAAATTGTTCTTGTAATACACGCATGACGTCTTGGAAGTGTGCATCCAACTCTTTTTGAATTAAAATATCCACCTGACTTGTCTCATAATTTTCGTCTCGATCTCCATATCCTTTTTCTAATATTTTTGGCATGTCGTTAATATGCAATTGATTACTTTCACCCGCATGATTCTGCAGGATATTCTTAATATTTTTCAAAGGCTTGCTACATCCTAGTTCCGTCTCATAATGATTTAAAATGAGATTCTGTTTCATATCTGCCATTTCTAATGTACGAAATCCACCATCAATAATTAAGATGCGATCTTGTTCCTGAATAATTCCCTCTTTTAAGAAATAGGCATGTAAAGCGACTGGTTGCTGAAGAATCAAAGCATTTTCCACCGTAATATTAATAAATTTCCCATCAATTTGCACGGAAGTTTCTTTTTTTAGTGCATGTTGTAATTGCTCGTGCTGACTACCAAAACAAGTGACTGGAAGCCCGGTAACAACTAAAGGTAACACGACATTTTCTTTATAATCCTTTGCAATGCAACCAAATATTTGTTGTTTAAAACGTTCGCTTTCATAATAATTTTCTATTTCTTCATTAAATGGAGGAAGCAATGAAGCGTCAGATTGATGTGCTTCATTTCCCATGTAGTATGCAAAGTCTAAGTCTATAAAACTCACCTTTGTTAAATCTTCACTGTCAGTATGATTAGGTACAGGGGCTAGTGTGGAAGCTTCACTCTTAATCGTCATCTCAGAATCTACATCCTGTCGATATGCCCGCTTGGTAAAGCCAATTCCTACATCAATTGCATACAGAGATTTCATACTTTTTTCCTCACTTTCTCTTTTAAGAATTAAATCTAGGCACTCTCTTCTTTCTCTTCTTTCCTTTCTTTCACATATTTCTTTTCATTTTCCGTTTTTTCTCCGTCTAGGTTCCTACTATTTTCATTTATTTCGTAATCCTTTTCATCTTTTTTCTTTTTGTTACTTTCGTTTTCTGTTAAGTCTTTAATGGTAGAAATGACAACTGGTGTGGCTGTAAGCAATTGTGGTAATGTTTGTTTTGCAACATTAGCTGCAGTTGCAGAGAATTGTTTACTTGTCTCAGTTACCTTCTCCAATGTTTCCTTTATGTTTCCTTCTTGTAGTTTTTCTTTTACGCTTTTTCCTTTTGTTTGTATAGCTTTCCGATTTTCTTTTTTTAATAGGGAGACGATGACTCCGGTCGTAATCCCAATCACAGCATATTTAAATATTGTATGTTTCATTTTTCTCACCCTTCTCTACTTTTATTTTCTTCAATGCTACAACTTAAAATAATTACCTTACCTATTGCAATCTATTAGAGAGAATGATAGGTTTGCGACTTCCTATCACTCGCCATTGGTGTTTCAGCTGTTACTAGGAGTAAAATCCTCCCTTGATCTAGCTTTTCTTCATATAAGTTAGCTTCCTCCTTCGACAATCCCATTTCTTCCATTTGATTTCGAAGTTCGTCCCCTTTTTTGGAGAAAAAGTTGATAATACTTGTTCCCAATCCTTGTTCTTTTACTCCAATCGTATTTGTGTTTGTATCATCCGCAATCTTTTTTGTTAGATGTTTTTCATGTGTTAAGACATACATGTCACCTTGGTGAATCCCTTGCAATTCTAGCTCTTTTACTTTCATAACTACTTCCTGTTCATTTTCATATTCATGAACCACCGGTTTTCTTTCATTCTTGTGCATTGTATTTTTCCTCCTTTAAATTTTTTATTTTTTTATTTAGTTGTTATGTAATATGTAATACACCTATTTTAAAGATGTTAAACCTAAATTTTCAAAAAATTTCATAAAATAAGTTATAAATGTTTTTGAATATCACAGCGATGTCACGAGAAGTTTGCTTTGATAAAAGTGCTACAAATAACGATTTGTTTGGAAGGCAAGCCCATTGTTTTATAGAAAATTTCTATTTAGAAAAAGTTACAAAAGGAGTACAAGATATTTTTTTCGTTAATTAAATCCTAGGAAAATAAAAAAGCACTCTTTTTAAAAGAGTGCTAAAAAACATATAACCTAATAATGTTTCTAGTTTGATTACAGAAAGAAAGTCTTTATTAAAACATATAGTTGCTAATTTAATTGCGATCTTCCTTGCACCCAAGCAGCAATGTCATTTATAACATACTCAGGGATATTAGCAGGACTATAATATTCATCCGGTTTACTTATTTCTCCATCACCTTCTGTAAAGAAATGATTTAACTTCGGATATAGTCGATAATCGACGTTATCTCGTTCTTTTAATTGTTCTTTCCAAAGAGGAATTTCGATTTTTGATTGAACTTGATAGTCTCTTTCCCCTTGAATAATAAGAAGCCGTGTCTTTTGTTCTTTTGACATTTCGGCTGCTTTAATTTTTCGGATAGAATCCCAAAATATTGCTGATCCTAAGTAAAAATCTTTTGGGGGATTCTGACTAGAGAAATTTGGATCATTTAATAATTCAAATTGTGCTTTGTAGAATTTATATTCATCTAGATTCATTGCTCCAATAGAAAAAAGGTACTCAAATTGATCTAAAACAACGTCTTGGATCGTACGAGCTGGCCCACCCATTACAATTGCCCCAGCAATATTATTATTTTGGTCTTTTTCAATCATTTTCGGAAGCATCATTCCACCTTGACTATGACCAAGAATATATATTTGATTCTTATTTATTAGAGGCTCATTTTTAAGAAATTGAGTTACAAAAAGAGCATCATCTGTTGTCTCTTTATCAACTGTATAAAAGGGACTAAATTGTGTTTTCAACCCATGTTCATAAGTTCTTTTATTATAGCGAAGAACAGCAATTCCCTTCGATGCAAGACCTTCAGCTAAATCGCGAAATGGTTTTAAAGCAAACGCTGTTTCATCCTGATCGGTTGCTCCTGATCCTTGAACAAGAATAACCGCTGGAAAAGGACCCTTTCCTTTTGGAACCGACAATGTTCCTGGTAATGGAAATGCACCACTTCCAACTACTACTTCTTTATCAACAAATGATTCAGGCTTACTATATGATGGACGCTCTGCAACAGGACTAAACGACATGCTTAGTTGAAAATCGTCTATTTTTCCAGATGGATCTAGTTTAATTAGTAAAGGTACAGTCATTTTTTCAAAAACTAATTGAATCTCCACATTTGTATGAACAGGATTTGTCTCTTTTTGTGTAACCTCTCCAATTTCTATAAAAGAACCTGCTTGTAATTGTACTGGGAGTCCCTCCCAATAGCTCTTCAGCCATTCTTCGGATATTATTTTCTGTAATGACCTTGAGGTTAAATCAAATGCAGATTTATAATCTTCACTATTCATATGACGAATAAATGAAAGAGTAGTAGATATAATAGGATTTTCATCATCACTATTGTCTACTTTTTTTATAGTTGTGTTTGCTTCCTTTAATTTCGAAATAAATTGATGGTTAAACGGATAATTATATGTATCAGGATATAAGCTTGTTTTCAATACTTCCGTATTCCGTCCCTCATACAAACTTGAAGAACTCGTAAAATTTTCAGGTAAAATTACTTCCTCCGCATATGAGACTGAGGGAATTGTTATTGAAAAAATCGCACTAACAAGTAATAACTTATTACTTGTTCTTCTTTTCTTACCCATACTTATTGATTCTCCTTTCAAAATTTAAAATTTCTAATACAGTATGCCAACTATAAGGAAAATAAAAATTATCAAAGAGATTAATAATCTATTTTACGATCCCCCCTAACTAATTAAAAATCTATCATTAACAAACTTCAATAAAAAATGCCCTCCCCCTCTTTTTTTATTGTTGGATTTTCCAAGGACTTAGAAGCACAGCACTAATTTACATGTAAATGACCCATGAGATTCTCTGTTTCAAAAGAAAAAAGCACCCCACTAGATGCTTTCTTTAATTGTTCTCACTCTCATTTATTTAGTTAATTCTCTTATTACTGTAAAATAAATTTATTCTATTTCCTAAATCTCACTTATTTCTTAATTCACTCATACCAATATAAAACCTAATAACCTATCCTCAAAAAATAAAGAAAACAGGTTATTTGGCTATTCATTCCGTAAGCTTACTGCTCAAGTTAGTCTTTTTTCACACGGTTAAACTTTATTAAGAAAACCTTAAGGAATTTCCCTCTATATTTATAAGAATTTTTTTCTATACTGAATCATGTAAATGAACAAGAGGAGAAACGATCATGAAGAAATTTGTAATTTGCATACTAGGAATAGGCCTCCCTATATACTTACTACCTTTCATATTACGCGGAGATTTAGACAGATTTAATCCGATTGCTGAAGAAAAGAATGTATATGCCGTTGCGAAAGGATATGGTGTTCCAGATTATCATCATAAAGGAAGAGCTATGTACTCACTAAAAGGTGTTGATGAATTAAGCAATGAAAAAGAATATAAAGTTGGAACGAACACGCCTAATGATTTTACAAGAAAAATTTACTTAAAAATTCATGTGAAAGGTAAGTATGTCTATTCCTACGATATTATTTCTGAAAAGGACATTCCAGAGAAAATAAGGGGACAATTGGAGATAGCAAAGAAATAAAAGAGCCAATTCGTACGAGTTGGCTCTTTATTATCGCTCCCATCTACCGTTTGGAGAATTCTTTCGATCGATTTATTAAGTTCGTTATCATTGTTTTAACAACCATTCTTCAATTACTTTAACTGTTTCATCCCGTTGTGCTTTTGACGTAATTAAGCTTGCATTATCACCTTTTTGCTCACCATACATGCCAAAATGAGCATGGTTTCCGCCTTTTATCATGTGCATAGTTGTATTCTTTGACATTAACTTTTTATTGTTCTCTATTTTTTCTACAGTTGCTAAAGCATCTACTTCTCCATAAATAGATAACATTGGAATCGATTTTGTAGAGAAATCATCTGCAGGATAAGAGCCTAAGAAAATGATCCCATCTACCTTGTCTTCATTCTGAAAGGCATACTTAGAAATCATAGCTCCGCCCATTGAATGTCCAGCAACGTACCATTTTTGAACTTCAGGGTACTGTTCAATTACACTATCTACCGCATTGATTCCAAGTATCGCTAAGTTTAATGGTAACTTAGGCATTACTACAAAATGCCCATCTTTTGCAAGAGCTTCTCCTAAGTAACTATAAGCTTCAGCTTCTACTTTAGCACCTTGATAAAAAACAACCCCTATTTTAGCATCTTTCTGTCCAAAAACTATATTACCTTCATCTTTTTTATCATTCACTAACGACAAAGCCTCTTTCGTTGGTTTGTAAGTAAACTGGGACCAAGTAAAAAAAGTAATACTCCCTATAAGTAAAATACCAAGTAAAGAGTACAGAACAATTTTCATCCATTTCTTCATATGTATGACCTCCCTAAGATGTATATATTCTATACTTTAGATTATCATTAATAAACATAAAAACTCGAGCATTTTTATTGTGCTCAAGTTTTCATTTACGTCTTTAATTTATACTATAAATTGTCCAAGATAAATATGTAGCAAATGCAGACCATAAAAAATATGGAATTAGCAACCATGTCGATACTTTAGATAAATTGGAAGAAAACATAATGAGAAGTAACGTAGTAATAGCGACTAGTAAACAGTCTACTGTTGCTAAAAACAAATTTTTTTGACTGAATTGAAAGTAGCTGAACGCTTGATTGCACATATAATTTAAAAGGAATACAAACCAAAATGTTTTTGGCTTGAATCCATAGTTGTTGTAAATAATTGCAACTGATAATGCAATAAGTCCAAATAATACAGCCCATATCATTCCGATTGTCATACCAGGAGGTGTCCAAGACGGCTTTTCTAACGCATCATACCAAGTACGATCAATAGGGAATAAAACACTAGAAACATAAAACAAACCATATGTTAGTAAAAATACTATAATACTAGATTTTTTCATAAACATTCTCCTTTTTACTAGAAGATTATAGAAACTTTATATGATTAGTATGCCCTTGTAATGGATAAATTTCTAATATTTAAATTTCAAATACATATCGTTTAATCTATTTCATACGAACTCTTTCATACTTTTATATGCACACAGTGCTCTCTCTCTTGCTGCCTTATGATCAACGACTGGCAAAGGATATGTATTACCAAGCTTTATATTGGCCTTTTGTAAAATATGCTCAGGTGCTTCCCAAGGTTTATGTATATACTTATTCGGTATATCTCTTAATTCTGGTACCCATTTTCTTATATACTCTCCATTTTTATCAAACTTTTCTCCTTGTGTGATAGGATTAAAAATACGAAAGTACGGTGATGCATCTGCTCCACTTCCAGCAACCCATTGCCATCCCATTGTATTATTTGCAATATCAGCATCTAGTAGTGTATCCATAAACCATTTTGCTCCTTCTTGCCACGGAATTAACAAATGCTTTACAAGAAAAGAGGCTACAGCCATTCTTGTCCGATTATGCATAAAACCTGTTTGCCAAAGCTCCCGCATTCCCGCGTCAATAAACGGATAACCAGTTTCACCTTTTTGCCATACTCTTAATAACTCCTCTTCCTTATTCCACGGAAAATGTTCAAAGTTTTTATTAAGAGGTTTATATACTGTAAACGGATAGTGATATAGCAAATAATAAGAAAACTCTCGCCAAATTAATTGGCGTATAAAACTATTCACTTGTTTTTCAAAAAGACTACATTGTCTTTCGGTACTTTTATTTATTAAGTAATGATACATTAACTTCACTGATATTTGGCCAAATGAAAGATATGGCGCCAACATCGAATGAGCATTTTGATTTGGAAAATCTCTTCCTTCACTATAAGAGGCTAATTTGCTAGAGAAAAATTTCTTGAATGTTTTGTATGCCCCTTCCTCTGTAGGCTCCCATATTGATTCAATATGAGATGTCCACGGTATAGTTGGCAGCAAGTGTAATTCTGAAACAGATAAGCTTGCTGGTAAAGAGCTTCCCCATTTTATACTCTGCACTTTGCTAATAGGTTTAGGTATTACCTGCTTTTGAAATGCATTGTAAAAAGGCGTAAACACCTTATATTCAGTGTTGTCCTTCTTTTTTATAATCCACGGTTCTAATAATAAATGCGAATTAAATTCCTTACAAATAATACCTTTATCTTCTAACATCATTTTCATTTTTTGATTAGATTGTAATCTGTCCGGATCATAGCAAATATTCCAATATACAGCCGTTATATCTAATTGTTCTATGAGAGAAAGTATTTCTTCCTCCGTACGTCCTTTACGAATTATTAAAGTAGAGCCCAATGCCTCAAGTTGCTTCTTTACATCTATTACAGCATGGTGTAACCACCACTTTGCCGCACTTCCTATTGAAAAAGTTTCATCTTGTACATATACCGGAAGAACCTCCCCGGACTGAACAGCCTCAAATAGAGCTGGGTTATCATATAAACGAAAATCTTTTTGAAACATAACGATAATTTTGTTTTGCATGGCTACCTCTTCTGATTCTTAAAACATAATAAAATTTATTATACAACAGCAATTTATACATAAGAATTTATTTGTCTTTAATAAATTAGTTAACTTTTTCAACTATTTTATTAGTAGGAATTTTAACAACCGTTTCTTTTTCCCCTATTCTATCAATCTTGAAACCATGAACTTTAACATCAGACGGTACTAGTGGATGATGACAAATCATATCTATACTCTTCTCAATATTTTCACTAACATTTTCTTTTCCAATTAGCCATTCATCGAGGCTACCACTTGAAAATTCAGGCATGCAATTTTTAAAGAGATAGTCTAATTCTATATTATCTTTTATGAAATCACGTTGAGTTTGTAGATTAACTGAAGACGTTTCTTTATCCTCTATTCCGACAACAAAAATTTCTTTAACATTTTCTTGATAAATAGCAATAATAATAGATCTCATTATATCTCCATAAGGATGTACAATTACAGAATCATAGCTGTGTATAGTCAACATGTTTTCTTGGTGAATGTTAGTTACTTGTTGGATACTAGGCTCTATTCCGTGTTCAATTTCTGTTAATAATAAAACTTTTTTATTCTTTGAATTCATATGGAGCACTCCTTCTTCATTATTGTATTTATGAAACTTTTAAGCTAGTAACAATAATAATTGTTACCAGTTTTTCCAGCGTCCCTCTGGATCAACACTTGCAAGTCTAACCCATCCATTTTGAACTTTTTCTCGAAATGTGAAATCATTATTTAACAAACGTTCTATATATTCAATAGGTGCTTGAATGACAATTAGTAAACGAAGTGGTGAATGATACGTCTCACTATCTGACTGCATAACCGATTGCCAAGGTAAGCCTGGCAACAGGTCACTTGCATTCCCTTGCATAACACCGAGACCTGCCGTTACAGTTTGGGTTGTTTTGTTTCCACTACCATAATAATGAGGTGCTACAGTTGAAGCGTAATATTGTAAATTTATCCACTGAGCTACTGTTCCTGGTCCTGCAATAATGTTAGCTAATATATCGCCACTTTCATCCTGTTTCCAATCATAATTATGGAGGAACGCCCTACCTTCTAAGTCACAATCTTGAGTTAATTCTCGTTGCCCGATAATAAAAGATGCATTACGAGCTAATCCCCATTCTGGACGTATTTCACTCCAATCTTCTGCAAATCGATGTGCCTCTTTACTCGCATTTTTTATTTTCGTTTTAAAATTTGGTAATTGCGTTAAACGCTCTCTATTTGCATGTTGGCTCACATTTGGCATAATCGACTCGATACAATCAAATGCTTCTTGCGCAGCTTCCGAAAGTTCCGGGACGTAAATCCATTCCAATTCGTCCACTGTTGTTTTATGTTCAGCTGCTGCAAAAATGGTGTCCTCAGGAATTTTAATACCTTCAGCAGCCAATGCCTCTCTTACTTCTGGAAGATTACATAAAGTAGCAAAAACTCTTGCATTGAATCCCCCTGCTGCTCCGCCACAAGCACCACACTCAAGCGCTGCAGCATAAGGATTGTTCGTACTTTGACTACTATGTCCGCACATTACAACTAAAGGAGCAAATTTTTCTGTCAGTCCCACCATTTTTAAAGCTTGACGCACATAGTTCACTTTTTCTTCTTTCGTAAAACCGATAGGTATCTCGCCCTTTGTGTCATGAACATGATTAAGTGAGAATGTTGTATCAGGTTTTTGTAACATAGTTTTACGAAGGTTACGAATGAAAGCACCAACTCCTCTTGGGACAAAGCTTCTTGTCACCATTTGTAGACCAAATAAAGGACCACTTAACTCAGGTAGCGCCATACTCGTCAGTACGTTCTGTTTCATCGTTTTAAATGTATAACGTACCGAACTGCCTACCCTCTTACGTTGCTCATAAGATTTAAGTTCATTTTCATTTGTGAGCTCTTTTATTTGATGTTTCGGTTTGAGTATAACTGGCAAAGAAGGATGGTTGTTATTACTACCTAGTTCACTAGTTGCAATTGGTAATCCAAAGAAACCAGCTATTCCAAATGTTTCAAACGGACCTAATTTTTCAAGGTGGCGACGAAACGGTTCTGAACGTACATCAATACAGAATGCTAATTGAGCTAATACACGCTTTTTATCATTAGTTGCACGTTGTTTAGAAGCAATCTTCTTCCTTAATTGCTCTGCATGCGTCTGTTCCCAAGCTTCCAGCCAAAGTTTCCTACGAATATTTTCATCAAAACGATAAGCGAATACTAATAATTCACTTTGTTCAGCAGCAGGCATTTGTAACCATTCCCGTGTTGAAATATTCCCCCAATAGATCCAAGAAGCTATAAGCGGGACGATTGCAACTTTTTTCTCAACCTTTTGATTTTTTAAAGGTAAATAAGGCTTTGTAATAGCCAGCTCCATAGAAATTCGAACTGCTAAATATTCTATTAGGAGTTCCTGTTCCTGAATTGATTGTTGTGAGCGCCATCGTATCATTCCTGCCCACCCAGGCAAAGAAAGTAAGTGCCCTTCAAGGTAAGCTTGTATGTTAGATTCAGAAATTCCTAGTTCAGATAATGCTCTCGCTAAAGCTACTTGGGCATCTTGTGGCCAATCTTTTAAAACTTTACGCTCATTTTTACTGAGCGCTGGATCAAATTTAATAAGGTGTTGCCATGCACGATAAAAACCTTTCTCTCGATTTGGCATCGTCCAACTTGATCCGGAGTCATCAAGATATAATTTACACCATTTAATGATATGATAATTAAGAATATCAGATAGGTTTTCACCCTTTTGGTTCTCTATAAGTGAACTTACAGGTTGCAAAGAAGAGTCTTTCATACTCTCTGTATTTATATAACTCATTTCTTCTGCCAGTTTATTTACTTCTGGCAATGATAATAGACTAGAAGGTAATTCCTCTAATTTTAAAGCTACTTGGCAAAACTGCTCCACTTTCTTTCGCGGGATATGAAAAGATTGTGAATCAAGCCAACGAGACAAGCCACTTTGTAAAAATGATTCCTCAATCTCCCCTTTTGCCTTTGCCGAATGAATTATAGCAGCACTCGGATATATATCCACATTACGAATTTCTTTTAACCAATCTGCAACTTGTTCAAATGATTGTTTTTCAAGTCCCATCCAAGGGTGATGAGCTGCAAACGTAGAGATAGGCCAAAGTGGTGCAATCACTCGGCTAGCAGATGCAACTAAATCATTTATATTATTTTCTTGCATATCAATATTTGTATCTTTCTTTAATATTGACAATATGCTCATCACGAATTACCTCCCTTTGATACATAATGTTTCAGATAGCCTGGGTGACTTTCTACTGACTTTCTTCTCGCCTCACCTACTCGAACTAACCAAAGATAAAGTACAGCGAATAAAGTAGAAGATTGATTACGAGTAACGAAAGTACTAATAGCACTACTAAATAGTAAAATACATATAACAAAGATAACAGCTGGAGCTGAAGGTTGAACACTTTGATACATGTCAGTATGCAACCATTTGTAAAGAGAATTATGAACGGTAAAATAAATGAGAGAAAAACCAGCTAAAATAAATACGCCAACAATTCGTCCCATTCTTCCCTCTCCAAAAACAACAAGCTGTTTCCATGAAAAGTATAATGACCACCCTAAGATGAACGCACTAACTAATTCATACCCTTCTCCAGAAGTCGTAAACCAAAAAGCAATCGCTATAAATAATCCGAAAACACGTCCGACCATAATCCATAAATCAGATATCTTTTCATTAGACTGCTTCACTGCCCCAAAACGTTGCACGGAAGAACCAGCTTGTAAAAACAGTGTAGCTTTAAACAAACCATGTAAAATCAAATGAATAACAGCCGCTAAATAGGCTCCTAATGCGCATTGAATAAGCATAAACCCCATTTGTGCAATAGTTGATCCCACTAGCTGACGTTTATAATCAACTTGAACTAGGCTAATTCCTGTTCCGATTAAGATAGAAATACTTGAGAAAATTAGTAAAATGATTTGTGCAATATCATCATGAAAAAGAGGTGAAAATCTAGTTAACATGATACCGCCAGCATTTACTAAACCAGCATGCATAATAGCAGACACAGGAGTTGGAGCTACAGCTGACTCAATTAACCATCTTTGAAAAGGCCATTGTGCTGCTGGAATCATCACAGCTACTATAATCAATAAGTTAATTCCTGTTTTCTCCAACGTTCCAAATTGAGCTACATTTTCATTCGTTAAAACTGATGTTAATTGCCACTGTCCAGTGCCTTGAAAAAGCCAAATGATAGCTGATAGCAAGGCGATCCAGCTTATTGTAAATAAATAACTAGAAATTTTTGTTGCTTCACTAACTACTTTCCAACCTTTATTTAGCCCTATGAGTAGAACCAATCCTATAAGAGTTGCTCCCCAACAAATAATCATGAAACGAAGATCATTACTTAACCATGCGACTGAAGATACACCTGTAGTAAATGTAAAAAGTGCAAAGTATTTTCGATATGAGCGATCTCCCAGTAAGTAACGTATAGAAAAACGCTGAATGATTAAACCAATTGTAAGAACAAAGAAAGCCATGAACCAAGCTAAAGTATCTAGATGCCAAGGCCCTACAACTCTATCTTCATTGTGATTAACAAGTGCGAGTAAAGAAACCAATGAAGGCAATGCAGCGATACCAATATGGATATGAACAAAACGTAAAGGCATCCTTGCATGTAAAAACAATAATCCACTTAGCCAAAAAGCACTAAGCGCCATAAAAAATAATGTTAACAGTGTTGATGAACTCAGCGAAATTAACATGTTAAATACCCCCTTCTAAGCAAAAATAAACTATAAAAATTCCTTTTAATTAAGATGATTTTTTAAATTTCAATTTTCATTCACTCTTTTTAGTGCATCGTTTTTTCCCATAAAAAAAACCGACAACTTCCATAATTCAATGATTTTATATCATCATTGAATTATGGAGATTGTCGGTTTCCCTTCAACTAACTTCAATAAAGTTTTTTGAAGAGCTCCCATTTTATAGAGGATAATAATGTATGTATTACTCCTGTTAAAAAGAAATGTATATTTCTGATCTCCTAGATTATGCAATCAATATATCAATTTATGTTATACGCTATCTTTTAATTAAGAAACTTTTTCATTTAGTCAATATTACATATTAAAAAAATGCTAAAGCCTTAATTATAGCAAACTGTTAAAATGAGCATCTATCAATTTTTTAAAACAATTATAAGATAAACCATATTAAGCAGTTTGTCAATTTATTTATCCGTTTTTTGAACGTTATTTCAATCAGAATTTATTATACCTTAATAACTTCAAATTTTTAATTATTAGCATGTTAATAAAGTTAAACAAATTGCAAAACTTGTAGGTTTCTTAATCCTTCCACTAACCTTAAGGTATTTTTAAAATTTCTCCTCAAGATTATGAAGCAATTTAAAAATCATTACTCGTTCACCTGTACGGGAGCTTATATCCGTATGAAAGCTTTTCACTTTCTCTCCAGTTAATTCTAGTATAATCTCTTTTAGATCTTCAATTCCAGATTCAACTAACTCCGAACGATTTTTCTTTATCGTTAACATACCGTCTTTTGTTTCGCAAACCGTATATTCAGCCGGCGTTAAAATCCCTTGTAAATTTACGATAATCATATCCCGTAATATATCTGTCTTAACGGATATAGACCCGCGTCCTAGGTAGTCCTTTTCCCAGTGAGTAATTGCTTTGCTTATCTCTGATTCAATAGAGCCTTTTGAGTTTTTCATCTTTGTATCCTCCTTCAATAAAATGTAATTATATTTATAATTACAATAACAATATAATAATCTGGATTGATTTTATTTTCAATTATTGAGAAGAATTTATAGGAATCGTTGTCATGTATCCTTTAGTATTAAAGTGAATTTTTATATTGCAATATATGTTTTTTGATTATCCCCAACAAAATACTCTTACTATAAAGGCTCTGTTGCATACATTTCTAAAAAGGACATTCCGGAGAAAATAAGGAAACTCTTGTAACGTAATATACAAACGAAAAATCCTACACTTATAAGTAGGATTTTTCTCTTTTTATATTAGTCAAAAAACTAAAAGTATACCTGCCCTCCAAATATATTACCGATTGGGATTATGCATATTTCCTTCGAATTTTGCCAACCACCAATAACAGTAAAGGAATCCCTAGCTCATAAACGGGAAATGCAATTGGAATTACGAAAAATATGTAGTAATAATGGGTAAATGTTTGGATATTTTTAACTGACACAGCTATGATGAACGAAATAGGAGCAAGAACTAACGCTACTTTTCGCCAATCCTTCAAATGAAATATTTGTGCTGTTCCATAACAAGCGATAAACATGTATAACGCCAATTTCACAAAAATACTAAAAAACCAAATAATAACTATCAAAATATCCACATTTTGAATGAACTCCATGACAGATATGTATCGGCTCAAATCGTAAACCGGATACAAAAAACTTGAAGATAAATTCGGACCGAATGTTAAAATGACCGCTAATGTTCCGATTGTTACCATGAAAACGGCTAATCCTACCCCCAACATCGCCCTTGATGACGCTTGCTCTGGTTTATCCATAAAGAAAACGAACATCATCATCATAACAGCCTCTCCAAAAAATGCGGCTACAGGGGTATAGGAACCTTTAAGGATGGGAAGCCAGCCAGAATCGTGATAAATAGGCCGCATATAATCCCAATTCATATTGCCAACATTCAAAATGATTATAAACGTTATCATTAAAAGTACAATTGGCCCTATGATTTCACTTAAACGTCCAATACCTTCCACCCCTCCTTGGTAAATGATAAAAATGAGCAATAACATCGCAGTAAAGACAATGACCCACAAAGGTGTATTATGAAACAAAGCGATAATAATGAATTCACCAAATTCACGGACGGTTATCCAAATTATCATGTACCACCCAAAGAAGTAAGGAATCATCAGTAGCTTTCCTAGCCATTTACCAAGAATAGTTTGACTAAATTCAATGAGAGTTTGTTTCGGATAAAGCGAACCAAGTGTAGTTGCCAAAAAAGTAAGAGCAACCCCTATCACTCCTGCAATCAAAATCGAGATCCACGCATCTTGTTTGACAGTACGAATCGTCGCTGGAATAACTAGAAGGAGTGATTGTCCCACTTCAAATGTGAACATCATCCAAAAGATTTGCCTGCCAGAGATTTTCATCGAATTTCTCACACTCTATATTCCTCCTTATTTTTTCATTTCATTTTTCTTCAACTGCAACGGTGGTCCAGTCAGTCCTACTCGCCGAATAGTAAGCTTTGTATGAACAGAAACCTCCACTTTTCGAAATTGTTTACTCCAATTCTTTTTTAACCCTTTCCATTCGGATGGATATTTTTGATGAATGGCTTCTCCAAATCCAAAGATATCGGTTCCGTATTGTTTTTGAACCTTTTTAATAGTTTGGAGAGCTTCCTTTTCGGACTGTTTTTCCAATACATGTTCTAAAAGAGTAAGATTTTTTGGCTGCGAAAGATCTAAATTCGTATTGTTCTCCTGAATTGTTCCTTCACCAGAAAAAACAATGTCACACTTAATTGTGTCCCCTTGTATAGTAGGTATGATTTTTCTATTGATCTTTGTCATATATAAACTTGCACTACCATTTCCTTTAGAGGCCGTTGCTGTAACTGTCTGTTTACTTAAACGATTCACTATCCAAAGAGTAGTTAACCATTCCTGCATGTTCAAGTATCCTACCAATTTGAAATCGTTGTTAAATATAGCACCGCCTACAATTTGAAATCCTTTGACCACGGTTTTACCTTTTTCATGAGACACATTTAGTTTAATAACGGGCAAAATCGGGGTGATTCCATCACTCGTACCAGCAATAAGAAAATTTAATAAAGACATATCTCCCGCTGCCTCTATTTGCATATGCTCTTTAAGTGCCCCAAGTGCCGGGATAGACTCTAAAGGGATGGACGCTTTCAGAAAATCTTTTGCAGTATTCCCTTTTATGACGAACACACCTACTCGTAATCGAATATCAGGATCGCGGCTATATGCATCTAAAACTGGAGCAAGACCACTTTTAGCCATTTTTTCTCCAATCAATATTACACGCTGGTGCCCTCGAAAAATTTCTCTCGACATTTTTGTTTGCATCATTTGTATAGCTTCATGTGTATCCTTTCCCGTTCCCGATTCTGTAAAAAACGCTTTTCCTGCATTACTTCTTCCGCTCTGTCCCATTCCCATTTTTGATGGAATAATAAACTGAGCACTAATTTCAATCTTATTATTCTTCGCTTGATCAAGTCCCCATCCTAATTCTATTGCCAAATCATTTAATTCTGTCCGATCCCAACATCCCGTCAAGAAGCATAAAGAAATGACCAGTATCATACAGAGTGCCTTGTGCAGGCTCATTCTGTTTCCCCTCCCCGTTTCTCATCTGGCTTTTGTCCACCTGGAAAACGGACTTTCTCTTCACCAGATACCATTATTGGGCGGTGGGTCATATTCCAACGAGGTGTTCGGAGAAAAACATCCTTTAAATCACGAGGAGTCTGAGGTGCAACTGGACTTAAATACGGAATGCCAAAAGAACGAATGTTAGTTAAATGAATCAAAATCGCAAGGGTACTTATTGCAACACCGTATAGCCCGAGCATTCCTGCCAATAACAGCATAGGAAAGCGTAACATCCGGTAAGCTGTTCCTAAGTTGTAGCGCGGGAATGCAAATGACGCAATACCGGTCGTCGCCACAACAATGACCAAAGGTGCCGAAATAATACCTGCTTGCACAGCAGCTTGCCCGATAACAAGTGCTCCGACAATACTAACTGCGGATCCAACAGGTTTTGGTAACCGAACCCCCGCTTCCCTCAAACCTTCAAATAAAAACTCCATCATTAGCGCTTCTATGACAGCCGGGAAAGGAATGCCTTCTCGCGCAGCTGCAATACTAATAAGCAAATTTGTCGGAATTAATTTAGGGTGAAAGGTTGTAATAGCAACATAGAGAGAAGGAAGAAATAATGAAATATTAATTAATATTAAACGAATCCATCGAACAAAAGTTGTGTAGATGGAGCGTTCATAATAATCCTCCGCTGCTTGCAGACCTGTCCAAAATGTCATAGGAACGATCAAAACGAAAGGTGTGTTATCTACTAAAATGGCGACTTTCCCCTCTAATAAACTTGCACAAACCGCATCTGGCCGCTCAGTATTTTGAATTTGTGGAAAGGGAGAAAAGGGTTGGTCCTCAATAAACTCTTCAATGAAAGCTGACTCCAACACTCCATCAATTTGAATTCGCTTTACCCTTTGGCGAACTTCATCCAAAACCGAATCAGGTGCAATTCCCTCAATATAGGCAATTACCACATCTGTCTGTGACAATTCCCCAATCGAATAAGGTTCCATTTTTAGTTTTTGGCTTCGAATTCTTCGGCGAATCAGGCTCGTATTGACCCTTATTGTTTCCGTAAATCCGTCCCGAGGGCCACGAACAGAAATCTCGGCAGCCGGCTCTTCAATACCTCGTTTTTCAAAACCTTTTAAATCAGCGACTAGAGCTTGACTCTCTCCTTCTGTTAAAATGACGATATTCGCTTTCAATACTGCTTCTATAACCTCACGAACTTTAGAGATTGTCTTTACTTGAGAAACCGCAATTAGCTGATTTTGTATAATTTCTCCTACCGAATCCACACTCTTTACTCCACTAGGCAGACCTTCGAACATCATTGGTTTCAAAACAACTTGTTCCACAGCTTTAGTGTCGACTAATCCATCTATATAAATAAAAAGAATTTTATTTTGACTATCTATGATTATTGGACGAAAAACAATATCGGAACAATTTTCAAAAACTTGTCTCAAAACTTCTTCATTCGCAGATACATTCTGCTTGAGTTCACACTCTTGATTATTATGGAGCAGCATACTTGCACTCTCAAGTTCCTGAATATCTTTTCTCAAACGCTTTCTACTAAGTTTTTTCATCATACTACCCCATTTATCGAGTGGTTTATGTTTTTATACTTGAACTTTAGTGTTAGGATTTCTTGACAGACAAGCTTTAGAAACCGTTCCACTATAATGTTTTGGGTAAGTAATCATTTATCTAGAAAACAAAAGGAAAATATCCCCTCTATATCCTTCTTAAAATCTCCTTACACATGAAAATTATTCAATTTTTTCTATAAGTTAGTTATTCTAAAATGAGGTATCCATAAAGTAACTTGTAACTGATGCTTTGTTAAATTGGTACTAATGAGCTTATAGAAACAAGCAAAAAAAGCATGTCCTGAAGAAAGATGAATCAGAACATGCTCTTAATTTATTTATTTGATACTATAGACGTTGATCTTTCTGGAAGTTTAGTTGAAAATGATCCGCTTCATTGTATACCCCGAATTCATATCCTTTTTCCTTATAAAATTTAATAATTTCAGGAAGCGCTTGTAATGTTTGTGGTTTTTCATGCATTAGAACTACTTCCACATCTTCTGTTGTTGTACGCTTTACATTCTCTATAATTTGCTGTGGATTACCTTTTAATTTCCAATCATTTGAATCTATCGTCCAATCCCAAACTTTTATTCCTGCTTCTACAATTTGGTTACGAATTTCCTCGCCCTTTAATCCTGGTGCAGATCCATATGGCGGACGAACTAGTTTAGGAGTTGTACCCGTAATATTATGGATAAGAGCTAACGTTTCTTTCATCTCCGGTACAAATTGTCCTTTTTTGTATAACTTATCACTATTATGTGTCATACTATGAGCACCAATATAATGTCCTTCTTTTACCGCTCGCTTTACGTTTTCCTGAAAAGCGGTATTCTGTAAATTGCTACCTTGCATAAAAAATGTCGAAGCAACATGTTGCTCTTTTAGTACATCTAAAAATTTCCCAGTTAATTCGCTAGGACCGTCATCGAATGTTAAATAAACAACCTTTCCTACCGGTTTTCCATCAGGTCTTTTCTGTTTTGCTGGTGGTGTCTCCTTTTTCTTTTCTTGTTGTTGCGTATTAACTTGATTACTACTTTCATTAGCTACTCCCTTCGCTGGGATAGAGTTCCATTTCCCAATTAAAAAGAATGTGAAAAAGGTCGTTGCTAAAACAACCCCTAGAGATAGTATTGCCTTAGTTCCTACATTTGTTTTTTTCTTATTTTGTGATTCTTTCATTATGTTTCGATCCTTTCCCTACTAATTTTCATATTCATTATTTATACAGCTAAGCATTAACTCCAGTTGATATTTACAATAAATAGATTAATAGAGGAAGGTGAAGATAAAATGCAGATAATGTCGAAATTAGTTAAAGAATAGCGTACTGCATCCACTCTTTAGAAAAATATTGTTTTCTCTAATACAGTTAAATTTGAAAACTGGATATACATCCAAAATAAAAAATACTACTCTTTCTAAACAAAATTTTTATATCAAGATAATAGTATGCTGTTATAAAGATAAAATACTGAGTTAGCCATACTATTGAAATTCTATTATAATTTTGTAATTGGAATTCATTTGAATCAAATAAAGAACTAGAAGAAATATTATTATGTGGAGGTGCTCCGATGAATCTTTTAATTAGAGAGTTAGAAACAAATGATTTAGACAATTTCCCGAAGATCGATGACAGTTTTATAGTGAATGCTCGGTTAATTCTTTCTCTTTCCAAAGTAAATAGACGCATAGAATATACAGTAGAAGACGTTCCAAGTTATGAAAAAAGTTATTTACAAAATCAAGATGATAATGAAGAACTGGCTTACAATGAATATATAAATAAACCTAATCAAGTCATTTACATAGCACTGTTACATAACCAAATCATTGGATTAATGGTATTGAAAAAGAATTGGAATCACTATGCTTACATAGAAGATATAACGGTGGATAAAAAACATCGTACACTCGGAGTTGGTAAAAGATTGGTTGATCAGGCAAAGCGATGGGCAAAAGAAGGCAACATGCCCGGGATCATGCTTGAAACGCAAAATAATAATGTCGCAGCATGTAAATTTTATGAAAAATGTGGATTTGTAATTGGTGGGTTTGATTTTCTTGTTTATAAAGGTTTAGATATTGAAAATGATGAAGTTGCAATTTATTGGTATTTATATTTCAAATGAAACTGTTTTTAGCATTAAACAAAGTCAAAATAAAAACCCCAATTTCTCCATATTAAAATTGAGAAATTGGGGTTAAGTTATTTAACAAGATTTTTTATCTAAAACAGATAACTAATTAATAATCCTGCCGATAATAAGAAGCCAAAAATCGTATTTGTCATTGCTGTTGATTTCATTGCGATGCGCATATACCCAGGGTCCTTTGCTCCTTTTTGGAAACTTTGAATAGCAGAGATTGGCTTTCTCAAACCTAGGAACATAACTAATGCCCAAGGGCTTATATAACCCATTAATACAATTACGGCAATCCATAAATACGCAATGAAAAAGGCTACCGCTAGTGTTACTATGGCTTTTTCTCTCCCAAGGAGGATTACTAATGTCTTTCTTCCACCTTTAATATCTTCTTCTATATCTCGGATGTTATTTGACATATTGATTGCACCGACTAAAATCCCAATTGGAATGGAAATCAATACACTTTCAATCGTTATCGTATTTGTTTGAATAAAGAAAGCAATAAGTACAAAACATGTCCCCATTAACAATCCAGAAACTAATTCTCCAAACGGAGTGTACGCAATTGGTAATGGACCACCTGTATATAAATAGCCAACCGCCATTCCAATTAAACCAATAACCACTAACCACCAACTACTATTCATACAAATATAAATGCCAATAAAAGCTGCTACGACATATAATAAAAGTGCAACTGTTAACACATTTTTTGGCTTCAATCCATGACGGACAATTCCGCCACCGATGCCAACGGATTCAGCGGTATCTAATCCACGTTTAAAATCATAGTACTCATTAAATAAGTTAGTTGCTATTTGCAATGCTAAACATGCAACCATCATCGCAATAAATAACAGCCAATCAATTTTGGCAACATAAAGTGATGCCACTGTCCCTAAAATTACAGGAGAAAACGTCGCCGTTAATGTATGTGGGCGCGTCATCTTCCATATTAATTTAGCGGAACTAATTTCTTTTTCTGTCCCCATAACTCTGTTCAATCTCCCTACATTTTAAGTATAAATTACTAGCAGTATCTTTCTATCTATTTCCTGCTTCGCATCCATTCATTATATCAATAAATGATTATCCTTTCTAACAAATCTACTTTTAATAAAGTAAAAATTATAAAATGAAACTTTAATTAGTAGAAGTTTTGTCACCCCCACTGATTATTAGTACATATTCAGTGGGATTTTACGGGCAGCCCTCCCTCCCATTCGCTGAATTTTTAAGGAGGAAATCTTATCCGCCCGCAAATATTGGGATAAATAAAAGAGCCAACTCATATGAGCTAGCTCTTTCATCTCTTATTTTATAAAAATTCAATAGTTACGCTACATTGAAAAACAGATAAATCCTACTTTTGTAGCCCATTAATAATGGTATCTATATTCCATTTCATCATTTTTAAGTAAGTATCTCCATCCTCACCTGATTTACCTAGTGAGTCTGTAAAAATTGTCCCTGCAATTGGCACGTTTGTTTCTTTTGAAACAGTTTCCATACTACGTCGATCTACACTTGTTTCAACAAATAAAGCTGGCACTTTGTTTGTTTGAATTAAACTTACAACATCTCTAATTTGATCTGGCGTACCTTGATTCTCTGAGTTAATTTCCCAAATGTATCCCGTCTTAATGTCATATGCTTTTCCAAAGTATTTAAAAGCACCTTCGCTAGAGATTAAGAAACGTTTTTCTTCAGGAATTTGATGAATTCTGTTTACTGTCTCATCGTGTAACTTTTGAAGTTCTGCTACATACTCATCAGCATTTTTAGTATAGAACTCTTTATTTTTAGGATCTTCTTTAATTAATGCCTGCTTCACATTTTCAGCGTATAAAATACCATTTTTAATATTCATCCAAGCATGTGGGTCTGGTTCTTTTTCTAATCCTTTTGTTTCTAAGTAAATAGCTTCTACACCTTCACTTACTTTATAAACCGGTGCATCTTTCGCTGATTTATTTGCCGTTTTTAATAGCTTTTTAAACCACGCTCCACCTTCTTCTAGGTTTAGCCCATTGTAAAATACCATATCTGCATCTGTCATTTTCATAACATCTTTTGGTAGTGGATCATATTCATGCGGGTTAGCTCCGATTGGAACAAGACTATGAATCTCAACTTTATCTCCACCAATTTGCTTCACCATATCATATATAATGGAGTATGTAGTTACAACTTTTAATTTTCCATTACCCTCTTCTTTTCCATTTGTGTTACTCGAACACGCTGTTAATGCAAATACAAAAATACAAATTACCGATAATACAACATTTTTAAATTTCATCATTATCCTCCAATCAATTATGACAACTCTGCTCTATTTTTTCTAATTTTGATAGCTCTCCAAAACAAACCTTGTGACGGTGAGAAAAAGAATGCCAATCCGAACAAGAATGTTGCGACAAGAACAATTGTTGCACCTGAAGCAAGATTATAAGAGAAACTAAAATATAACCCTACTACAGATGAAAGCGCACCAATGCCTGCTGCTAAATAAATCATGACCCATAAACGGTTTGTTAATAAATACGCTGTAGCCGCTGGTGTAATAAGCATCGCAACGACTAGAATAATTCCAACAGTTTGAAGTGAAGCTACTGTAACCATTGTAAGGAGAATCATTAAGCCATAATGAATCCATTTATTCGGTAATCCATAGCTTTGCGCCATCGTTGGATCAAACGTGGATACGAGTAATTCTTTGTAAAACAACATTACAAGACCAATAATGACCACTCCAATAATCAGTGTCATCCACATATCAGAAGAACGAACCGATAAGACATTCCCGAATAAAATATGATACAAATCAGAACTACTCTTCATAAAGGTAATTAAAATAATCCCTACAGCGAAAACAGATGTAAACATAATTCCTATCGCCATATCATGTTTAATACGACTATTTTGACTTACAAATCCGATTCCTACTGCAGTAATAACACCTGTTAAAACCGCTCCTATAAAATAGTTCATTCCAATCATATAAGAAAGCGCTACTCCTGGAAGAACAGCATGTGAAATGGCATCACCCATTAATGCCATACCTCGTAAAATAATAAAACATCCAATGACACCACAGATAATTCCTACCATAACGGAAGTTAATAACGCCTTCTGCAGAAAACTATACTGCGTTAATGCATCTATAAATTCTACAATCTTCATGATGAATGTACCTCCGCTGCATTATTAAACAATATTCCTTGATTCACATACGCTTTTGACATAACAGTTGGTTCTAATACTTGGCGTACTTCTCCGTAATGAATTAAGCTTTTATTCATTAATAGTAATTTATCAAAATACGATTCTGCTTTACTTAAATCATGATGGACAACGACAATCGTTTTTCCTTCTTTACGTAGTTCCCTAAGAATTTTAATGATTGTCTCTTCACTTGTTACATCAATTCCGACAAACGGCTCATCTAAGAAGAATATTTCCGCCTTTTGCGCTAAAGCTCTCGCCAAAAAGACACGTTGTTGTTGTCCACCTGACAACTCACCGATTTGGCGATTTTTAAACTCTTCCATTCCGACTTTTTTTAAGCAATCAAACGCCCAATCCCGATGCTCTTTCTTCGGTCTTTTCATCATACCTAAAGATGGATACGTTCCAATTAGCACGACATCTAAAACTGTAATCGGAAAGTCCCAATCTATATCACTTCTTTGCGGTACATATGCAACACTCTTTCTAACGCTTCGAATATCCTCTCCAAGAATTTGGACATATCCCTTATCATTTGGGATTAAATCTAATACAGCTTTCATTAAAGTAGATTTCCCCGCTCCATTTGGACCAATAATTCCAACGAGCTTCCCTTTTTCAATATCGAAGGAGACATTTTGAACTACTTGATTCCCTTGATACGATACAAACAAATCTTTAACAATTATAGCCTCACCCATTTTTTATGCATTCCCCTTTCTTTTTTTCGTGTATATAATTATTTTGCGCAAAGGAAACTTTTAAGCAAAAAAATATAAAGCGAATGTAAACCCGCGCTTAAGTTTCCTTAAGGAAACTTTTTTATATGAGTCAAATTATATAAGCTATATGAAAATTTGTAAACTAAATTTTACTAATTTATAAATATATAATGAAAATAATTATCAATGTGGAACAAAATATATTATCTATTTTATGATTTTTTGAAAAAGATATTACTGTGAAAAAATAAGCAATATAGTATATAAATGAAAGAACCTACTCGTATGAGTTGGCTCTTTCTCTTTTACAATATTTGATACGCTCTGCAGCAAAAAATATAATTAAATTACTTCCAAACAACACCTCGCCTCTCATATTCCATTCTATATTCAACAGCAGCTGCAATTTTAGAACTTGCGAACTTTTCCGTAATCCAAAGAGCTAAATCAGTTCCTGAAGTAACTCCTCTTGCAGTAATAATATCGCCTTGATCTACAATTCGGTAATGAAGAAGTTCTGCCCCATATTTACTCATTTCACCCTGTGCCAAATGGTGCATCGTCGCCTTTTTACCATTCAATATACCTGAGGCTGCTAGTAGCATACCTCCTGTACAAACTCCCGCAACAATCGTTCCTTCATTATGCATCTCTCTAATCGTTTCTGTCAGTGTTCCAAGCTCTGCTTGCTTTCGTGCCCCATGTTCAGCTTTATGATTCCAGCCACCACCAGGTACAATTAACAAATCTGGGCGATTATCCATTCGTAAAAAATCATGTAGTGTAACCGTAACTCCAAACGAGGTAGTAACTTCTTGTTTTCGTTCACTTGATACGAGTTCAACTGTAAACGGAGCCCCTTCTTCTATTGCTCTTTTCAGTACTTCAAACGGCGCGAAAGAGACAAGTTCTCCGAAGCCATCAAACAATACAATTTGTATTTTCATTTTCGGACACCCCATATTGTTTCTTTTTTGAATCGTAAATTAGGACAATAAATGTTATCTACAAATTAACAATGAAGATAGTCTTTCTCCTCTCACTCTATAAACTTCAAAATGTTCCTCTAGCTGCCCCGCATCTTCTAATACATTTAGCGTTTTCTTCACAAAATTCCAATTCAAACTACCAGATAACCATAATAATGAAGACAGTCTTTTATAATCGTTTGAGGTTAAAATATTATTAGCCTTATATCCTTCTAAAAATGAACTAGCAACACTTGAACATACTTCATGCGAATGTATTCCTTCTGTTCGAGAATACCACTTTACTAAAAAGGCTAACCCTTCAACGCGGTCAACATAACTAATAGATTCAAAATCCACAATTCCTTTTACCTTTTGACTTAATTCCCATAAAACATTCAAAGGATTTAAATCAGTTTGTACAATAAACTCCAAACTATTCGTATGTGCACATTCTATATGACACTTAGCGAGCTCTATATACCCCCGCAATTCCTTACATGTACCACCTTTATTTTCTAATAGCTTTATAAACTCACCATATCCATCTAAATGCGATTTCTTTTGAAAAGTCGAGCTTTGAAATGTACTAGAAATATCATGTATATTTCTTGCTTCCTTTCCAAAAATCTCTGCCATTGTTTCTGTACAATGAGTAACATGCTCCCCTTCAATCCAAGTAGACAATACAAACCGGTACTGTTCATCATTCCAAGTAACAAATGTAAATGACCCTCCCGCCTGATTCTCCTTAATCTGCATAAATGGGATTCCATGCTCTCGTAAATAATACGTAAATCGTACTTGCTCTTTCAATTGTTCATTTGATAACGGCCCAAAAGCTGGATTGATTGTTCGATCGCTATTGATAAACCGTGCGGAATACCGATCTCCATTTACGATAATTTTATAGTGTAGATCGGTATGCCAACTGTTCTTATGTAATTCTTCTTCCACTATTAGTGAATGAATTTCTTTAAAATAATTTATTACTACATTTCTTATTATACGTTTCACCCTATTCCCCTTTCATGCAAAAATTCATTCTTGTACTTCCGAATAAAAACCTTTTAAAGTGAGGATTTTTAAGATACACCTAATGTATTCAAATAAAGAATTCTATCCTACTGTGGAGTAATAATAAAGTTATGTAATTTTGTCGCCAAAATTACAATAGCCTTCTATCTATGTAGATGAAAGAAGGCTACTAAATCTTTTTAAAAATCTAGTTATTTCATAGTGAATGTATTATTGATTAAATAATACATTTGTTTAATACAAGTACTAAATAAGAAAAAATAACCGTTATAATGCAATTAACAAATTAAGGATTTTCATTTAAACTTTATAAAACTCAAATGTATTTTTTTCTATACATATTGTTTCATCAGAGGTTTTGATAATGATATCAAAACGCTGACTATACGAATGCATAAATACTTCATATTGAAGCCGGCGTTCTTCATGAGACTGCCTTAAATAATTTATATCGGCTCCCCTTTCAGCTATATCCCGGCTTGATCTTCTTATTAGTTCCGTTTCGCCATCTGTATAAAAATAAATTTTCAAATCAAATAAATCAGGATTAATAAATGCGGCGCTCATTCCTTCCACAATCGTTACTTTATTTTCCGAAGAAATCAACTTGCTTTTCATATAATGCGTATCTATCGTATAAAAATCTATCCCAGCTCTAACCATATGAATATCTCTTTCTAAAGCTGCCAAATGGTGCGCAGCTGGATGACAAGCTGTCATTTTATAACGATGATTTTCTTTTTGATATGTATAGTGAATCACTGCATGCTTACGGATATCCGAACTAACAATGTAAGGATCTGTATTAATATAATTTACTTCATTTTGATTTAGTAGGTTTACGAGTCTATTAGTAAACGTTGTTTTTCCAGCTGCACCATGTCCTGAAATACCGATAACAATTTGTTCATCTCTCATCTTTAACCAATTTATGATTTCTTGTAACAACTTATCCATCATTATCCCCCTTGCGCTAATATACTACCCTTTATTTCAATATCCAAAAATCCCTTTATTTAATTATACATAAAAAGGGAAAGATAGTGTGATTATTCATCATACCACCTCTAATTCTAAGCAACTTTATTATCTTTTATATGACTTTATTATTTATGAACACCTACATGATTAAATACATTTCTAACTTTATAAACCCAACAGAATATCCTCTGCTTTTCGGTAATTTATGCGAACCAATGCAGTCATAACTATGTACAATAAAAAAAGAGCCAATCATACAATAGAAGATTGACTCTTTCCTTTATTTACTCCCCTGTTTCAGAAAATCTCTTTATACGTTTTCCAATTTCATCGCGAACACGTTGAAATTCAGACCACCCTTTTCCTGCCGGGTCATCAAATCCCCAGTGAACACGATTTACGTGCGGAGGTGTCGAAGGACAAACCGAATCCGCATGACTACAAAGGGTAACAACTAAATCAGCGTTATTTAAAATATTTACATCAATTATATCTGATGTTTGATTCGTTATGTCAATATTAACTTCTTTCATCGCTTTAATAGCATTTGGATTTACTCCATGTGCTTCAATACCTGCAGAATATACATTCCACTTATCCCCTACATATTGTTTGCCCCATGCTTCTGCCATTTGGCTTCGGCATGAATTTCCTGTGCATAAGAAATAAAGTGTCTTTTTATTTTCCATGTTGTTTTCCGCCTTTGTTTTTAATTATACTGGTTGATTATTAAAATATTTACGCTTAAACCAAAAAGCGACGTTTACAAGTGCAATCATTACAGGTACTTCCACTAACGGTCCGATAACAGCTGCAAATGCTGCGCCCGAATGAATACCAAACACACCAACTGCTACAGCAATCGCTAACTCAAAGTTATTACTACCTGCTGTAAATGCTAACGTTGTCGTCACCGGATAGTTTGCACCAATTTTTCTTCCCATAAAGAAAGAAACAAAAAACATTACAATAAAATAGATTAATAACGGAATCGCTATTCTTACTACATCTAATGGTACGCTAACAATCATTTCCCCTTTTAAAGAGAACATAACGATGATTGTAAATAGTAATGCAAGTAATGTAAGTGGACTAATCTTCGGTATAAACACCTTTTCATACCACTGTCTACCTTTTAACTTAACGAGTACAAATCGCGTCAACATACCTGCTATAAAAGGAATTCCCAAATAGATAAACACGGATTTCGCTACTTCTACCATTGTAATATCGACAATAGCCCCTTCAATTCCTAACCATTCTGGAATGACTGTTACAAACACGTATGCATAAACGGAGAAGAATAGCATTTGGAATACTGAGTTAAAAGCCACTAAACCTGCTGCATACTCTTTATCCCCATCTGCAAGATCGTTCCAAACGATTACCATGGCAATACAGCGTGCTAAACCAATCATAATGAGCCCGACCATGTATTCTGGCTTATCAGGAAGAAAAATAATTGCTAAAACAAACATAAGTACAGGTCCGATAATCCAGTTTTGTACTAAAGATAAAACCAATACTTTTACGTCTTTAAATACTCGGCCCATTTCCTCGTAACGAACCTTTGCTAATGGTGGATACATCATGACAATTAAACCAGCAGCAAGCGGAATAGACGTCGTTCCAACTTGTAATGTATTCAGTCCATCTACTACACTAGGAAACACAAACCCTAAACCAATTCCAACTGCCATAGCTAGAAAAATCCATAGTGTTAAATATCGATCTAGAAAAGATAAACGTTTCATTTTATCCCCCTTCTTCTATGAAAAACCAAAATATATTTCATAGATAATTTCTCTCTTTTATATGTAATTAATCAATTTTTTTTGATTAATAGAATAAAATTTTAACAGCAGCTACCTTTGCCTGTTTTTCTAAAGATACAGCATAATTCTTCTGATAATAAATTATTTACTTCCGCATCATTTAAATCATAATAACTCCACGTACCTTTTGTTTCTTTTACAATTAAACCTGCATCTAATAAGATTTTTAAATGATAGGACAACTTGGATTGCGTCATTTCAAAAACTTCAGTTAAATCACATACACACGTCTGACCTCGCTGACAAAGCTCATACATAATTTCTAAACGTTTCTGATCCGCCAACGCTTTAAATTTTTTCTCATAGAGCTGAAAATCTTGTGCCATTTTAGTTCACTCTCCCTTCATCAATTTTTTTTGATATTTATAGTATATATGTAGTTTAGCTCTTTATGCAACTAATTAATCAATTTTTTTTGATTAATATATTCTTCTCTTAACAGAACTTTTAAGTTATTAAATTACAAAATGCCCTGCATAACAGGGCTATTTTGTAGAATTATGCATGTTTGTATTTGAAATCATACGAAATACTTTCACATAGAAAACTGCACTAACAAGGGTACAAAGCAATATAATTCCGAACACAACAATTGGAGATAGCCATGTAGAAAATACAATCATTATTGGTGCAATAAAACGCCCAATGGTAAATTGCAAATTAGATGCTGCCATATACTGTCCTCTAGAATTTTCAGGTGCATATTTACTGACAAAACTATGTACAACTGGCGAACGAATCAATTCCCCAATAGTTAATATTGCCATAAAGCCAAATAGTAGCCATATATTCGTTGTTAACCCTATTAGAAACATACCCATTCCAAATAATATATTAGAGACAATTAAAACGTTTCGGTCGCTCCAATTCTCAAAATATTTTGCAACAGGTAAAGAACATAAAACAAACAAAATGCCATTTAACCCCATCATCCATCCGAAAATTTCAGTATTACTCAAAGAGAATGAACCAATATTCCATGAGAAAAGAGATTGAGTTGGTACAAATTCCTTTACATATAATGCAAGATAAAGATCTAGCTGCATGAAAGCTATCATAATCAAAACTCCCGCAAATATGTAAAGAGAGAAAATTTTATCACTAAAAATTTTCATATAATTATTCCATTGTTCTTTAAAGATTTTTGATATTGGATTGTTATCTCCATCATTTTTAGAAGCTTCGGGCAGCGTTTCTCTAATTATGAAATAGATTGCTATAAAATAAATAAATGTAACAATTGTACAAGTCCATAACAATTCACTTCGATAATGAAAGAAGAAAAATGAACCTAACACTGGTCCAAATACAGCACCAATATTATTTGCTGTAACAAAAGTGGCAAAGACCACCCTTCTATCCTTTTCTGGCACTATATCAGCTATCATTGCAGAACTTGCTGGACTGTATATTGCCCCGCTAATTCCAATACCGATATAGGCTAAATAATTAATCCAATGTGAATGAGATAAAGCAAAAACTGCAAACATTGCTACTTGTATGATTGTGCCTAATAGCATGACAGGTCGACGCCCTAATCGATCAGCTAAATATCCACCTAACAAATTACCTATTATGCCTACAAGAGGTATAATTGCCATTAAAATTCCGCCAATTGCTTTACCAAAAGCATCGCTATAGTATATTGCCATAAACGGAAAATACATCCAAAACAATGTATTGAACATAGTTTCGCCAATCAATCTAGTTTTTAAATTTCTGTCCCAAGATAACCATTTCAACGTAATACATCCCCTATTTCAACTTTTCAAATATTCACTATACATTTTATAAACTGTCAGTCCAAGGGAAATATAATAACATAAAGTGAATTTATTTTACAAATTAATATAGAAATATAAATTTTAATTACAACACATTCTCTAGTTATTATCCTTTAATGCAATTCGAACTCACAGATCACCGTTACTATTAAACTAGACTAGACTAGATCCAAGATATCACTAAAGAAATTCATCCTCAAAATTAATGAAGAAACAAATGATTCATAAATAGAAAAGAACATTGATTTTTTTCAATGTTCTTTTCTATTATTTCTGCATATGAATTAGATTTATATTCGAAAAAGTGCCTTACCCCTGATTCCTCTGTGCCTCTCTAAACTCCTCCTTCACCTTCTCTAACAACCCTTCTTCCGTAATTAATCGATACGCCGTATTTGCTAATGCTTTTGCCGATGTAATTAATGCTTTATCTCCAAGTTCTGAACGTGCTGCTTCTCTAAATTCATTCGTATGTGCAATTAAGTCATCTGGTCCGATTTTAATGTACGGATGAATTGTCGGTACGACTTGACTTACGTTTCCTGCGTCGGTTGAACCGATCCCTACTCTTTCTTTACGATTTACCTCTTCACCTAATAGTTCTAATTCTTCCGCTACGATATCGTTATATGTTTTTGTTACGAGTAATTCATCGATTTCATTTTGGAATTGATGAATTTTTACTTTTGCACCTGTTGCTAACGCTGCTCCCTCAGCAATGTTTCTTACTTTTTCTGTTACTTCTGCACATCTTTTTCGCGTTGCTGCGCGGATGAAGAACCTTGCCGCGGCGTAGTCAGGAATAATGTTAGGTGCTTTTCCGCCTTCTGTAATAACGCCATGAATTTTCACGTCTGACGGAAGTTGTTGGCGAAGTGCGTTAATACTGTTATAAAGCTGAATAACCGCATCTAATGCATTAATCCCTTCTTCTGGTGAGGCTGCAGCGTGAGCTGTTTTTCCGTAAAAATGAAAATCAAGTGGATCGACTGCTAATGAAGGACTCGTTGTCGCTGTCTTTGCGCTCGGATGAATCATAAGCGCCGCATCAATGTCTTTAAATAAACCTGCCTTTACATAACTTGATTTCGCGCTACCATTTGGCCCGCCTTCTTCTGCTGGTGTACCAAACACGACAACTTCCCCGCCAATTTCTTCAAGCGTTTCTGATAATGCGATTGCTGCTGCAACGCTAATTGTGCCAATTAAATTGTGACCACACGCATGACCTAGTCCTGGTAAAGCGTCATACTCCGCTAAAAATGCAATGACTGGTCCTTGTTTTCCTGAACTTTTTCGCGCGATAAAACCTGTTTCATGTCCAGCTATATTGTGTTGCAGCTGAAATCCTGCACTACCTAGTAATAAGCTTAACGTTCTGGATGCGTAAAACTCTTGGTTTCCAATCTCCGGATTCGCATGAATATCATGACTTGTTTCTATGTACTTTTCCTTATTTCTTTCGATACTCTCGTCAATTGTTTTTCTTTGTGACGTTACTCCTGTCGCTCCCATTGTTCTTCCTCCTTTTATTTTCACGTAAAAAAGCCTCTTTCTAAAAGATAGAAAGAGGCTTCTGTATATACAATCAAAATGAGCTTCTTTCTTATCTTTCAAGTTACCTTGCTGGAATTGGCACAGTATTCATAACGAATCCGCTGCCGAGGTATCATAGGGCCAGTCCCTCCACCTCTCGTGATAAGAATTTTCATAAAATTATATTAAATTACATTCATTCTAAGTTCATTCCAAATAAAAGTCAAGGAATTCCTATCCGAATTTACCGAATATCTAAAAATCCTTTTAATACACTAATTGTTTCTGGCGCTTGCAGTCTGGCACATACGTACGGAAATTCTGTACTACCTTCAAACATCATTTGAGATGTAAGCGGTGCGCCTGCCCAGAAGATTTCATCATCAATTACGATAAACGGGAGTGCTTTATTTTGTCTTTGTAACTTTACATTTTTCAGTGGAACTGGTCCATCACTATAAACTGTTATCTGTGCATTTGTACGCATTAACGCTTGCCATACTCGCTTATCCACTTGTTTTGTACTTGGAAGTGAAATAATAATTTTTCGTTTTGCGGCTAAAATATCTTTTAATAACCCTTTCGGCTCTTCAAGATTCATTTCCATAAACCAGCGTAAACGTTTCGAAATTTTCCGTTCCCACAATTGTCTTGATGTCGTGCGATCATACACATCTCCATGACGTTCTATATGAGCTGTTAATTGTGATAACGCTTGTTTTCTCGAAAGGTTTTTACGCATATAATGGCAATCTGATAATTGAATGAACTTCCCTCTCGCTCTTGTCACTGCTACATTGACGAGGCGATGGTTTTTGTGATCAAAGAATAATACGCCAGGTCGTTCTTGCGGATAACTGTCAACCGTATCAAAGATCATCATATCTCTTTCAGAACCTTGGAACTTATGAACTGTCGCCGCTAAAACTGGTATGTTTTGATATTTCGTTCTCTGCAACATTTCTCTAATACACGTTGATAAAAAGCGTGACTGCGCCCTGTAAGGTGTCACAACACCAATCGACTGAACACCGTCTAACAATCCGATTAACATCATTTGCATCGCTACTAAACCAGACATAATGTTAAAACGTGAACCAGAAGCCGCATCTTTTAACGAAAAAGCTCCCATTTGGCTCGTATCAAATAAAACACTCGCTTCATTTGCGAACGGCTGCAATTGCGCAAGTTCTTTACGCTCTGAAACAGAAGGATGATCGTATACTCTATTTTTATAAATAAACGAATTCGTAAACTTCGATATATCCGCATGCATACGTCTTTGTTCCTGCAACATAAATAGGTTCGGATGTGCTTCTGATTTATTAACAGACTCAACAATCCCAGCATGGTAAAACATATCTTCCCCAAGCCATTTGCGAACAAGTTCATGGTTCGCCATCGCAATTGGAGGTAATTGTAAAAAGTCGCCACAAACAACGATACGTTTTCCAAGTGAAGCAGCTAATGCGATTTGCGGAACGAACGCCATACTCACTTCATCTACGACAACTAAATCAAATGTACGCTCATAAATTAGCGCATCAATTGCACATTTTGATAGAGTTGCACCAATTACTTTCGCATTTTCAATATATTCTTTTTCTACTTCTTTAATTTTCGCTTTTTGCTTTCGAAGATCACTTTCAATCTCTTGTATACGCTTCTTATCAGCAGAAGTCGCTTTATATGATAAAATCTTTTCACGAAGATCTTGTCGTGTTTCTTCTAAATAGAGTCTTTCTTCTCCCCAAGATCCGTTCGTCGTTTCAACTAGCTTCGACGTAAGTAATGTTTCATGATTTCGTATATGTTCATGTTGACTATAACCGTAACGAACAATTTCGCCAGGTGTCCATTTCTTTTTCTTCTCAATTTGTTTCGTTACTTCGCTCATTAATACGTCCACTGCCGCATTACTATGAGCTAACACAAGTACCGATTTTCCTTTTTGGTAATGAGCCGAAATAATACGTGATAAATTGTACGACTTCCCTGTTCCAGGCGGTCCCCATACGTACGTTGTCGGATTGTAAAACGAACGATATGCTAGTTCATTTTTCGGATTTTTCATCTTCTCAATATGCTTCGGACTGCTCGTCCCATCCACGAGACGCTTTATACGATTACGTTTTAGCTTATCTTTACGTGCTTCTTTCAATCGCTCTTGCAGTTGCTCTAAAAGTTGCCACGGTTCACTGTATAAAACCGCTTCTCTTATTTCACCTTGTATATAATCATTTAATTTCAATTCTATTTCTAATCCATGTACAGATAATACTTCTCCTGTCGCTTCCTCACCATCGAACTCAATTCGAATTGGTGAACCTTCAGGTAAACTTACTTCCGAAATAAGCTGAAATACATACACTGTATTCTCATAATCTGTATATAAAAAACGACCGTTCATGATAGAAATTTTACTACCACCTATCGTTTTCCAATGTTTAATTTCATATGCTAATGCATAATGCCACTCTTTCATCGTTTCCGATAATGAAGGAGTTTGAGTAGGTATATTCATCGTATAATCTCCTTCCTTCTCCCCAAACATACTTTCTCACTATACCATACAACACGCTTAAATTTGTAAGGTTTTTATCTTGCTTATTTTCTTAATTTTCAATAATATATTGTATATAATTTTCAGAAAGAAGGAATCTACATGCCAGTTAGAAGAATTGAACACGTAGGACTTATGGTTGCAAACTTAGAAACATCTATTACTTTTTATGAAAAAGTAGTTGGCTTACAGCTCATTAAGCGAATGGGACACCCAAACCCAGACTTAAAACTCGCTTTTTTAGGTGTAGAAGAATCGAAGGAAACGATACTTGAATTAATTGAAGGCTACAATTCTTCTCTTCCGGCAGAAGGAAAAGTACATCACATTTGCTTTAAGGTAGATTCATTAGAAGAAGAAATCACAAGACTAAAGAAACACACAGTAACCTTTTTACTAGGAGAAGAAGTCGAAACATTACCAGATGGAACACGTTACATATTCTTCGCTGGTCCTGATGGAGAGTGGATTGAGTTTTTTGAGACGGAGAGATAAAACAAACCTTTATTTTGCGGGATAGAAAAGGAGCCGGAATTACGGTCCTTGTTTTTAACCAGTAACAATGAAACATACCTCCAACCTAAGAATTTACCAAGATTAAAAATACAATCATTTTGTTAGGAGGAGAGAATGGGAAATACAGTCTTTATTATTGTTTTTTGGATAGTGATACTATTTCCAATCCTTTATGTAATCAAGATAAAGGATTGGAATATAAAAACAGCTGCCTTATTTGTTGGAAGGATTCTATTAAGTATTGTCTATTTTATAAATGGAATGGTATTAGGTCTGCAACGAAATTGGGTAGAACCTCCCTATGAAACAGAATGGGATTTCTTTGTAAAGTCTTTACTAAACGGAAAAACTGATGCACTTATACACTTGTTACTTCTAATTATTATCATTACTTTGGATCTATTCATTACATTTTATTATATCAATAAAAAGAAATAGGATATTCTCTCCTATTTCTTTTTTATGAGTAGCGCCATATCGTTATCAAACTAAGGTTTTATGTTGCCCCTAAACAATAATTTTTTACATTTTTACTCTGGAGATGTCAATTTTACTATATTTTGGGTATTTATTTTTACTAGCTTGATGGACATGGGGTTGATTTATTTTCTTAGGCTGATAGGCATGTGGTGCTATCCCATTGCTATTAAGCTAAGAATTTAATTGTAATAAGGTAATACTTAAGATACAAATAAAATATCTTTTCCATGTCGCACTGTTTTATTGAAGTCTATCCCGAGTTGTAGCTAGTTCAATGCGACTGTAAATTCGGAGTTCGGTGCGCCAGCAAATACAACCGTTCCATTCTCTGGTAGTTTCACTTTGTTATTATCACTAACGACGGTAAAATTGACGCATACTCCATTCTCATCATACACCGCGAATGAACTTCCTGATGGCAACTCCACATTCATCGTTTTCCCTGCTGCCTCTTGCGGGACCGTAAACCATTTCGCATGCCCATTTTTTTGCAATGTAACTTTTGATAATCGACCTGTATCAAGGGGTTTTACGTTAGATTCACTGACGTATAAAAAGCTGGACATCTCCATATATTCAGTACCATCCTCTGTATAGAAATGGGCTTCCTTTGTATCCCGCCCATTCATCACAGGAATTTGAATTTGATGCGTCGCCGTATTCGGACCTGTAATTTTTTTGCCGTCCCAATATCCATCCTTGATCGTAATTTGTGTGTTAAGAGGCATTAGTTGTCCTAGATAGTTCATAGAATTAAATTTTTCGTTAACGAGATAGAACTTGCCACCCTCGCGCTTCGCCCATGCAGCAGCTGTTTTCTTCGGTAACACATTGTTTTCTAATTTCTGGGCTAAATAGTGAGTCAGCACATTTTGCCCCAATCCCGGTGATAATTCATATGTGCTCTCTCTCAAATAAACTTTTCCATTCTTCTCTGTGACGAAGTTAAGCTTGGAAGTACCCTTCTCATTTATAAAGCTTCCATCCGCCGTATATACATATTTTTCTTCCGGTTTAGTTGGTAAAACCAGTTCTCCCTTCTTCGTAATTTCTATTTTGAAATGGCTATAGCTATTTCCATAAAACCCTGCTTTTTTTACCACGTCTTGAGGCACTTTAGCCTTGACGGGCTTTCCGAAGGATTTATCTGGCTTTATATCCTTAATTGTCCCTTTCTCTTTAAGCCTAGCTAGCAGTAATTTATTTGCCAACAGTTGATTTGTCATGCTGCTGCCGCCGGAGGACAATACAGCTGCTGCCATCTTCTGTTCTGGAAGCACGACCAATGTAGCATGTTGCAGTATCGTATCCCCACCCTTAGTCAACGCTTTTATCCCATATTCACTGAATGGGTATAGTTTCACACTATCCCAGCCAAGTCCATAGTTGAACACATTTCCGCTATCTCCCGGCCACATTCCTTTTTTATATTCTTCTTGTTCCATCGCCTTGACTGCTTTATTAGAGAGAATTTCTTTTCCCTGTCCCATAAATATTTGTGAGAATCGCACCACATCTTCTGCAGTAGAAGAGATTCCTCCCGTACCAATTAGATTCACCATTTCACTTGGTAGCTGTCCCTGGTATGTCGGAGAATACAGTCCAGCCCGCTTTTCGTCTTCCCATTTGTCTTGCGATGTTATCGTATGATTCAGTTTTAATGGCTCTGTAAACTTTTGATGTAGAAATTCAGTAAAACTCATACCGCTGACTCTTTCTACCAAGATCTCAGCCAGTGTAAAACCGTCATTACAGTATACTGAGAACGCACCAGGGTCTGCCTTCAAGTTTTGGTTGGACAATTGTTGCAATAATATATCATGGGCGTAAGCATCATTATCTTTAAATAAAAATGCATTATTGAACGTCGAACCTTGCAAACCCGAGGAGTGATTCAACAGCATACGCGGTGTAATACGCTTATATCGTTTATCTTTCATTTTAAAATCAGGAATATAGCGGGCAACAGGAGCATCCAAATCAACTTTTCCTTCGTCTACCAGTTTCATAACAGCCGCAGCTGTATATACTTTACTGGTTGAACCAATTCCGTATAGAGTATCTTTGGTTAGTGGCTCTTTCCCTTCTATGTCGTTCTTACCTGTCTGCCCCGACAAAATAAGTTTACCATTATCAATCAGCGCATACTGTACACTAGTCGTCTCATAGGACTTCGTGAGCAGTGCAGCGTTCTCTGCAGCAATCTTCTCCAAATCTTTGCTAGCAACTTCTTGGCTAGATACAACCGGAGTCTTACTGCTAGAAGACGCTATCGCTCCTGTTGGTAGACTCATCGTTAGAGCTAAGGTAGCGGCTAACACTCCAGATAATTTATTTTCCATAAGAAAAATTCCTCCTTAGATAAATGATCGATTTCATCTTTTATTTGTTCAATTACAAACATCACATAAACTACTATTCTGGCTTTATCCCTACTGTCTATATTCAACAAGTAAAATACTTTTAAAAAGACCAGTATTCTCGGCTCTACCCATACTGTTCAAATTGCCGTCAACATATGCCCCTCCAGCAAAAGTATCAAATCCTAGAATAACATCTGTATGTTCCCATATCGGGACACCGTTAGGAAATATAATTTCATAGATTCCTAGACCATATCCATTGATTCTTCCCTTTCCTGTAGGAACTGTAGTGAGTATTCTGTTCTTTCAGTAATTGCCACCAATAGAATGCTCTTATTACTAGTTTGTTTTTCGTATAAATGTATCCTATTTACCCTCCCTCTTTTACGCTTCTCTATATTTGTATCCTACACAATAAAAATTTCTTTTTTCTTATCCATTTCTTACAATTTCCTTACGTTCAAATCACTTCTATAATTAGATAGGTTTTATTTTAAAATCTCCAGGATAATAAGTGCATATATAATCCCACGATTTTATAGAAGATGGATTAATAACCTTTCATGCACATCTCTAATATTCCCTTAGATTCCACCCTCAACCTTTACCACAGTTCCAACTGGCATCAACACTTCTTCACATTCTTATAAGTGGAAGTCATTATTTCATATTCATCATTGTAAAAAGATAAAACGAGAACTGAAACACCCCCTAATATAATTGACGTTGTATGAGCTTTGATTGATAGCGACGGGGTACCGCCAGTATTTCGGAAAAAACCACACTAAGGGTATACAAGGTTTTATACAGTTTTTCAGTTAATCCAATAAGAGACAAGAACCCTAAAACCGCACCAGGATAGGAAAGTATAAAAAATGCATAGATCCATAGAACAAAAAAAAGACGATTCCCTTGTAAAATTAGAGAACCGTCTTTTTCTTCGCTATCGATAACAAAAATCAAGTACGTAATATTTTATTTGTCGATATTTTTTCAATCTTCATTATCGATTTCTATTGTACCCGTTCTAGCACTAACCTTTAAAATATTTAACAGATTATCAGGTGTCTTAATTTCCACTTCATATTCAAATTTTGATTGTGCTAAGTTGTCATCTTCTAATTCGAATTCTTTTTTCACATTAATAATTTCTCCATTTGTATGAGCTAAAGAAATTTCACGAACTTGTTTCTCTGTGTAGTTTTCATTCTTTTTTGCATAATTGTAGCCCATACCATAATATCCACCAACAATAGCAATACCACTTACTAAAATAGCAATTACACTTATAATTATTTTCTTTTTATGCTTTAACATTTTCATCCACTCCTTAATGATTACTCCTCTATTCCAAATCTTGCTTCAAGCGCATTTTCTGCTTGCTCTAATTGATCTTCCAGTATATCGTGTTCTTTTTCTTGCGTTTGATATTGTTCAACAGTTATCGTTCCAGCGTGATAATCTGCTTCTAGCTGATTATCAGATAGATCTATCTTGTCATCCAATTGGTCAATTTCTTTTTTTGTTGCCAAGTACATATTTAAGTTATCTTCTTTTGCTCCAACTGGTTTCGTGTTATTTGCCTTTTCTACAATAGATGTAACTTCGTTTTTGAAATCTTGTGTTTGCTTCGTATCATTCGTAGCAGGCTCTGTTTTGTTTGGTTCTTGTTGTAGTTGAGCAACTTCTTTTTGTAATTTATCATTTTCCACTTTCAGTTGTTGCACTTCTGTATTGTTAACAGCTTGAGTAGAACAAGCTGTTAACAATACACAAGATATCGCTCCAATCAGCATCCATTTTCGCATTCTGTTTTCCTCCCTTTACATGTGCACCTTATCCTTGCCTTTATATTACTGAACAAACATTAAAGGAAGATTAATGTATAAAAAAATAAAGTGAAGACTTTTACGGGTAGCCCGACTTCCCCTAACTCCCTCGCATTCGCCGAATTTTGAAGGAGGAGTCTTACTGCCCGTTAATGCTGGATAAAATGATATAATTAAATCGTTTCTAATCTTGCTTTAATGTTTTTGAATTATAGTGATACATATTAATAAGAAGAAAAGGAGAATGTTAATGCGAGTTCTTATTGTCGAAGATGAACAAGACTTACAAAATATATTGGTAAAACGATTAAATGCAGAACATTATAGTGTCGATGCATGTGGGAATGGAGAAGATGCCTTGGATTATATAAACATGGCTACCTACGATTTGATTGTGCTTGACATTATGATTCCAGGAATAGATGGTTTACAAGTATTACAAAGATTACGCGCGGACAATAATACAACTCCTGTCTTGCTTCTTACAGCTAAAGATACAATTGATGATCGTGTAACAGGACTCGACTTAGGTGCGGATGATTATTTAGTAAAGCCGTTTGCTTTTGACGAACTGTTAGCAAGAATTCGAGTGTTAATGCGAAGAAAAACAGGAAATACATCTAATGTGTTTGAAATCGCTGACCTAGTGGTAGATTGCAATATGCATAAAGTAACACGAGGAGACCAAGTTATCACTCTTTCCAGTAAGGAATTTGCTATTTTAGAATATATGATTCGTAATAAAGAAGTTGTGCTGACACGAGATAAAATTGAGCAACATGTGTGGAATTACGACTATGAAGGTGGCTCAAATATTATTGATGTTTACGTCCGCTATCTTCGCAAAAAAATTGATAGCCAGTTTGAAACGAAGTTAATTCATACAGTACGAGGAACTGGTTACGTATTGCGAGTAGAATCATGAAAAGACTATCAATAAAAATGAGAGTAACCCTGTGGTATACGGGGCTAATTGTAATTATTATGGCACTCGTGTTAGCTTTTATTTTAACTTCTTCAGATAAAGTTTTGCTTTTTAATATGAAAGATCAATTAAAGAGCACAGTAAAAGAAAGCATGGAAGATATCAAATATAAGCATGGGCAGTTAAAGATTGACGATGATTTTGAAACCTTAGAAGATGGAGTAAATATTAGTATTTATAGTAAACAAGGTGAGCTGTTAGTAGGACATAGTCCAACAAGCTTTAATAAAAAGATATCGCTTAAATCCGATGAAATACAAACCATTAAAGACGGCAATAAAGAATGGATAGTATATGATTTTCTCCATAATGCAGGCGGCGATGAGCAAGTCTGGGTTCGTGGAATAATGACTATGAACCAATTATCCTCAACGATGAATACGCTTATCGTGGTAACAATCATCTCATTCCCATTACTTATTCTTATTGCGGCATTCGGAGGATATTTTATCACGCAAAGGGCATTTCGACCTGTGCAACAAATGAGTGATTCAGCTAGTAAAATTGGTGATGGTAAAGACCTTTCGAAGAGAATTAATTTACAAGGTTCACCGAAAGACGAAATGTATCATTTAGCACAAACCTTTGACAAAATGTTTGAGCGATTGGAGACATCATTTGAAAGTGAAAAACAATTTACATCTGACGCATCTCATGAATTAAGAACACCAACATCTGTTATTATTTCACAATGCGAATACGCTTTATCGCAGAAGAATAATCCGAAAGAAATGGAAGAATCGTTAGAAGTAATTTTAAAGCAATCACGTAAAATATCCACTCTAATCTCACAACTTTTATTATTAGCAAGAGCTGACCAAGGAAAACATAATACTTTCCAATTTGAATGTATCAATATGAGTGAATTAACGGAAATCGTCGTAGAAGAGCTCTCATTAATGGTACAAGAGGCTTCGATTGATATAACAATTAATATAGAGAAAGACCTATTTATTAAAGCCGATCAAACATTGATGATGCGTTTATTAATGAATTTACTAACGAATGCGATTGCTTATAGCAAAGCGAGTGGAACTGTGAATATGCAACTATTCCGTGATGAAACCAACATAATAGGTAAAGTCTCCGATAATGGCATCGGCATCAGCGAGCAACATATTACTAAAATATGGGACCGCTTCTATCGAGTTGATGCAGCACGCACATCTTCAAACATCGGAAACACAGGTTTAGGATTGTCGATGGTAAAATGGATTGTCGAACTACACGGAGGAGAAATTACGGTTGAAAGTAAATTAGGAGAAGGCAGTACTTTTACATTTAAACTACCAATTGAAAAAAGAGCATAATTTATACGTGTCTGTCGCTTCAGAATAAAGATTGATTCAAAGGCTCTCTACAATCCTTATGTAAAAATAACTGACGCATTTTAAACATCATCGATTTTATCATTTTGGACAACCTATTCTGTTAAATTAATATACATGCGAAAAAACTATCAAAATAAAACCCCAGAAATCCAATGGTCTCTGGGGCTTCATTATATATTTAGCTCTTTTTGCTTTTTGTTTTGTTTATGTCTATAGAGCAATTTTCGACTTATTAGAGAAATCACTAATAAGGTCAGAATTAATAAGATAAGTTGCATAAATGATAAATCAAAATATTTAGCACCTGTAACGATTAAAAGTGTAGAAATCGTGCCTTTTACAACGAAAAAAATAATAACCCATAACCCGCCTTTTTTCCAGTTCATTTTATATTACCCTTTCCTACGTTTAAATTCTTAAAATATTTAATGATAGTTCGTAAATATGACAACTTAATAGAAATCTATTATATTAACAAAAAATTCATGTCTAATTAAATGCGACGATTCTATATTAAGTGAAAATGATATTCATTGTCAATTTTATTGATTATTTGAATACTTATTCTCAATCTCTTTCTACTTTGTTTCTTATAAGCAATACACTTTTATATTCAAACAAAAACACCTCCATTACATTTGCACACTTAGTATGCGAATGCAAGAGGTGTTTTTTCATATACCATCAGGTAAGATTTCCTGCTTTGTTTATTTCTAGATACGTAGCTATTTTTTAGTACACAATTACTGGATCATACGTGTTCAAACTATCATATACAGTTTTTGCAACATTAGGAAGAAGGTTCACACACCCACCTGATCCACCTGTTAAATAAGCATTATTTGCCCAGTCTTTTCGCCAGCCGGCATCGTGGAATCCTTGACCGCTATTTGTGAATGGAACCCAGTAATCTACTTTAACCGCATAATCAGCTTTCCCTACTGCGCTACCTCTTAGCGTGTATGGTGTTCGTTTGTATAGGACGTACCACACACCTGGTGATGTATCTTCACCCGTGCTATGTTTACCCGTTACTACATTTGTTGTAACGACTAATTTTCCATCTTTATAAATCCAAATTTGTTGCTCTGCAATTGAAACTTCCGCATACGTGTCTCCGATGCCATTATTCGCTGTTGTTTTATAACCGATACCTTCCTTCTCCCAACCATTTCCGTGAATATTAGAAGCAGAAAGCGACTTTTCGCCTTTCTCAAAGGCTTGTTGAACTTGTTTAGTTTCTTTTTCAACATCTAATGCCCAGCCGTAGCCTTGCCCTTTTACTGATATAACTGAACCGGAATGCGTTTTAAATGAGAAATCTTTATTTAATGTTGATTTGGCATTATTAATTTCAGTAATTTTCTTCTTAATGTCACTCGCATCAATTGTAACTTTCATATCCTTTGACATAGAGGCATTTTGAATTAAATCTTTCGCTTTTAAAGGATAAACTTCATCCTGCACTTTATACTCAACAGACTGCCCAAGAAGATTCTGTAGTGCTTTCTCCTCTTTTTTGACAATTGGATCGTCTTCTTTAATAGGTTTTATGTATGCAGACTTCAGGTGAATTTCGCTTTTATATTTTTGCTTATCGTAATCTTTTAGTAGACTAGTAACGTCATACTGTTTTCCTTCAACACTTTTCGAAATAACTATTTTTCCTTGTTCTAGCTTCGCCATAGCATCTTGAGGCGCTTTTAATTTTTCATTCATAGAGATGAGCGTTTCTTCTACAAGTTTTTTCATCGTTTCACTACGATACTGATCTGCCTTCTCTGGTAGTAATGAATAATTTTCTCCCTTTGAGGAAGGGAAAAATGTCCACTGACTTTTTAATAGTTTCTTAACTTGAGGCAAATCTTTTTCCGTAAGTTCCGTTTTTGTATCTTTTTCATCTAAAATTTGTTGTTGATCAACATAGACTTTGTTTGCTAGTCCAGATGTCTTTAATTTCTGTATTGCCTGATCAGCGCTCAGACCACCAACTTTTGTGTCATTAATTGTAACATTCGAATTGAAGTGAGTTGCCTGATAATAACTCATTCCCCCAATAAGAAGTGCAATTACACCAATACCCACTGCGATAAACTTCCAATTTGTATAACGTTTTTTTGATCTTACTCGTTTTTGATCAATTTCTTCAACTGATTCATTTGTTGTATTGTTGTTCATCAATCTTTCCCCCGTATGCATTAACGTCAAACGATTTTCAACTAAAATCATAGACTAGTGTACCTTATTTTTCCTAAAATTTCATTATTTCCGACCACATTTTATCGCAATTCATCGATTAAATTTAGATTTTTTAATGGTACGATGCATTGAACATCCCTTTACAAGTCATAAAGTGAAATTTCAATCAATCGTTATACATCAAGAAAATTAGCTAAATCTTATTCAGAAAATTTTTCCTCTTTACGTAAAATACGAATTATATTCTCCATTTTATGAACATCAACCCCTAATTTTGTCAAAAAAATAAACGATAGTCCTTCTACATTTTTGATAAAAGGACTATCGTTTTTTCAGTTAGAGTATTTGTATAATCGTTTAACTTTTTATTTCCTGAAGGTCTAACGTGATGAAGATGATGAAATTTCATCTCATAGCCTTTAAATGAAAAACATTATGTTTTTTATGACAATCAAGTTTATTTTTATAAATTAAACCCTTAGCTTGATGCCTCTCATATATCCAGCAGCCTAAGATTAAGTAAGAGTCCGTTCAACTAGATTTTTTCTAATATTTTTAGGAGCATCTTATTTCTCCTTGGCATATTTCACCAATTTTATTTAAAATACATCCATATGCTATTTAGTAAAATTTACGATTCGAGACGTAATTATTGCAGTAATCAAGATAATAATAGCGGTTATCAAGCCAGATTCTCCAATCCAAATCTCAGTTTGATACCCTGTACTTGCACGTGTGAAAGGTCCTTGAATAATGGCATTCCAAGTAGCATGGATGATAACCGAAGGCCAAATGCTACCTGTGATAAGTCGTAAATAAGCTATAATATAACCGAATGGTACAATACAAAGATAGATACCAAGTACTGAAAGAACGACAGATGGTCCCGCTACATATAGACCAGCAATAACTATTGGAACATGCCACGTTGCCCAAATCAATCCACTAATAAGGATGGGCCGTGAAAACTCTGCATCGACTAGCCTTGTGAGCATATAACCTCGCCAGCCCATTTCTTCTCCCAAAGCCGGGATTAAGCCAAGCAAACTTCCGAAAATGCCGCTCAATACTACTAGATAAATGAAGTTGAATGGTGCCGTTACATACTGAAGCCCAAGCATATTGTAGATCGGTTCTAAAATAAACATACCAACTTCGGGATACTGAAACCCCGCAATTCCGCTCAACCAGGCGATAGAATAAGTAATTCCACAAATAATCATAGGGATTAGCAGAGCAAAACCAATCCCTTTCCATATCTTTAAGTTACCGAGACTAAAAGATACATCTTTAAACCCTTCTTTCAGTATTATGCGAGTCAAAATAGAAGATAATGCTGGGGTAAACATATATACCACAATAAGCGGCATACTTTTCGTAATTATTACTACTACATTTAGGATAATAGAAGTAATGATTAAGATACTCAAAAAGAGTTGAAGTCCTATTTTAGCACGTTGGATTTTATCTTTATTGTGGAACGATTTTGCGTGTAATATCATTTTAATCCGCCCTTCCCCTTTCATTCACTTGTTTATCGAATTTACTTCTTGTCATTTCCACAGACACAACTTAGAATAAAAATGTTTTTGTATACAGATTCATTCATCTTTAAAATCCCTCCCCAATTTATAGTCTAGTCTTACTTACGACTCATCAATGTAATTATTATTTATAAGTTGTCATAACCGATAGTACAAAAGTGTAATGATTAGTCTATGACCTGTGTCAATTAACCTTATGACAATATGTAACTAGAAAATATGATATGGGATAGATAACAATTGAATTAAGGCAATTGATACGTGCAAGTACATGAATCAATCTTGCTTTTAAAAATAATTCAATTGGGGTGAAAAAAATGAATAAGAAAAGAATAATTGCAATGGTTAGTACAGCTTTATTAGTCACAGGATGTGGGGAAGTAGGAAACGCTCAAACGGTAGCAGTCGAAAATTCAGGTCAATCAATCCAAAAAAATATAGTTAAATCAATACAATCACAGGCTAACCCATTAAAAACGATAGATCCGTCAAAACCATTTGAGGATTTAAAACCACTTAAGAAAATGATTGGGAGCGCGCAATATGTGGGGTTAGGAGAGAATACTCATGGAAGCTCTGAAATTTTCACTATGAAATTTCGCCTTGTGAAATATTTGGTTACTGAGGTGGGTTTTACAAATTTCGCAATGGAAGAAGATTGGGGAAACGGCTTAAAGCTAAATGAATATATCCAAACAGGAAAAGGAAACCCTAGGGAGTTTTTAAACTTGTTATATCCTACTGATGAAATTATAGCCATGATTGAGTGGATGAAAGATTATAATGCCGATCCATCCAATAAAAACAAGATCCAATTTATCGGGCTCGACTTAAAGGAATTGGACCAAGGTTGCTTTAATAAAGTAATTGATTATGTAAAGCTGCATCGACCAAATTTGCTGGCAGAAGTAGAAGAAAATTATAAAGAATTGTCGGCTTTTAATGGAAGTACACAGGAATATATGGACCTTGCTCCTGAAATAAAAGAAAAGTTCAAAGCAAACGCTGAGAGAGTAGCTCGATTACTAAAAGATGAGAATAAACAAGCCAACACAGAAATAGTTTCACCCGAGTACATCTGGGCGAAAGCAACGGCAAGTGCAATAGAGAAATTTACCACAATGCTAATTCCTAACGACTATCCAAGTATGTTAAAGCTACATGAGCAATACTTGGCCGATCATGCAATGTGGGCACAAGAAACATTTGGTGGTAAAACGATGGTATGGGGACACAATATTCATATTGCTAAAGGAATTATCGATGAGAAATTATACCCTTATGTTGCGGGGCAATTTTTGAAGGAACGTTTAGACAATAATTATGTCACAATTGGTAGTACAACTACGAAGGGGAATTTCACCTTATACAGCGAATATGATCCTTCTACTGGAGGTAAGATTACAACGCGTGCGATTCCACAAAATGTAAATAGTTTTAACTATACCCTCGGAAAAGTACCATATAACATGTTTTTATTGGATAACCGTCACCTTAAAGGACAAGCAGAGAAATGGGTTAAAGCCAAAAGACCATTACTAAGTATAGGGGGACAAATATTCCCAAACGAATCGACATACTTTGATAAATCATTGCTTGAGCAATTTGATATTATTTTTCACATTCGAAAAACAAGTCCATCTCATATTAAATAAAAGTACAAAACAATCCCGTTCTTGCAAATGCAAAAACGGGATTGTTTTGTGGAGGATTAATAAAATGAAACTTTATTCAGTAGGGGTTTTGTTCATCCCAACTGATTATCAGCCCTCACCAATCGGGCTTTTACGGACAGCCCGACCCCCACCTAACTTCTTTGCTTCCACCTGAATTTTGAGGTGGGGGTCTTACTGCCCGGCAAATAGCGGGATATAAGCATCTTTTTAACCAGCAGTAGGCTGCTCTCCCCTTTTTAGCATCATTTAGAAATGTCATATGACACTTTTACACTAGTGAGAATGACAAAAAAAACAGTATGATTCGGTTATTACATAGATAGGAGCGATGAACTTTATGAAATCAAAATTCATCCAGAATGGTTATTTTTTATTGCTAACTTTCGTTACAGGATTGTTTTATTTTTGTTTTTATCTAATAGCTCTGCTATTTAGTTTCACCCTTTCATTTACTGTTGTTGGGATTCCATTAATTATGCGCGTACTACAGACTACCACACACTTTATCCAATTCGAGCGCATACAGACGAAAATTTATACAGATATTTCAACAGACTCTTACGATAGAAATATAACAATGGATACATCGAACTGGGCTCAGGTGAAATTAGTGCTTACAGATCGTTGTACTTGGTCTGCTGTCTATTGGTTAATGCAGAAATTTGTGATTGGCATTTTCAGTCTTATTAGTGCAATCATTTTTTATGTAATGCCACTTATGTTCCTGTTGGCACCACTACTGTATCGATACATCGATATGAATATTATATTCATACAGATAGATACGTTTGCCAAGTCACTCTTTGTAATGTTTATGGGTATAGTATTTACCGCCATAAGTATTAGAATAGTAGAAGGTTTGACACAGAAAATTGGGGGCTATACACGTAGTATGATTCAGCAACTAAATCAATAGAAGTTTGCAGTCTGTGAGTAGTATCGCAGTTTTAAATTAAAAAGTATAATAAGGCATGAAGGATTAATTTATACTATAGGAAGTAAAAAGGTAGGCTATTTAGGGGGTAAATGACTTGTTAGATATGGTTAAGTATTGGTTTTGGTACGATTGGATTATGTTAGGAGTCCGTATACTTGTTAGTGTCTCTATCGCCATAACCACATTAGATTTTCAGGATCGTTTAACATTGCCACTTTGGATTGTTATTTTTTGGGAGGTTGTTGCCTTCTCGATTCCATGGGTAGCCTTACTGTTCAATTACAAATATTACTTGTTCACAGAAATACTGCTATATGGTGGACTGTGTATATATTTAACCTCTTTATTTCCGGAAGCTAACGTTACATTTCTGATATCGGCTTTTCTAATTGCTGCGAATAGTAAGCATTTGTCCTATTATTGGACAGCTCCAACAACAGTTTTTATAACAACTGGAATTCTCTATGCGGTTGCGCCAAGTAATAGCTATTGGATTTTGGTTACCTACTATGGACTTGCTTATGTAATGGGCTTCGCTTTTCATTTATTAATCGTCAATCATAAACAAAATGAATCAATTCGTAAACAAAACGCGGTACTTGAGCAATATATGTCTCAGATTGAACGCATCACACTGGCGGAAGAACGGAACAGACTGTCGAGTGAGCTTCATGATACAGTTGGTCATGCTTATACTTCTATTATTATGGGGATGGAAACGTTGCGTACCGAACTTTCTACTGAAATGGGTATACAGAGGCTAGACTCTCTGCTTGAAATGGGACGGAAAAGTATCGAGGACGTGAGAGGTTACCTACATCAAATGGATTCTTCATGTCAATCGCCTTCCTTAATTCAATCTCTACAAAATCTTGGAGCCGAATTTCAGGAGCACGCTCAGGTAAATGTAAGTTTTAGGACATTCGGAGAGGAATATCAGCTGTCTCGGCAAGCGAAGATCGCATTCATTCGTTGCTTACAAGAGTCCCTTACGAATGCAGTACGTCATGGTCAGGGGACTGAAATTATAGTTTCATTGCAGTTTGACGAACAATATACGAGGTTAGAAGTTCAAGATAATGGAAAAGGAAATGTAGAATGGCAGGAAGGCTTTGGTATGAATGCGATGAAAGAACGGGCAATGAACTTGCAAGGTCAATTGTCTGTATATACAAAGCCAGAGGAAGGAATGCTTGTTACATGTACCATACCGCGACAAACTGAAATAAAAGATGGACTTATTCGTTTGTTAATTGTAGACGATCAACCATTTGTTCGGGAAAGTTTGAGGACACTACTCGATAGATATGAAGATTTAAATGTAGTCGGTTTAGCTGAGGATGGCAATGAAGCCATCGATTTGTGTGGGCGCCTTCAACCCCATGTTATACTTATGGATTTAGATATGCAGCACATGGATGGAGTCGAAGCAACCAAAAAAATCAAGCAACAATGGCCACATATCCGCGTATTGATTTTCACAACTTTTCAGGATACCGAACAGGCGTTGGAATCCCTTCGCAACGGTGCGGATGGTTTTTTACTCAAATCTATTGAAACATTGGAGCTAGCTAATACGATCCGACTTATTCACAAAGGTGGGACACTGATTGATCAGGGAATGTCTCACAAAATATTTGAGAAGTTTGATGAGCAAAAAGAGACACCACAATCAAAAGCAACCGCTTATGAGCTAACAGCTAGGGAGATAGAAATATTGCAGCTAGTGGCAAAGGGACTTCGATACACTACCATAGCATCAAGGTTATATTTATCGAATGGTACGGTCAGAAATTATGCTTCCACAGCTTATACAAAGCTAGGAGTCCGCAACAAAGAAGAAGCTGTTCAAAAGGCTCTAGAAATTGGAATTATTGAATAAGAAAAATGTTTTTTGTTTCTCTACAGCAAGGTAAAATGTAGTTACAAGATACAGTAAAGGATAAAGTGAAACTTTAATCAGTGGGAGTTTTGTTCATCCCCCACTGATTATCAGCCCTCACCAATCGGGCTTTTACGGGCAGCCCGCCCCACCTCACTTTTTTGCTCTCGCTGAATTTTGAGGTGGGGGTCTCACTGTCCGTTAATGCGGGATAAACTTATGAATTTAGTTGAATATTATTTTTGATAGGTAATTTTTTTGAAAAATTTAACCCTGTTTTAAAAAATTTAAATAGCGTTACTACATATTGAATGTAGCAACGCTATTGTTTTCTATATTAGAAATTAAACATCTTTATTATCGCTATACGGAAGACAGTTTCAGGTCTTTTCATGTGGGAATTCCTCTAAACCAGTCCCCCCTAATTCACTTGTTGTCTCTGAAAATAGTCATTTAAAAATATAGTTGCTAATTTCATTTCACTCTTCCTTGCACCCAAGTGGCAATATCATTTATAACATACTCTGGGATATTAGCAGGACTATACTATTCATCCGATTGACTTAATTCTCCTTCTCCTTCTGTAAAGAAGTGATTTAACTTTTGATACAGTCAATAATCAATGTTATCTCTCTCTTTTAATTGTTATTTCCAAAAAGGATTATCTATCATTCTTTATAAATTGCAAAATTTAAGGTCGGCAAAGGATTTCTATTTTTTATAAACAGGTGGAATGCTTTGTGGAAAATTGAAAATATCTTCTGGATCGTATTTAGCTTTCACTTGAGTCAATCGTTTAAAGTTTTCACCATAATATAAATCCGACCAATCTTTCATTGAGAGGTCAGGTGTGTTAACATAGACACCTTTCGTAAAAGGAATTAACGCGTGACGAAAAGCTTCTACCCAACGAATCCCTTGTGCAGCTCCCTCAGGTTTGTCCCAAGTGGAAAATAACACCATATTCATTAGAGCTTTTCGATAAAAATAAGCAGTTGCTTCCTCGGGTACTGCAGAAACAGTCCCCCCTAAGCCCTGAAAAAATATAGAAACAGTAGAATTAGGTGGAGATTGACTCATAAAATGTTGAATCGTAGCAATACCTTCTTCAGGTAATAAAGAATCCATAAAAGGTGCTACGCTTTTAAATGGAAAAGGAGTTGTAGGCTGATGATTGGATATTAACGTTATAGCTTCTAAATAAGAGAGTTCTTTTATGTCTACCTTTATAGGTGATCCAATTTTGAGAAGTGGTTGTATCAATTTCTGTAAGTCTGTAACTGATCCATGAAAAATCCCATGCATCAACACAGGAGCTGTCTTTTCTGAAGACAATAATAATGTAGGAGTAAAGCGTTTATCAGAAGTAGGTAGAGTATACTTTTGCCATTCCTGTATAACGGCTTTTAAATCTTGATGCCTCCAACTAACTTCAACAAAACCAACAGTCTTAATTTCCTGAGTACGAAAGCGAAAAGATGTACAAATACCGAAACTTCCGCCTCCACCACGTAAAGCCCAAAATAGATCAGGATGCTCCTGATCATTAACCTGCAATACACAGCCGTTAGCATCAACCATTTCTATTTCTACGACATGATCAAGTAGTAGTCCTAATGGTCGAGAAAGAATACCTTGCCCACCACCTAGCGCTATTCCTGCGATAGCTGGTTTAGGACAGACCCCATTAGGAATAGCTAATCCCTCTTTCCCAAGAAGCTCAGCTAGATGGAGATTTTTACAACCAGCTCCTACTGTAACAGTTTTTGATGTTGGATCTATTTTTATTTGATTTATCTCACTGACATCAATTACAATACCACCATCTAAAACTGACAAGCCTTCATAATTGTGCCCTCCTGAACGTACTCGGATAGGTACGTTATTATGTAACGACCATCGTACTGCATTCACAACGTCTTGAGTATTTTGTGCAAAGACAATAACAAAAGGGAATCTATTAAAAAATGTGTTGAACGCTTGACGTGCTGAATCATATTGCGCTTCACCAGGCGATACAATACGTCCTGTTAAACTTATATTTTCATCATAGAGCATATAGAAACCTCTCTCTCCGTACAAAAATTTTTAATGCTATCATGCTAATAATATGTATGTAAAAAAAAGTAAGAACCGCCAATTATATTGGTGATTCTTACTTTTTTTCATAAAATTAAACAAATCCGTGCAGCTTTTAAATCGACAAAAGCCGTTTTTGAGCCTTTATTTTTACTATATGGCGTAGTGACGCATACATACCTATCAACCTTGCTTGATGGTGATAGGACACGGCAACAATCCTTTCTCTTTCGGGCTACTCATTATAAATAATAGATTTTCAGGGTGAAACTTTAACTTATGAGATTATAGCATTACAAGCTTTAAAGAAAACTCATACAAATTAATCCTATTAAATAAAACTTGCCAATGGCCCCTAAAAGTAGTAATCGTTGCCGCGCCCCTTCTTAGATAAAAGATAAATTTTTAATTTAAAATCTAAAATAAATAGTTTATGGACTGTAGTGCTAGTCCACCTATTATTTCTAAATTTCTTGTACCCATTCAAAATAATCAATAAAACGAGGTCCGATTATGTCTATACTTCGTATAAATAACATCATTACATTAATCTTTTTTCGGGAGTACAATCCCTTTATATAATTGAACTGTAATCAAGTAATAAATCGAGTAAATTACTACAAAAATAACAAGTGGTAACCAAATACGAAAGTACGGATCGATTAAAAGCGATCCAAACATGTTCATACCAACTAATATGTGAGTAATCCCCACAATTGCTGGGAATAAGAATATGAAGAATAACTCTTTATAGATTGATTTTGTTAATAATTCTCGGCGAACACCAATTTTACGAAGCATTTGATAACGTGCTACATCTTTTGATGCTCCCGACAGAACTTTAAACATTAAGCAACTTGCCATCATTGCTAAAAATGCAACTCCAACGAAAAAGCCCATAAACATTAGTCCGCTGGAAAAATCATGACTCGTAATATATTTTTGATACTTACTATCCAATTCTTCCGCTTTCACATTTTTATATTTTGCTATCTGTAATTCATCAAGTTTTTTCCATTCTTTTATGTATGATCCAAAATCATCTGTTTTCCCTATAAATACAGTACTTTCTTTACCCTTCAACCCATCGTATATGTTTTGTTCTACAATTTTGATTTCATAATCAGGATACATATAATTTGGCTGGATCGTTCTGAAAGCCTGAATCCATTGTTTTGTGTCGATCTCTCCTTTAACCCATTTTATTGAAAATGCACCAATTGGTACTTCCTCTGAAACTTTCTCTATTTTCATACCTTGCAAGAAAGGACGATTTTTTTCTACATCTTCTTTAAGATAATAAACATACCTATCATCAACTTTGTAATGGTATTCAAATTTTTCTTGAAATAAGATACCACCCAAAATTGTCTTTTCTTCCGCAGTTGGATTATGAATGACTGAATCGTAAATTCGCATTTGATCTGTCATGTTTATAATGTTGTTTTTAAATGCCATACCACAAGCAATTCCACCAGCACCAAGAGCCACTAAAATTGCTACTGTTGCAAGCACATTTGTTAGACTATTAATGCGGAAATTTAATTGTGCAAAAGTAAAAGCATTGAGGCCTTTTTCACTACGTTTTTTATTACTCTTTAGCTTGTTAATCATAACTGGAAGAAGGGATCCAAATATAAGGTAAGTACCAACGGTTGCTGAGATTAATCCGACGGCCATTAATCCCAAAGCAATTAGCGGATTTGCATATGACATATAGATCAGTGATGCATAACCAATACCTAATAAAAGAATACCAAGGAATGCAATTACAACTGTCATTTTTCCTTTTATGGCAACACGTTCTGTTTGTGCATCTGCATGTACAAGTTGCAGTACAGAAATACGCGATAATTTAATACTATTCATAATTGCAGATAATACAAATAGTGCAAAGAAGAAGACGCAAGTAATAGCTATTGATGGCAGATAAAATGCTTTATAACCTTCACCAGCAAACTCGAGTTGTTTCATTAATAGCTGACCGATACCTTCTGCAAGTCCTACACCAATTGTAATTCCAATCAAAAGAGAGGTGGCACCTAATATGATTGTTTCAATGAACATAAGTAAGGTAACTTTATGCTTTTTTGCTCCTAACATCATATACATACCAAATTCTTTTTGACGAAGAGCTGATAAGAAAGAGTTTGCATATAAAATATAGAAAAATGTGATAATCGCTAACAAAACGGAACCAATTTTAAAGACAGCCACAATATCCCTAATAGAAGAGTTAGATTCAAGGAACGTTTTATTGGATGCTAGCGTTTGAAACATATAAAAAGTTGAAATAGAGACAATAAGACCAACAAGTAAAACAATGTAATCTTGCAACTTACTTTTTAGGCCTGACATAGAAAGCTTAAATAACATGATTGAACTTCCTTCCTTACGCTTTTTCTGTGCCTAAGTTTGCAAGCACATCTAAAATTTCTTTATAGAATTCTTCACGGGTACTACCGCGATGAATTTCTTTATATAACTCACCATCTTGAATGAATAAAATACGTTGACAGTAACTTGCGCTGTAAGGATCATGCGTAACCATCATAATGGATACACCTTGCTCTTTATTTAAGCTTGTCATGGCATTAAGTAAACTCGTTGCATTTTTAGAATCTAGGGCTCCAGTCGGCTCGTCTCCCAAAATAATTGCTGGTTCATGAACTAACGCACGTGCTGCTGCGGAACGTTGCTTTTGTCCACCAGATACTTCAGAAGGATATTTTTGAAGTATAGCTGTAATGCCTAACATATCAGCTACTTTTTCTACTTTCTTTCCAATATTACGAGATGAAACACCTTGAAGTGAAAGTGGGAGTGCGATATTTTCATAGATAGATAAATTCTCCAATAAGTTAAAGTCTTGGAAAATGAATCCTAACTTTTGTGAACGAAAATCAGAAAGTTCACCCTGCTTCATCCTCGTAATATCCGTTCCTGCAATTTCAACAACGCCGCCTGTCGCTTTATCTAACGTTGAAATTACATTTAATAATGTTGTTTTACCAGAACCAGAAGGCCCCATAATACCGACAAACTCCCCCTCTTGAATTGAGAATGATACACCTTTTAATGCATGTGATTGATTCTCACCTTTTTTACCGTACAATTTTTGAATGTTTTTTACATCTACAACTGACTTTATCATTTATATCCTCCTACATTTTTTATTTCATTACAATAAGCTACTACGTTTGTTTACTACTAATAAAATAGTCATATTGCATTCACCCTAAAGCTACAATGAAGTCTTTCCTTTTTTCTTCTTTGCTCACCTCATCACTTTGAATACACCCATGATAAACTATAAAAATTAGGAAACACCCTGTAAAATCCTTAAGAATTCTTAAGTTTTATAAAAAAAGCTTATGGAACCTGTAATTCCATAAGCCGTTCTATTTGATTGGATGTTCAACAATAAAGGACATCCAGCCATCTTTATATTCTGCATGTATATTACCATCATGAAGTTCAACAATTCTTTTTGAGATAGCAAGTCCCAGTCCATTTCCTTGATTATTTTTTCTTGCCTTATCACCCCTGAAAAACCTTTCAAACAATTTATTTGGATCGCTAACAGGCGATCTCTCGACTTTATTTGATACTTTTAAAATTGCTTTGTTATCCATTAATTCAAGACATATGAATAATTGGGATGGTTTCATGCTGTACTTTATCGCATTCATAAACAGATTTTCATATACACGTACCATTTTTTCTGCATCTATGAAGATAGGTATTATTTCTTGTGTAATTGATTTTTGAACGATTAAACTTTCCTTTTCAAATATAGGAATGTATTCTCCAACTATTTGCTCCAACAGACCTGATAAATCAACTTCATTAAGATTTAACTTAGCATCTATGCCTGATAAACGAGTATATTCAAACAGCTCATCAATTAAATATTTCAGTCTCTGTGACTTTGAATAAGTGGTTTCAAGGTATTCCTGTAATTGTGTGTTATTGTTGTATTGCCCTCTTTTTAATAAATCTAAATAACCAATAATAGATGTCAACGGTGTGCGTAAGTCATGAGATACGTTAGTTATGAGCTCATTTTTTGTACGTTCTAATCGTCTTTCTTGTTCAAATGTATTTTCCAATTCCTTAGACATATAGTTGATATTTTTAGCAAGTTGGGTCAATTCGTCCTTCCCCTTAATCCCAATTGTTAGACCTAGTTTTCCATTGGCAATATCATTCACGTTATCAGAAATAAGCTTCAAATATACTATTTTCTTTCGAACCAATATCAAAAAAAGTATAATAAAGGTAAAGATTGCGAACGCGAATAAGAACAACATTGCGACATTGAATTCAAACATACCAAATTCTTCGTGTTTTATAAATAATGGATCTATGACGTATGCCAAAATGAGGATTGTTAAACCAAATGAAATAAAAAAACTAATTGCAACAGCACCAAGAAGTTTTATAATGATCTTATTTCTGAAACTAACATTCTTCATATTTTATACCCAATTCCCCAAACAGTTTTAATGTAAATGGGATGTTTAGAATCCTCTTCAATTTTGTCTCTTATTTTTGTAATATGCACCATGACGGTATTGTCTGATTTATAAAAAACCTCTTTCCAAACTGCTTCATATATTTTTGCTACACTCAGGACAATCCCTTTATTGCGGGCAAGTAGTTCGAGAATAGCAAACTCTTTTGGAGTTAACCTTGTTTCTTTTCCTCTTACCCATACTTGACGTGTATCTGTATTTACGGTTAAGTCACCAATTTCTAGAATGCTTTTATTATGTTCTACGGACGTATTGTATTTTTTAAATCTTCTTAATTGGGATTTCACTCTAGCGATTAATTCTAATGGGTTAAACGGTTTTGATAAATAATCATCTGCACCAGAGGCTAGGCCCTGAATTTTGTCTATATCCTCAGATTTTGCAGATAGCATAATGATAGGCATATTGCGATCTTCCCTAATTTTCATACATGCTTCAATGCCATCCATATTCGGCATCATAATATCTAAAATAACCAAATCAAATTCCTTTTCTTCTAACAGTTGTAAAGCTTGTATAGCATCTTCTGCCTTTTGAGTTTTTAGGCCTTCATTTTCTAGATATACAGAGATAAGATTTCTAATCTCTTTATCATCATCAACAATAAGAATTTTTGACTCCATATTATTCCTCCACATTAAATGCAATAAGTATACAATAAAGCATATATTTGTTGTTACTTAATTAATAAACTTACTAGAGATAGTTTCTATCTTTTTTTCTTTAATTAAGACGATTCTTTGTAAAATACACAAAAAGACCGTCACAGTATTGTGACGGAAAAACAGGAAAATTTCAATAACTAATACTATTATTATTTATTTTTAGCTTTTAAGACGCCCAGCGCTATTTTGGTTGCTTCTGCAATAAGCTTATCATCGTATTTAGCATCCTCTTTATCATGATTAGAAAGTATCGCAAGAACAATTGGTTTTTTATTTGGTGGCCAAATAATTGCGATATCATTTCTGGTTCCATAAGATCCCGAGCCCGTCTTATCAGCTACTTCCCATCCTCCTGGAACTCCAGCACGAATTAAGTTGTCTCCGGTAGTATTCCTTTTCATCCAATCTATTAATAAATCCCGTTTCTCAGTTGAAAGTACATCTCCTAACGCAAAAGCCTGAAGACTAGTAGCTAATGCCTTTGGGGTACTAGTATCATGTACGTCTCCTGGATGCACTTCGTTTAACTCTGGTTCAAAACGTTCAGGATTTGTAACGGTATCTCCTATTTCTCTCAGTGATTTTTTGAATTCGCTAGGTCCACCTAATTGTTTAAGAATAAGATTTTGTGCAGTATTATCACTATATCGAAGGGAAGCATCTGCAAGCTCTTTCAGAGTCATCCCCCTATCAACATACTTTTCTGTAATTGGATTGTAATTAACAAGATCTTCACGAGTATACAAAACTCTTTGATTTAGATCTTCTATTGATTTCTTTTGTAAAAGTACTCCCACAGCTAAAGCTTTGTGGGTAGATGCGTATGCAAACCGTTTATCTGATTGATACGTAACGGTTTGATTCGTATCAGTATCCAATGCATAAATACCAAGTTTAGCATCAAATTCTTTTTCAAGTTTAGCAAAAGAATCATTACCAGTAGTTTCTTGTTTGATTTGATTTGTTTGTTTCGTTTGTTTAAGTGATTCAGATTGAGTATTACCATCGGAACAGCCTATAAGCGTTGCACATGAAAGAAATACTACAGGTACCATCTTTTTGTAATGTAAAATGTTAAAAAACTTGTTTAAGACTATCATACATTTTCAACCTCTTTCAAGAATATATAGTTTTTCTAGGTGTTATACATACCGACACAATGAAAAAGTCTATCGGATATCACTCTTCTTGCATCTCACTTTTCATAAAGTGAAATGCAAGAAGCCCTCACCAATCGGGCTTTTACGGGTAAATAGCGGGATAAAATGAGCGAATTATCATGAACACCTGTTTTATACGTATACTTAATAGACAACTTAAGTAACAAGTTTGTTCCATTTTTATCAGTAGTCGTATCTAGAAACCTAAAAAAGTCCATTTAGAAGATCTAAATGGACTTTTTTACTCATATAATCCTATCTATAGTTAAACGAATAAGATTAAATAAATTTAAATTTTCTTGCTTTATCTACTAAACTGTTTAGGCATTTCTTTAACGTGCTTATCATCATCACGCCAATCATAGGTTTCTTTCTGTGAAATATCTAAAGTTTGATCTCCAATTCTAACAATATTCTTATTTACCCATTCAATATATGGATCGGTATCTGGATAATTCCAATATATATTTTTCTCTGAATCTGTATCAAGGTTAACTAATTCACCCCTAACAGCATCCGCACTTAATGATCCTGCATTATGAAAATAAGTCTTGATGAGATATTTTCCATCTGGAGATTTCACTGTTCGAATTAATTCCCCTTTTGGAACACCTTGCAAACTAAAAAATTTCCAATATCCAAACCCAATTATAATTACTAACATAGTAATTATAGTTAGTAATACTTTTCTTTTTGTTTTTTTAATTTCACCTTTTGTATTTATAATACTCATTCAACTCCATTCCATAGAACTAATACCATATTATACCATTAAATAAATGGTATAATATATCAAAAATAAAAATCCTCCCGTAATAGTATTATAAAAAGGGCATGTGATGGTCTCCCTATTTATAAAGTGAAACTTTAATCCCACTCACCAATCGGGCTACCCGTTAATGCGGGATAAACATGAAAATTCCCCTTTAAGAAAAATATAAAAAATCAGACAGTATACTTGAATTGCTCTTCGCAAGAGAATATACTAATAAAGCAGGCTATGACGTTCCTTCCTTCTAACTTCTTTGGCGAAATAGGGATGTTACTTTCCTGCTAAACACATAGGCTATGACAATTCTTCCTTCTTTTCCAGAAATTTCAAATAGTTTTAGAGTTGTCAATTCCCTATGAAAAATAATTAGACTATAAAACCTCTTTCTTCTTTGGGATTGAATAAACTTTAGTTTATCAACCATTGATGTAGAGGTTTTCTTTTCTTAATTAACAAATTACCACTTAACAACTAAATGTTATACCCCTAATTTTTCACTAAAAAATAGCTATGTAACCTCTGTGTATTTTTCTACAATTAGTGTGTTTATGCATGTAAAAATAAAAATCTACCACTGAAAGGAGGACAGTCAGACTATTCCCCTCTTTTATAAGGAGTGAATAGCTGGCGTTCTCATGAAAAATTCTATTTACATAAGAAGAAGTTTGAAAGTAATTATAAAAAGAGAAGAAAATAAACTACCGAACATTTATTTAGCCACTGTTTTAAAAAACTTGGAAAGTTTAGGATTTACTTTTTCCGAGCCTTTAATAGAAGAGTTGCAAACACTTTCGGTTGATACATTCACATCGTTTTACAAAGAGTTGGTAAAACATTTAAAAGAAATGGTTGGTGCACATATTCAGTTTGCTCCTATGTATCCAAACTTTCCGCAACAAATGATGGATTTAAGTGACGCTGATTTATACATTAATGCTATTATTCATTATGTGACGTTGCGCCTACCTGTATCAAAAGTAGAAGAACGACTTCCTCTTTTAGATAGCGTTGATTTGAAAGTTATTAACTTAGGAAGTGAAGAAGATTTCAATCAAATGATTTCTCAATTGATTAGTGCAAACAGCTCTATTTCCTCAACTGATAAGACAGATGTAGAATGGGCTATTACACACACTGAAGATGTTTCCTGTTTTCTACCTAATGTAATTCCTCATAAGGAAAATATGTCTTTTATAATTGGAGTTTTATTAATAAACAGAAAAATATCAGCCGATGCTGCTGCAAAGTATTTTAAAACAGCAACTGATGTTCTTCGCCTTGCAGTTGCTTTATCTGAAGGCGATGTGAGTTTAGCATCTTCCGTTCGATTCAAGAAGTTTAACCGAGCAGAAAGACGCTTCCTTTTAGGATTGTTAGAGCAATGCGGAAACATTACCGAAGATATGCTTCGATACAAAAAACGTTGGATTCGTCTAGGTGAAATTCTTCATCCAGCAGAATATCATACTCGTTTCCCAAAAACCCACCGAGCATTTGAGATTCTTCGCAACAACATTAAAGTTGAAACATTTAATGGAAAAATAGAAGCAGCTTTGTTGAATCGTGATATCATGACAGCGAAAAATCTTTTAAAAACTCGCCCTGGGGAATTTGCCAGACGCTTGGATCATTTAATCCGTTTATGTAGTGATAAGTCAACAGATGTTTTCCATATTCTCGAAGAGTTTCTAAGTATAATAGGAGACGTTTCTACTCCTGTATTACTTCAACTCACAGCTCATTTTAAGCATCGAAATGATAAAAATGAATTTCGTACCTTTTTTTCAAAGGGAAATGTAGCAAAAGCTATAGGTATTGAAAATACACTTCCATTTATCTCAGAGGATATTTGTTTAATGATTGTAAAAATGTGTGAAGATACTTTAAAAAATCGCTTCGCAAAACTTCCAAGTCTCGGAAAAGTATTTTTGGATGAACAGTTAAAAAATCACTTAGTTCCCTTCTCTCAACGTTCAGCCAGCAAAGCGCTTCGCACATTATCTCGAGGAAGTAAAGTAGATTTGCCAGAAGGAGATACGATTCGTTTTTTCCTATGGTGGAAAGAAGGCTATGTGAATGGACAACATACAGGACGCGTTGACATTGATTTGTCTGCTGCAATGTACGACGAAGATTGGCAATACAAAGAACATGTATCCTTCACGAACTTACGTTCAAAAAATTTCAAAGCCTACCATAGCGGAGACATTACTTCTGCACCAAAGGGGGCATCTGAATTCATTGATTTCGATATTCCGTCTGTGCTGAAATATGGTGGACGCTATGTAGTCATGACTTTGCTTTCTTACACAGACCAACCATATAAAGATTTACCAGAATGCTTTACTGGTTGGATGGTTCGTCAATATCCTGGTTCAGGTGAAATATTTGAACCTTCTACTGTTCAAGATAAAGTGGATATTACTGCCGACACCCAAATCTCTATTCCAGTTATCTTAGACTTAAAGGAACGAAAATTGATTTGGACAGATTTATCTCTTACAAGAGATCTAACTTATGATAATACCATCGAGGCGAATCAAAAAGGTATGATACTAGTTGGAAAGGCTTTAACTAATTTAGTTAAACCGAATTTATATGACTTGTTCCGATTACATATTGAAGCTAGAGGTGAACTCGTTCAAGACATCGAAGAAGCAGAAACTATTTTCTCTTTGGATAAAGGGATTACTCCTTTCGATATTGAAAAAATAATATCTGATTTTATAGCTGACCCACAAGGCTAACTACATTACAAACATTGATAATGTGTGGAAAATATCCATGTATAATGTCTATGTGAAACAGGACCTGATAGATGCATATCAGGTCCTGTTTTTTATTTAGTAGATACTAAATAGTCCGGTTAATCATTATTCAGCTAAATACACGATACTAATAAAGTGAAATTTATTCGAAAGAAGTTCATTAGTTAATACGTATCTAATTAAGAAACATTCATATACCAGCCCAAACATCTTTTCCATATCGCCCTTCATCTTGCACACGATCCAACCAATTCCTTGCTTCTTGTTCACTGACTTCATGAATTTCTTGATATGCTTGACAAAGGGTATCTTCTACATCCGGAGCCATTTTACTGCCATCACCACATATATAAAGATGAGCTCCATTATCTAATAACGAAATTAAATTGATACTATCTTGTTTTATTAAATGCTGTACATATGTTTTGGGATGTCCCTCTAGACGAGAAAAAGCTGTGTGTAAAGAGATTAATCCATCTCTTTCATCATTTTCTAGCTCTGTACGATAGAGATAATCTTTTTCAGGATGACGACAACCAAAATATAGATGCGCTTGTCCTAAATTAATACCTTTTTGCTTTTGAACACGACGCGCTTGCAAGAATCCACGGAATGGTGCAACTCCAGTACCTGGCCCAACCATAATAATTGGTGTTTCTGGATCTTTAGGTAATTCAAAGTTTGATTGTGGCGTTCGAATGAAACAAATAATCTCATCTTTATTATGACGCTGAGCTAAATAATTAGAAGCGACTCCTTCATATGTCCCTTCTCCACTCCATGCAGGCGCATTAACAACACCGACCGTAATGCTCAGACGATTCTGTGCAACAAGTGGAGAGCTTGAAATAGAATAGTAACGCGGTTTGAGCGCAGGAAGCAGTTCTAAAAAGCGTTCAAATCGGATTTCACAAGCCTCATACTTTTCAAGAAGATCCAACATTGAAATACGTTTCTTTAGTATTTGTTCATGATAGACCCCTTCTTCTAATAATGCTTCCAATTCTTTTTTATGAGGAGGGCATGCTGTGAATGTTACCATTTCCCGTATTTGTGCACGAGTGGCTGCTTCTTGAACTTCGACACTATAACTAAGAAGGTCCAATAAACTAACAGGACTGTCTAAAGGTATGTGATTTATACTTCGTCCACTTGCACTCAGTATGACTTGATCCTTTCCGTTTAATCCAAAGCGTTTTAAAATTCGATTAACATTCTTCTCGCTATTAATTGGCAGCACTCCAAGGTGGTCTCCTTCTTGATATGTAGCGCCTTCTGGCAAGGATACCTCGATATGTCGTGTACTTCTATCGCTGCTGGATGATTGGAGTTCACGATTTTCTAGTATAGTTGCATAAACTGCTTCATATGTTCGTGCAAGAGGAGATCCTCCAAGACGACTGACAAATTGCAGACTCAAAGTACTACGCTCTTTCTCCATATTTTTGTTAAATTCCAATCCAAATGCCTTCATCGCATCAGACCACATGCCTTGTTTCCATTGCTCGAGCTGTTCCTCAAAATCACCACTTGCATCTGCTTCTCCGCGTTTAGAAAACCTTGTTGCTCCTTTTTGAGCCATCTGCTCATCAATGTATCTTGGAATCCGTTGATAGGTACTAGCCCAATTATGATCTCCACAACCAAAAACTGCGTATTGAACACCTTTTAGCTCATCTGGTTTTAGTTCCTCCAACCATTGCACAAACTGTCCTGCATTACTTGGCGGTTTTCCATTATAAGAAGAAGTTACAATAAGAACCGCTCCTTCTTTCGGTAGACTTCCAATTCGATCGTTAAGAGCTACTACTTCCGTTTGAACCCCTTCTAAACTAGCTGTATCTGCTAATTCTCTTGCAATACCTTCTGCTACACCTGTATCCGAGCCGTACAGAACAAGAAGTGAAAGATTATCAGCCCCAATAATAGAAGGTGTCTTCTGAACGTGCTGCTTAATTTCATGGTTTTTCAGCTTGTCCTCTGTAGGTGCAAGAACAGTAGGATGACTAATAGTTTGTTTTCGGGGTAGAATCCTAATCTTAAAATCACCGGGCTTTAGCGTTAATGTTTGTTTTACGTCCAGCTGATAGTTTTGATAATCGATTAATTCAAAATGTTGAAGAAGCATTCCCATTACAAGAGTGGCTTCATGAAGTGCAAATTGCATACCGATACATGCTCTCTGGCCATTTCCAAATGGCTTATAAGCATGATGAGGAACCTTATCCAGCTCTTCAAATCGTTCAGGTTGGAATTCTTCCACATTGTCTCCCCATGCATCTTTATCCCTATGCAGCTGTGGAATAAGAACAGAAATACGATCTTCTCCTTTCTTAATTGGGTATTTCCCGCCAATCACTGTATCTTCTTTTGCATAGAGACTGAATGCTGGAGCGGTAGGCCATAGACGTAGCGATTCATTTAAAATCATCCGTATATACTTCAGTTTCATAACTTGTTGGTATGTTGGAGTAGGATCTGTCAAAATACGGTCTACTTCTTCATAGGCTTTTTTTAACTTATCCGGATTCTTTAATAAAAAGTAAATTGCAAAAGATAACAATCCACTTGTTGTCTCATGCCCAGCTATTAAAAAAGTGATAATTTGGAAACGAATGTTTTCATCATCTAATTTTTCACCAGTTTCCGGATCCTGTACATTTAACATACGGGAAAGTAAATCATTTTCTTCCTGATCTCCACTACTTTTACGTTCAGCAATAATATTATCTACTAAAGAAAACATAGATTGGATATCATGCTGAAATTGACGTTTCGTTCTCCACATGAGTTTGTCTTCTATATCCAGCCGCTGCAATTGGTGCATTGCCTCATCTAGAGCACGGCTCATGCTAGTGATAAAAGGATGAGGGGTCTCACGATAAAAGCTATTAAATCGGTAATTAAAACCACATAGACCAATTGTATCTAACGTAAGGCGAGTCATATCCTCCGGAACATCTACGTCTTCATTCGGATTAAGCCGTGCCCATTTTTGAACGAGTTGTACAGCAAGATCGACCATCATGGCATGGTAATCTTTCATTGCCCGTTGGCTAAATGTAGGCATCAAAATATTATGAGCTTTTTTCCAGTTAGGCTCGTGAGTCTCGCTAGTAAATAATCCGTCTCCAGCAAAGGCACGAACCTTTGCCAAAGCACCCTCTATGCTTTTATCGAACCGCGTTTCGTCACAAACTTCTGCTACCAGTTCATGTCCAGAAACGACAATTATGGCATCACTTAAAGTTTGAATTCGAAAAATGGGACCATACTCTTCCGCCAGCTTAATAAACGATAGAGTCGGTTTATCTTTATCGATTAATGGGAGATTACCCAGCGGTCCATATGTTTTCGGCTGGGGAATGGCAGATACTTTTTTTTCCATTTAAAACACCCTTTCAAAAAAGCATGAAATAGCAACTAATTGCCTGGGATACAGATATGTAATTGATTACCTTATTTTATCTTTTCCCTAACTATTCATGATTATGATATTGAGTATAAGCTTGGCAATTAGATTTATAAATTGTAGAAAAATACTAAATTAAAATGAAGTGAATAAATATAATTGGATCCTTTTAATATTGGCGTTAAAAGATAAGCTAAAATTATAATGTTTATGAGAATTTGCAAACGGATCTCATCTCTTGCATTTGTTTATAAAACGATCATTTTGATTTATTTTCTTCTAAAACACCCCAAAATAGAGAAGTTGACGAGCTTAAGATTGTAGTATTCGAAAAATCAGTAGTTTAGTTAAACCAATACGATAAGCAAGTATACCGTGTTACTAATGAAAGAGGACCTGATATGAACGTCAGGTCCTCTTTCACTATATATAATTATTTCACTGCTTCTTTCAGCTCTTTTCCAGCTTTAAATATCGGCGCCTTAGCAGCAAAAAAACTTGTAGGAATCATTATCTAGCGTTTTATTCTTCTCTACCGATTTAACTTCTCGACAGCTTCCGCACTTGTATCTACACGTTTAACGAAAAAAACTAATAGTAGTGCAACAACATTCATGCCAAGCGCTACATAGAATGAATATTGAATTCCGGATAATAAAGCCTTCTGAGTTAACATTGCCTTCGTAGCCTCTGTGAAGGTTGTTGGATCTACATCAGCCATTAGACTTTCAGCTTTTGTTTTTGTTACAGAATTCATAATCGTAACAAGAATAGCAGTACCAATCGAACCGGACACTTGTTGAGCTGTATTATTAACAGCTGTACCGTGCGGATTTAAGCGCGTTGGCAATTGATTGAGGCCATTTGTCATAAGTGGCATCATCACCATCGCCATCCCAAACATCCGCAATGTGTAAATAAGAATAATATGTGTGTGACTAGAATCGAGTTGCAGATTTGCCAGCATATAAGTTGAAACGGCTGTAATGGAAAGTCCTACTATACCAAGAATCCGAGGGCCATATTTATCAAATAGTTTACCTGTAATTGGTGACATAACCCCCATTATTACCGCACCTGGAAGCATCATCAGCCCAGAGCTCAGCGGTGAAATACCGCGGACGTTTTGTACATAAGCTGGTGTTAAAATCATCCCCGAAAACATGGCCACTGCGTTGACAATTGCAATTACAGACGCAAGTGCAAACATTGGGTACTTGTAAACACGTAAATCCAATAACGGCTCATCCATTTTTAATTGGCGGATAATAAAAGCAATTAGGGCAATAGCGCCTATGATTAAGGTTGTTAAGACAACTTTATTTGTCCAACCATCGGAGCTTGCAGAACTGAATCCATATAACAAACCGCCAAAACCGACAGAAGATAATAGTAATGAGAGATAATCAAGTTTTGCATTTTTGTTTTGTTTCATGACATTCTCAGATTTCCAAATCCCTAACAGTAAGCTAATGATTGCTAACGGTAAAATCATTTCAAAAAGCAAACGCCAGTCATAATACTCTACAATATAACCTGATAGTGTCGGTCCAATTGCTGGAGCTGTAATCATAACTAGTCCAAAAATCCCCATTGCTGTTCCCCTTTTTTCTCTTGGAAAGCTTACTAGCATAATATTCATTAACAAAGGCCCCATAACTGAAGAGCCTGCCGCTTGAACCATCCGACCAGTAAGTAATAAACCAAAATTCGGCGCTACAGCTGCTAAGGCAGTACCAAGAATAAAAATCACCATAGATGTAATGAATAGGCTTCTATTCGAGAAACGCGTTATTAAAAATGCTGATGCCGGAATTAATATACCACTTACAAGCATATACCCTGTAGAAAGCCACTGGATCGTTGAATAATCTTGAATGTCTAAATCTTTCATTATTGATGGCAAGGCTACATTTAAAAGCGAGTTATTTAGAAATGAAACAAATGCCCCAATAAAAAGGATTACAAGCATTAAATATGGTGGTTTTCTTTTATGTAATGTTTCACTCATATATTTAATTGCCCCTTCATTATAAATTTCATTGATTCGTTTAAATCGTTTACATATTTGCACAAGAAAACATTACCCTTGCAGTATTTTGCCAAACTCTTCGAATGGATATTCTCTTTTTAGCAATTCCACTTGCCCAACATAACATTTTAAAATCTTTTTTTGATTAAACCTTTATAAAAACGTTTGTTAACGGAATTTAAATTAGGCTGAAATATATAAAAGAAGCGACTGAAAATACCCTTCTAAAATAAAGTGAAACTTTAAATCAACAAGGCCACACACCCATTCCTTTAAATACAGGCTTGTAGATCTAGTTATGTAACCATCCATAAAAAGGAATATTACATAGGCTAAGTCTAACATTACATTTTTAAAGTGAGGAGAATAAGCGTATGCACCAATATTGGTATTTGAATTCAAAGGGAAACGGGGAACAATATACTAACCAAATTTCATTATATTCACAGCCCGAAATAACTAAATCTGAGGTAATGAATGATTTGAAGATTCCTGAGAATTGGAGTTACCGAGTCTATCCAGTTAGTTGGGATTCATCAGCCAATTATACGGGATTCACTCCCCAACCCCCTCCCTTCTCTTGGGGGGAACCAATCAATTATGCAGGGATAATGCCACAAGGTCACCCTACTAATTGGCCTCCATTACCAGGTCATGCAGGTTTTAATTTTCAAAAACCTCCCTTCCCCTGGGCCCAACCATTCAATCATACAGGGATGTTCGCACAAGGTCATCTTGCCGCTTTATTATCGCCGCCAGCTAAGCCTTTTCATATCAATACCAATAACTCGGGTGTTTTTGGAAACCCTCCAGGATGGGGTAGTCCGTGGGCCCCAATGGGATGGGGAAATAACGGAGGTAACGGTCAGCTAGGAATGCTTGGAAACTTATTTACAGCAGGAAAAGGCACCATGAGTGGAATAGGAATGATTAGTAGTCTAATCGGGATGGGGAAGTTCTTCTTTTAGTTAATTAGAACAGGAGAATGTGGCTGTAGCTTTAATCAACCACATTTAAGGACAGTAATCTCCCACCTAACTTCCTAGCATAGCATTCGCGGAAATTTTAGGTGGATATGTATTGTTACAAGTTACTGTTTTACTTTGAGTGCTCCTTTACTTTCTTATCAAGTGCCTTACTATAAGCATCTTTGTTTTCCTGCGATAACTCATAAATTGCTTTTTTCCAATGCTCTCCGTCTACACCTGATAAAAATTCAGTACCTTTCATTGTAGCTTCTTGAACCTTCTGTTTATCTTCTTTACCAGCATCCTTAATTAACTTCGTTGCTTTTCTTGCCTCTGTTACCCCTTCTTGTATGGATTTGTGAATGTCTTTGTATGTATCAGGTACTTTTATGTGTTCCATATTGTCTAAAATTTTATCTATCTCGTTTGATGTTTTTAAAACAGCTTTTGCTTTTTCTTTGTCCTTTAAGGATTCTCCTAAGTTTAGTAATAGTTCATCCTTCTTAAATTGGAACTCTACCACTTGCTCACATATGTAGTACGGATACTGTTGTTCGGAAAGTACTGTTTTCGTTATTGCTTTACTAGTTTGCTCAGTCTTATGAGTAGAATCTTTATCTCCTGCCTCGCATCCGACTAACAGCATAAATGGAACTGCTAACGTTACTAGTTTCTTTGCTCTCATTATGTATTCTCCTTGTAGAAATTATTGTAAGTAATTAACATATCAAACTATAACATACATTACATTATGGTTCACTTCCATTACGCTTTTAAAATGCAAAATAAGAATACACCCCATAAGCCGCAAATAAGATTAATAGAATAGAAATGCCGAGTACTGTATATAATCCATTTTAAATTTGAATTCATATCATCCTCCTACCTCTCAATAATTCCAGTATATAACAAAAAAGCATTGGATACCCAATGCTTTTTACACTTACGCAAATAAAGACGTATTCGCATATAAAGCTGGTGAACCACCTGAATGTACGAATAAAATATTGTCTTCCTTATTAAATTTACCTTTTCTAATTAAGTCGATTAATCCCGCTACCGCCTTACCTGTATACACTGGATCAAGTAAAATACCCTCTGTTTTCGCAAGTAACTGAACTGCCTCTACCATTTCCGGCGTTGGTAACGCATAGCCTGGTCCTACATATTCATCAAAGCACGTAACAGCGTCGCGCGAGATAAAGTTTGGAATACCAACGTGTGCTGAAGTTTCATCTACAAGTTTTGCTACTTTCTCTTCTTGCTCAGCTTTTCCTCTACTTACGTTGATTCCAATTACAGGAATGTGGCTTTGTGTTCCAGCAAAACCAGTAATTAAACCAGCATGCATACCGCCGCTACCACTTACACAAACAACTGAACTGAAATCAATTCCTTGCTCAAATGATTGCGCCATAATTTCTTGCGCACAAGCAACGTATCCCATTGCGCCCGTAGGATTTGATCCACCAACTGGAATTACATATGGTGTATTACCTTTTTCACTAACTTCTTTCGCTACTTTATGCATCTCTTCCATAAGATCTGCCCCGTTTGGTACAACAATTACATTTTCAGCACCTAGTAAATGATATAAGAAATAGTTTCCGTTAAAATCTGGCTTCTCTTCTGGTTCAAGCCCTTCTTCTAATACAAGGATACATTTCATTTTTTCTTTTACCGCAGCTGCCAGTGTTAGACGGCAATGGTTTGACTGAATACCACCAGCTGTAATTAACGTATCTGCACCTTTTTCCTGTGCATCCGCAACTAGAAACTCTAACTTTCTCGTCTTATTACCACCAGCTGTTAAACCAAGTAAATCATCTCGTTTAAAATAAATAGTCGGCCCACCAAGTACTTCAGAAAAATTGTTTAACTTTTCAATTGGTGTATATGATTCTGTATATTTTTTTCTCGGGAATTTAGCTAAATTCATTGTAACGCTCCTTTTGTACTTCTTTCACAATATATGTAACATTACTATTATTACACGTAAAAATGGTGAAGTCATCTTTCAGGGTTAAAAATGTATTAGAATTTCGTTTTGATAAGTAAAACCGTATTAATGATTTTAACTTAATTACGGTACATGAAATTTATATCAACGATTTTTTAAATATATCGTTCATTCCTTACAATATATCAACGATTTTTCAAATATATCTATCGTAACTTGCAATATATCAACGATTTTCTTAATATATCAATCTATCGACAAAAAACGACAGACAGGCAGCCATTTCTCATCAACAAAAAGAGCCACACATTCAAATGCAGACTCCCTCCAATCACTTATTTATCGAAAAACGAAGTAACTGTGTTAATCCCGGCTCTAAATTCATTTCACCTTTATGGCGTACATATACCACTTTATCCCCATCAAATTTCGGAGGGTTTGCTTTACTATACGTATGCCACTCATTCGTTCCTTCTATAGAATACTCCATATATTCAGTTGCACCGACAATTATATTTTTACTATCATCTGCCGCTACATTTGGTGCCATCTGCGCAATTTTTGAATCACTAATTAATAACTTCTTTATATCCTTATCACGTTTGTAATCGTAAGCTGTCACAATTACATCGTTACCATATGCTTTCACTTGTAACCCTTGTTTAAATGAATAGCCATCTGGAGCAGTTTTCTCTCCTCCATTTGGTCCCGCTGACATCCAGCCTGTTTCAATCCCGCCCGTATTTACAACAGTGAAACCTTTTTCATCTCCGCCTTTAATTTTCTTTTTACCAGCCCAGTCAGGTAAGTTTAAATCCCAATGCGTATGACTCGTGAAGAAAACAACTTGCGGATAGTCTTTTAATATATCGTACAATTTATCCACGTTTAAATAATCTTGTAAATACGGCGATTGTCTTGATCCAGATACCGTATCAGGTAAAACGTGATGAGAGAAAATAAAGATTGGCTTATTTTTATCTTTTTGACTATACTCTTCTAAATTTTGTTTTAACCAACCTAATTGCTCATCACTCATATATACTTCGTCCCACATTTTTGAATCGTGGTATTTCATATATTTTTCAGTTCCTAAAAATAGAAGCGGATACCCATCTAATTCTTTTTTATGATATACCTTTTCTTGTCCACTAAATTTCAGATAGCGGTTAAATAAAGTTTCCTCAGTTACACCATTTGGCCATGTACTTTGAGAGAGTTTCCCATCTGCTGTCCATTTCCCAGCATAAAACTCATGATTCCCAACAGTAGACCATACATTTTCTGGATGCTTATTTTTATTTAACACACGCTTTACATCATCATATTGTGACTGTTGTCCAGTTGGCGTTATATCCCCATTCATAATAAGCGCTCTAGAAAGTGGCGTCACTTTGTTCATATCTTTTAGCACATGATCAAAATCCCCTAAATCCCCTTGAATATCACTAATAACGTTAAAAGTTGTAGCTGATTTCCGGACTTGCTCTTTCCCTTCCGCATGTGCTGAAAACGTCGGTAATAATGCCGCCATAACTGCTAACGAAGCAACTGTCTTTTTCATACAAATTCTCCCCCTAATAATAGAATGTACAAACTGACATGTTCTGCTTTCTCTTAGGTGCTTGTCCAATTCACATTATAGGGGGCGATTGTAAAGATTAATGGAGTAAAAATTTAAGTGTTTTTTAAGAGATTTTGTCTTTTTTACACGCCCCATTTAACAATTAACACTAATTTTTCTATTAACCTACTAATATTAACTGAATGTAAATTTATACGATAAATCACTTCGTTTAATATGTTGTGTTTTAATTTCCTTTACACAATTTCAATAAAGTACTTTACCATTTTAAATTCTCTTCATTAATCCTCAACTTCTATTCCAGCCTGTTTTAATGGTTCTAATACTTTCGGGTAACACATTGAAATATATTCCACTGTTTTTAAATTTTTTAGATTTTGAAATCCTTCAACAGATATAACATCAAATAAACTGTCTTCACCGTCCCAATCAGGCTTTAAAATATGATAAATTTCATTCCCACCATCAAAGCAAAGGGACTCAATCTTTTCCAAATCACTTATTTCCAAAGTTAACGCTTCTAAAAAAGCTTTGATTTCAACAATTGGCCCAGCTCCTGAATACCATTCAAAATAATTCGTATGCTTTTCTATTAAGTCTTTCAATTCTTTTAGAAATAGTGGCTCTTTATCTAATAAAGCTTCAATTACCACTAACTTAAAATTAAAATCCTGAAACATTTTACTCTTCCTCATTTTAAATTCCTCCAATGTTATAACATCCTTGTCCAAATTATTATAAGTAAAACATATCCAATTGCAGCTTCTTTATTTCTTTCAATATCACATTAAAAAGGGATATGCTTAATTGCATGTCCACAATCGAGAAAATATACATTATACATATTTTCTTACTAATTATATTCTTTATATACTTACCTTCGCTTCTCTAGCATCTTGTTTCTTAATTAAGTCTAAGTAAAAATGCGAGACAGTTGTGTTGTAATAAGGGGAAATGAATATGAATGACAGATTAAATGTAAACATGCCTATAAATGCAGTTAATAAAAACCAACCAATAAAAGATAACCAAAGAACAAATAACTTGAACTTATGTCCTTTCATTATTCTTTTACTCTCCCTTAATGCTTCACTTGCTGTATAATCCGGATTCTCTATTAAAATATAATATGCCATTGAATAAGAAAAATATTTAATAATACCTGGAACAATTAATAACAGACTCCATAAAAATAGAAAAACAGCCTGCAACACTCCTAATTTCATTGATTTACACAAATTATTTTTCCTAAACCCCACAAATACATCGTCCACCTTAGCATCTTCATTTTTACCTAAGCGTAAGGTGAAAACAGAATACCCATAATTAAAGATACCTTGTATGACACTGTAAATTAAGAAACAAATCAGTCCTATAAAAAAATAACTTAGAATAAGTAAAACTAGTGCTGTTAGATCTACTTGTAGTTGCCCACCCATTGAATAAATAAAGAAAACATCCAAACCAATTATCCCAATAAACAAGCCAAATATTAAATATATAAAACTAGCGATTGCTGATGCACTTAAAGTTGGTACAAAATAGTATAACGCCGATATCCCTATACTTACTCCCCATTTCCCATCTAACGAATTAAGTGCTGCTTTCTTTAAATTTCTTATCAAACTTGCATCCTCCTTTTTTCCATATTTTAGCCAATAAAAATTTTACAAATAAAAAACTTGTAGCAAGCCCCACTACAAGTTCTTTTAGCTAAACATTTTAGCTTATCAAAACAAAATATACCTTCTACACAATCGGGGGTAATTTCTAAAATATGGTTTATTAAAATCATTATATAATATAATCATGGATTTTTGTTGAATATTCTATGTTTTCCGACAAATATACCCGAAACTCTTCCTGATGTTCATTTAGATATAATAACTTATATAGCAATATATTTATCATTATCTTTCCCAATAAACCCTATCCTCTTGTTTTCCACAAAAAAGCACAGAGATTCCTCCCCATGCCTACTAATTTCCTACCTTTTTACCGCATGTACATAATGTACTGTCTCAAAAGCTTCTAAATAATCGTTTCGTCCTTCAAAATATAATACATCAATATCCTCTGGTGATAAATGCTCATAAATGAGTAAGCCCGCCTTCTCTAACAGTTCTTCCATTTCAGCATAAGAATAACATGATTTCATCGGTTCTCCGCCTACCGCAGCCATTTTCACCATATTTTCAACTCGATTGGACAGTCCTTTTTTCTTAAATAAGTTTTCATCGGGATAATCGAAAACGATAGAACTCCCTACTGGAACTATCTCAAACAAGCACTCTATTAAACTAGCAAGTTCCTCTTTCGTTAAATAGTATGTTACACCTAATAGACTAAAGAACGTCTTTTTATTTTCAAATCCTTCATTGCGTAACTGTTCATAGGAAAATCCTTTCGTGAAATCCATCGAAACAAAATGAAGGTTATTTGGAACTTCAAGTTCTACTTCTTTTATTCTTTCCTTCTTAAACGCCTGCGTAGAAGGATGATCCACTTCAAATATTTCTATTTTATTTTCTAATTCTCGGTGTCTAAAACTGAACGTATCTAAGCCTGCACCGAGTATGACGTATTGTTTCGCTCCTAATGTAATTTCATGTAGTAATACTCTTTCACAATATGCGGCACGTGCTAAAGGTGTTGGTGATAACTGAACTTGCGTAATCCATTTTAATATTTCTTTTGGATTGTCTTGAAACTGCTCTGCAATTTCTTTATTGAAAAAGTGAATCCCTTGAACCATGTTCGTTTCAATATTGTTACGTTCTTTTTGTGAAATGAAATCTTTAGCTACATAATCATCAAAGATTTTAGGATTATCAAATTCACTAGTAAATGTATTATTAACCCAAAAAAAGAGTCTTCATTATGAAGACTCTTTTTCTTTTATTTAAATGATCCCCAATAATCTACACGCTTTCCGTTTGCGCTCTTACCAGTTGCCATGTAACCATATGTTCCGTTTGCTCGTGGTTGTCTGATCCAAACGTGACCATCTTGCTCAATGCCATAGCCATCATATGAAACTGATTGACCCTTTGAAAGAGTCGCGATTAATGGTGCGTTACTGAATGGAGCTGTACGTAAATTGATAGTTGTATTCAACGTGAATGCTCCGCGCTCTCTAGCAAACCAACTAGAATCATATTGTCCAGAAGGTAATTGTGGTTGAGGTTGTGGTGTTGGTTCAGGTGGTACATAATCGCCAGAAACTAACTGTTGTTTAAACCACTCCACACGACCCTCAGCCAACATACGATGAGGACAATATTTTCCGTTTCGTTCCTGGTGTGTTTTAACGCGGTCGATTGGAATATTGAACTGATCCATTAACTGTCTAATGACAATGATCGTATTTTTTACAGCCTGTTCATAGCGTGAGCCACCAGATTTAGAATAACATATCTCAACTCCAATAGAATGGCGGTTACCGCGTCCGTTTGCGCCGTCTCCAGCGTGCCACGCGTTGCGATTGAATGGAATTAATTGAATTGCTTCTTTATCGTCTACAGCAATGTGAAAACTTGTTCCGGTTGAGTTGTTAGCGACATTGTTTCGCTCATTAATTGCTGGGGCGTCATTATAAGTATTATGGAAAGTAATTTCCGTTGGCGTCATAGGATTAGGACATAAAGTAGGGTAACGGCTTTCTGGTACTAACATTTGTTTGATTTGCATGTAATCAACCTCTCTAATTTTGTTTAATAGAATTGGATTAAAGTGCGCTGATATTAAATCAATGCACTTCGTCCACTTCTTTTTCTTTCGTTTTAATTTGTAATATATGTTTAATCTCGCCAATATCTCGAATTGATTCAGCTTGTTGTTTCATAATATCTTGATTGTCTCTAATGACTGTTACATATTCTTTTTCTCGTTCGACACCTCTTTCGATAGTGTTTTCTAGCTTCTCTTCCCTTATCTCGTTACGCTTTAAGACATAACGGAAAAGCCAAGCAAACCCACCGATACATAAACCGACAACGCCGCCACTTGCAAGTTGCTCCATGATGAAATTTTCCATTTTAATTTTATCAGTCCTTTCCAAGTAATTCTAACACGGCTTGTAATTGACTTTCTACCTTATAAATTCTATCGTTTAAAACTTTTATTTCTTTGTCTTTCTCCTGTATTGTTTTGTTATTCTCTTGTATCCCTTTCCACGAAACAGAAATCATAGCGTATAAATCGACTGCTGAACCATCTTCATTAGTAATAATTTCAGGCGCGAATTCAGAAATAACACCAACATGTATTCGACCATCTTCTTCAATATCGGTTTTAACTTCTACTTCTTTTCCATCTGCATCCACAAACGGTTCTTTAGGTCTCGTGTTTTTATAGCGATAGGTCATTACATTGGTATTCATAATTAAATCTAACGCCGATTCTTCAAAGTTTTGGATATCTTTTTTCCAAACTAACGACGATGCATTTTGGAAAGAACCTGCCGCCGCGTTTACCCAATTAGAATCGTTAGCATTACGAAATTCAAAACGTCCAGCATTAACTTGCCATTTCAAAATTCCTTGCCCTGGTCCAAATTGAGTTATGTAATTCGCGTCACCTTGTCGCCAAATCGAGAAAATACGGTTTCCGTTTTGATTAAAGCTGATTCCGCCTACATATGCAGAAATTTCCGTTGTTTGTGACGAACCTTTACCGACGCCAGTTAGGAACTTTATACGCCCATCACCATCTCTGATAGACCATGTAGCGTTCCCGTTAGAATGTGGACCACCCGAAATGTTTCCATAGCTATCGAAATGAATAGATTGATTATCTTCGCCAATTTGTAAAGCCGCACCACCATATGTATTTTTAACTAAAACACCGCCGTCGGCTTCTAATCGCCACCCATAACGATCACTTCTCGGTAAAACGTCAAGACTTGCCCGTGCATACATACCGCCTACAAACATTCTAAGCTCAGTAGGTTCTAGCGCTGAACTTCTATCACCTTGTCGAGCGTTTAATCTAGCGGGCAAAATGTATGCTTCTTTATCACCGAATGGAGAACCGCTTTCAGCCATTTCATAAATGTATAAGCCGCCTTCTTTCATTTCGGCGTAGTTTTGTTTCTTCAACACCTTATCCATAGGACCATAGCTCTTTATTAAACTGTTTTCGATAACTACTTTATTAGTAGCATTAGAAGGGTTAACACTTTCATATCTAACACCCTTAATTGTTCCAGCCTGGAAATGGTCAGCTGTAATATATCCCTTTAAATTAATTCGCTTAGCTTCTAGTAAAATTGTTTCTTTTGATACATTGATTTTAGAAATAATGTTATTTTCTTTAACTGAAATGCTAATATTCTTTTCGTTAACACCTATCCGCGCTTCCATTTGATTTACTAATGCTTTTCCTGCAAAAGTTCCATCAGCTTGCGTTTTAGTGTAGACTTCATTTTTTGTTGCTTTCAGTAAAATCCCATCAGCATTAGCTTTGATGTCTCTACTTAGTTCCGTCACCTTTTTGTTAAAATCTTCAGTAGCTACACGATGCGCTATATCATCCGCTAACTTATCATAGTCAGTAACATCTTTAGGATGTAACCAAAACTCTGTTGCAACTTTACCACGTTGTAACATAGGCATCGCAACACGTACACGTCCGTTTCTTTGAACATACCAACGCCAACGTATAAAAACTTCATTTGCGCGCGTTTTCTCTTGCAGTGCAACCCTTATCCATTCACCTTGTTTAGACCATTCGACTTTCACACGATTTGTTCTCACCCTAGTTTTACTAGTGTTAAAAAATTCGAGTTCTAACCAAATACCACTATCTATAGACGCGATGTTATCCGTTGCAAACCATGCTGAACCTACAAAATCCTCACCTTCTACACAATCAACAAATTCACTCATACCGCCTGACCAATGATCCGTAGTTTTGCCAGTGTATTCACTCCATGCGGTAATGTAAGTTTTAAACTTACTCGATGGTTGAATTGTTGTTCCAACAGCTAATCCCCAGTACAAACCACTGACAAAACCTGCATTTCTAAGCTCATTTATAGAGCCTAAACCGCCTACATAATCCTCCATATCTTTCTTTTTTAGAGTTAAAGAGATTTGCTCAGAATGTTGCTTGATTGTCGTTTGTGCTTCAGAAATTTGTTTACCTTGTGCCGTTTGCGCTTGTTGTATCTTGCTCACGTTTTGTGTAATACCCTCAGCGTTTTTTTCTACTGCTGTTACACGTTTATCGAAATTAGTTTGATCATTTTCAACCTTTGTTATAGTCTCTTTAATACCTTTAACACTAGTTTCGATTTCGGTTGTTTTCTTAGTAAAGTCAGTTGTAGAAACATTTTCTTCAGGTGCAGCAGTCCAATCCAACGGTTTATTGCCCACATATAAAGCGACCCATTCAACAACTGCCTTTGTCGTGTTGTTAGGATAGTTGTAAAGAGATAGTTTCTTTTCATTTCCTGCCGTTGCCGCTACCGCCTTAAACGTAACATATGTAACGCCGTTAATATATGCGTTTGTTGCGTATCCTACATTGTTGGAACCGCCATTTTGCCAAACACCAAACTTTTGTCCTGCAGGAACAGAACCTTTAATTATAAATGTATATTCTTGACCTGTAACCCAGTCTTCAGAAAGTGTATATTGATTAATCAAATAGTCAGTAGTGTTAAAAGCCTTCTTAGAATCCTTTAATAAGTTGCGGTTACCTACTTTAATATTATCAACTTTGCTAGTTACCTCTGTTAACTTCTGGTTAGTTTTTCCTGCTTCTGTCTTGATCTCTGTTGTAGTTTTTGTGAGATTGTCAACACTTCCGTTTATACCTTTTACATCGGTTTGGATTTTACTGATAGTTTGTTTCGTACCACTTGCATCCTGTTCGATTTTATTTATCTGCTCACTAGTTTTACTAGCATCAGTTTGAAGCTTATTAATAGATTGTTTGAAACCGTCAGCCGTTTGTTCTTGCGTAGTCATTCGTTTTTCAAGTTTCCCTTGCGAATCCTGCACATTTGAAACGCTTGAGTTAATGCCATTAACAGTTGTTTCAATTTCAGTTGTTTTCTTTGTAAGATTATTGACACTTCCAGTGAGACCACTAACATTAGATTTGATTTCACTTACAGTTTGTTTAGTTCCTTCAGCAGTTGTTTCAATTTCATTCGCCTTCTTCTCTAACTGATTCAATCCTTCATTTGTCTTTGAAAGCTCCGACTTCTCTGCTTTTTGAGTTAATGCTTCATTCGTTTGATTGATAGATGTATTTACCTCTTTAAATTTTTGGATATTCCCTTGTTTATCGGTTTCATATACTTGTTTTCCGATAAAACCAGCTTTAATTTCTTCTTTTGTGTAAACACCTGATTTATCAGCCTTATCTTTTAATTCATTGTTAATCCATTCTTGATCAACTTTATTTTCTATTTCCTTTGATACATCAGCAATTTCGCCTTTTATTTTAGAAGCTTCTTCTTTTAAAGATTCAACTTCTTTATTAAGATTACTTTGAACTTCACTTATTTCTTTTGCTACTTCTTCTAAAACTTCTTTTTTGATTCCTGTAACGTCAGGCACTACAGGCTCCCACTTTCCATCTTTCCACATTTTTAGAACTCCTGGTAATTCTTCAGAAGTATCTAACCATAATGTTTTACGATCAATTAAATTTTTAGTTGGAGCTACAGGACCTTCAAAAATTTCAACCAAACCCTCGTCTAAAATATTTTTAACCTTTTCGGCAATATCCATCGCCGCTCCACTTTCTTCTTTAACTGTTTCTAATTCCTTTTTCTGTTTCTCTAGTTTCTTTTCTAGCTCGTCTAGTAATGGTTTACTTGCTTTATCATTAAGAAGACTTAACACCTTGTTATAAAGCTTCTGAAGCTCGTCATTAGTGTTCTGTAATTCAACGAAATTACCAAACTTGTATTTATTTGTTTCAGGGTTGGTATGCGATTCTTTGCCGCCAATTGCGCGCGCTTCTAAATATAAAGCGGGTGTGAACCCTTTATCAATGATTCGCAGCGTGTCACCTTCACCTATCATTTCATGATTAAGACCAAATATGGATGCAATATCAGCAGCGTCAACTTCATATTGTACGGAAGCATCGGTATGTTTTTTAATCTCTGTTTTCATTAAAGTCATAAGGCGTTCAGGTGTTATTTCCTCTTCTGTTTCAGGTTGATAGATTGCAAAGATATGTTGTCCATTTTGGGACCAACGTTGAAAGGCTTCATTATCTACAATATAAGGAGAACCGTTATTAATACTTTCTACAGTGACAAGATTGCCCTCTCCTGTTTTAGAATATCCTAATAAAGCTGTACAGATATTTTGTGTATGCTCTTTTCGAATGATGTTATTTAGGTCCTTACCTAATCGAATTTCTTTACCTGTATAGGTCCCACGCTTTTCGATTAAATCAACGTACCATCCAGTAATTTTAGAAGCGACAACCTCAACACGGTACTGTAATTCTGATTGGAATAAGTTTTTAATACGTTTCAGGAAGTCTAAAGGATCAATAAATGTATCAATAGTCATAGTATGGAATGATTTGTAATCAATCTTCCCAATTTCGAATTTAGTCCCCGCTAATGCCAGACTTAAAAATTGGTGTGCCGTTTGTGATTCAATACGTTGCGGGCGAATAAAGTTCGCACCACGTAAAGAAACCCACGCACCCACGGCTCTGACTGTTATGCTTCTGTCGCTAGAATCCTTTTCGCATTCATCCATAATGATATAAGGAATCATTTTTCCATCACGAGTCATACGCAAGACATAGTTTTGTTGTATTAATGTAGCTGCTGCTTTTGTCCCATCAAATACTTTAAATTCAATATAATCCACATTATCTTTTAATTCCCACGTTCTAACATCTGCCCAATAGTCATGCGGTTGGAATACAGCCACGATCTTATTAGTCTTAAAATCAACAACGTGTAGAGATTTGTTTATTTTCATTATCTGTACCTCTCTTTATAAATAACTTTAGCGTCAAGGGTAGCGGGTAATACAGTTATTTTGTTTGTACCCCGTTTTATTACAGGAAATTCGCTGAATACATCTTTTGAAGCAATAGCATCCAAACCGTTTATAGTAACTAAACTTCGTTCTGTATCAATCACAACCTTATCGCCTTTTTCGATTAAATAAGGCGTTTGATTAACCAATACATTGTTTTCTTTCCAAATAACGACTTCATGAATGCTCATAACCTCACAAGGTTCATTGTTTTGCCAACCTGAAATTGCTATCATAACTTGTGCAACTTTAGTTCCAGTTACAGTCATAGGGTTAATATCATCATCAAAGAACCATTCCACTAACTTTCCGTCTTCTATATCTGTTCCAGGTCTAAATTTAGCAACATAAGCAGACCAAGTGTGACCACGGCGTGCCATCGCTATTTTACCCTTAAAATTGTTCAGGTTTACGTTTGGTTTTCCGTCACTATCCATAATCTTATAAGTGTTTCCCTGGTCATAGCGCTCACCTATACGCATATGTGCTTTAGTGAGTTCAGTTGTCCAATATAAGTCATTGATATTCATATGAGCTACTTCTTTTCCTGCTTCATCTAATAATATAATACTCACTCGACCCATTTCGAAAGAAGTTGACGCCAAGGAAACAGTGGCTTCAAATCTAAAGTTAGTAAGCGGACCGCCTGGTATGCTACGTTTCATAATCGCACTTCTAAATTTCCCAATAGTATTAGGTGGACCCCATTCATTGATATGGAAACCATTTTTATCTGCCCTCATTGTGCTGGAACCGTCCATGTTGTCATGTTCTAAAACCCTTGTCCACAACGCTGTATTATTCATAGAGTCTTTTAATTTAACCTCTTGCGCAGGTACAGCTTCATTTTCAATACTCATAGGATAACCTAAACGGAAATAATCTTGATTGTTTTTGTCGTATGTATTTCCGTGCCATACATCTATATATGTACTAGGTTGACTTGCTGTAAATTCAATTAGGGCAGGAGTATCAACGCTTCCCTTATTTTCAAACGTCGCAGAAGATACACCGTCCCAGGCTTTCAATTCTTGAACCTGCTTAGCACCTAGTTTGTAAGGCATAGGACAAACGAAATGTAAGACGCCTTCACCTAAATTCACCAATTGTTCAAGGTCAAACCCTTCATCAATGACAGCTAAAAAAGTTCTGTCTTTTTCGTCGTCAAAAATAAGTTCGGCGGGTTGATCAGTAATTAACCAGTCAGCAATTTCTTCTTTTAACTTCTCGCCTTCTTCAGCAGTTTCATATAAAAGAGCTACAGGTATTTCAATTCGTCTCATTTTCGTTTGTGTGCTTAGTAAGCGCCCGCCTGGATAATGAGGTACTTCTAAGTATTTCCTTTCTAATCTAGCCCAGCCAGGGCGTTTAACGCCCTGCAATGGAACTACATTAGACATGCGTTTCCCATTGAATGAGAAGAAACTTAAATCACATGTCATAATCTTTCACCTCTTAGAATAATTTTCTTGTTGCAACTGCTCTTTCTTGATTCTCTGTAACAGGCTCGTATAATTCTCTAGCAATCTCTTTCTTATCAAGATTGACTACTAACTCTATTGGTCTTCCATTATTCGAACCAGTGTTACCGCCATTCGGCATTGTTTCCATAATCTCGCGACCAATTCGACCTAATGTATCATTTTTCAGTGGTAATACAACTTCATCATAGTTAGGAGCATCCCCAACCCCTACGAGTGTAGGTGTACCAGGTTTGACAAGTGCACCATTTTTAGCCCATCTAACATTGACTGAAGGCAAACCTTGTGAAGCCCAGTTAACAGGATTCAACGAACCGTTAACGCTAAATTTTGGAGTAGGAATACTAATGCTAGTGAATAGAGATTTAAACGCGCTAGCTAGCGCACCGCCCATAGATGATAAACCGTCAATAATCCAATTGATTAAATCTTTACCTAGCCCCTTCCAGTCAATATCTTTAACTGCTTTCAAAGCATTATTAGCAACTTCTTTTAACTTATCCACCAGCCAAGAACCTGCATCAATAACACCGTTAACAATGTATTTGATAAGTTCTTTACCAGCAGAAAGGAAAGCGACCGCTACAGCAAGCAGAACAAGACCTATAACTTTTAGAATCATCTTACCTAGCTTCTCAGTGAAGTTAGGTTCTTCGTCAGTTGAACCTTTAATCATTTCTTTGATCATTTCGCCGCCTGATTTTTTTGCTCCTGACTTATTCGGAACATTAGTGAACCAATCTTTAATAGTTGTTAACCAATCATCTAACCATTGTTTAACGTCATTCTTAGTTTTGGTAAACCAATCAGACATCTCTTTCCACCAGTTAGAAAACCAGTTTCGTATTTTTCCGGGCATTTCAGAGAACCACGTTGAAATAGATTCGCCCCAGCCGTTTAATTTCTCGCTGATACCGTTTTTCGTTTCATCATACCAATTAGAAATAGAACTCCACCAATTAGTAAACCAGTCAGAAATTCTACCAGGTATAGATTCAAACCATTCTTGAATGTTAGTTCCCCATTCGGTTAACTTATTCTTGATATTCTCTTTTGTTTCGTCGTACCAATTTGAAATTCTTTCGCCCCATGCAGTAAACCAATTTGAAATTTTATCAGGCATTTCAGAGAACCACGTCGAAATATTTTCGCCCCAACTCTCTAGTTTTTCAGTCCAATAGGTTTTAGTTTCTTCAAACCAATCAGCAATAGCATTCCACCATGATTTTAGATCATTTTTTAATTTCTCTATTTGCGCTTGATTCCATTGATCAAGAGTTTCAGCAACTTTCCCCAACCATTCTAGAGTCTTTTGTGGTAATTCATCCCACCACGTAGAAAGAGTTTCGCCCCATTGTTGCAGGTGATCACTCCACCATTGTTTTGTATCAGTGAACCATTGCGAAATAGTATTCCACCATTCTGAGAACCATTCACTTATACGCCCAGGCATTTCAGAAAACCATGTTTGAACAGCATTGCCCCACTGTTCCATTTGTACGCCCCACTCTAGTGTCTTAGCTATTAACCAGGTAGAAATGGTATCCCACCAACCTGAAAGCCATTCAGTGAATCTACCAGGCATTTCAAAGAACCATGTTTTAATAGATTCGCCCCAACTCTTTATAGCTTCATACATGTCTTTTGCTTTTGAAACGATGTACTGAACCAAAGGTAATGATATTAAGCCTTCCCACCAGGTTTTCATGATTACACCTAAATCTCTGAATAAATCGCCAACTAGATTTTTAAATGATTGCCACGCGCCCGAAAAGTTACCATTTAATAAATTAAAGAAAATATCTAGAACATTAATTAGAACGTTCCATAATAAAGTCCAAATATTCGTAACCTCTTCGAATAAGTAAGAGAACATTACTACAACATTTGTTATTAAGAAATCAACTACTTTCATAATTGAATCCTGGTGTTTTTGGAACATAGCGCCCATTCTGTTAAATACATCAGAAACATTTTTAAACCAGGAATTAAATACATCGCCTAATCTTTTAAACGCGTCTGACATACCACTGCTCATTTTTGCGGTGCCGTTCATTAGGCTAAGGGTCCACTCTAGAACACCCGCCATACCATCAACTAACATTCTTAGCCCTGGACTTACTTTCTCATAAATGGCAATAGCTACCCCCTCTAATTTAGAAAGGAAGTTATTCCATGATCCAATAAGGTTATCATTCATAGTGTCAGCCATTTCTTTAGCGGCACCATCGGCTTTTTCCAACATTTTGGTGTTTTCACCTAATTTTTTTCCGCCTTTTTCGAGAAGGACAGCCCAATGTTTATATGCTTCCGCACCGAATATCGTAGAAAGAGCAGCCGCTTTTTGTTCCATCGTTAATCCTTTTGTTTTCCCTTCGATTTCTCCGACTAATTGCGGTAAAGGTTTCATTTTACCTTGACTATCAAAGAATGTTAAACCAAGTTTATCCATTTCTTTCTGCATGGCTTTTGTAGGTTTTGCTAAACGGGTTAAAGAAGACCCAAATGCTTGACCAGCAAGCGAACCTTGAATACCAGCATCAGACATAGCCATAACAGCAGCCGTTGATTCTTCCATGCTCCAACCAACTGAATGAGCAGTAGGAGCTAAATATTTCATCGCTTCACCCAATTGACCGACATCGGTATTTGCATTTGATGCAGCCTTCGCTAGAACGTCAGAAGCGTGACCTGTTTTTTCTGCTGATAATCCAAACCCTGCCATGATATTTGATGTGATATCGGCAGCTTGTCCCAAATCCAAAGCACCAGCAGCAGCTAAGTCTAATAGACCTGGCATAGCTGACATAATATCTTTTGTTTTATAACCAGCCATACCAAGAAACGCCATACCATCAGCAGCTTCGGAAGCACTGAATTTAGTTGTCGAACCAAGTTCTTTAGCTTGCGCGTCAAGTAATTTCATTTCTTGTGCAGAAGCCCCCGATAACGCTTTAACCTTGCTCATTTGTTGTTCGTAACTTGCGCCCGCGGAAACAATTCCAATTAAAGCAGAAGAGACGCCGACGGCGATTCCAGCCATGCCACCCATAGCAATAGCTCCCGCACCGATAGCGCCCCCCATTCTGCTGAACGTAGGTATTACACTACTAAAACCCTTGTTCATTCTATTAGAAGTATTACGCGCGGAGTTGTCCAAGTCTCTTAACCCTGCACGGGCTTGTTGATCCCGTAACATTACAGAACCAAATATTTTAAAGACTTCCATTGTAGTTATTCACCACGCATTTCTTTATGTTTGTTTGATAATTTCATTGCTTTTGATAGAATTCTATCTTTTTCTTCTTCTGTCATACGATTAGACTTTTTAGTCTCTTCTGCACCACTGTTGTTTTGTAGGTGACTCTTGTTATCATAAGCAGTTACATTACCCGATAGAGCCATAATAGGAAGTGAAGCCAACCACGCCTGGAATGACCTTTCCTCTTGCTGGCGTTCCAGGCTTTTGAAATAAAGCCCGAACACCTGATTAAGAGGTAAAGACATGATATAAGACATATCACCGTAGCGACTAGCCAATGAATCAATTACATCTATTTCGCTAATTCCATCAAGTTGCGTACTGTACGCAAAAAACCCTCTTTTCCTGGATTCTCCATGAAATCAGAAACCAGTAAATCAATTTGATCATCTAAATAATCCATGATGTATGCAGCAGTTGTACCGTATAGCCCAGCTAACCATTCAAAGAATTCCATTTCCGCGTTACCTAAGTTAGTGAATAATGTATACATCATATCTACACCTAACTCCATTTGAGCTTCATCAGGATTGACGCCTTCAGGAAGTGTACCGGTTGAGATTTGCGCACCTCGGATAGCCAGGTCTTTAAATTGATCTTTAATATCCATTTTGTTTACAATACGTGAGAATGCGAATACGTCACGAATACCTAATTTACGTTGTTCAAAATTTTTATTGTTTAAAGTGATAGCCATTTATACCAGTCTCCTAATCATTTGTTTTTATTTAGTTAGGAGGGTTTGACCCCTCCATGTTATTACTCTTCAATTTTTTTAATATCTTTAGTAGTCATAGCACGTGTTTTTTGAGCGCCTGTTTCATCGACACCTGACGTTTCAGGCTTTTCAGGGATTTCGCAAACGAATTCTTTACCGCCGCCTTCAATCCAAATTTCAAATGGAGCTTTGTTGATGTTACAAGGGTCACGGTGTCCAGTAAATGTTGCTTCAGGCGCCATTTCATCGCCACCTTCAAACGCTGCTTCAATAGAAGAATCATTAAGAGCATTTTCAACGATGATAATAACGTCTCGACCATCAGCAGTTTCACCAACAAACGCGATATTTTCTAGGTATGAATCCATGTTAACGCGCTCGTGAGAAGTGATTACGTCATATTCTTTTTCGCCTTTTTTGCGTTTTTCAACTTCAGCACCAGGAAAGGCTAATTTAACTTTCGCAGGGTCAAAGAACTCCAACATGCCACCTGTTTTTAATTGCGTTTTAGATGAAACAATACGTTTGAATCCTTTTGTATCACCTTTAGAACCGTTGTACTCAACAGCTTTAAATTCAGGTTCATAAGTAAAAGCACCGCCGCCGCGTAACGCTCCTAAAGGAACCTCTTTATCTTTAATACCGAAATTAGCGATAATAGCACCCTCGCCTAAAACTAGTGCATAAGGGTTTGGTTGTGTTGCAGCCATTCATAAAACCTTCTCTCTATATGTTGTAGTATCGCGCTTTGAATCGAACTTCTTTGACTTTAATGAAAGGATCTTGTGACGGAACGTCATTTCTACCCGCATAGTCAAAAGCGGCAGTGAACGGCGCGCAATACTGTTTTATGTTTCCGTTCAATATGCCTTGTTTTATGTCTTCAGAAATAGAATCTAACTTGAACATATCTTCAAACGTTCCATAAATAGTGACAGTGAATATAAAGTCTTCCCTAGTTCTATTCGTGTTTGTTGAATCACTCATGCTTTCAAAGACTCCATAAGGCAACGCCTGGTCTTGATCGGCTTCTATATAGAAAGCGTTAGAATCATATCTATTGAAAATTTCATTAAGGAATGTATTCACGAATGCAATTAAGTTGTTCATTTTATTTGACCTCTCATAGCATTAGCCATAATGGAAACTACTTCACTTTTATGACCTTCGCCAGCGGTTCTAAATGCCTTTGTACCGCGCTTCCCTCGCGTCAGGTACCATTTACCTGTCTTTTTGTCTCTGTACTTCCATGGCGTCTTTCTGCCACCATTTTCAGCATAGATACCAGTTCCATATTCTTCGTAGATAGCGTTATCTTCGTTCGATCCCACAACGCCTTTTGGTGTATTACCTTCAGCAGTAACCTGGGTTGTGAATGACCTCGCTGTATCACCTGTTCGCTTTCTCGAATAGACATCTGTTAATCCTCGTACATGTTCAGCGCCTTTTTTAACAGCAACTTTTTCGGCTCTATTCATACTAGAAAGAATGGCGTTTAAATTAGATTGATAGTTAATCATTTGACCAACTCCAATATCGTTTCTATGTGATCGTCAGAGCTATAAGGATTAGCAACTTTCATAACGTTGAATTCTTTATCTCTCTGTCGTATCTTGTCACCCGACCTTAAATCAGTTGCAGCGGAATACATAACGGCGTCCACTTGATCAGAAACTTTTTTAGAAGAATAAATATCATTAGTGCCTTGTATGCCTTCATCAACGATCGCGATTATTTCGCCTATTTCCTTATATGAACCTTTGTCATAAGGATTTTTAGGGTCCTTTTCTTTTCGTCTTAATATAGTTGTTGGTTTACCGAATTTATTTAAAAGGTTATTGATCCTCATATTCACAACGCCCTTTAGGTTCTCGCCCTCTAATACGACTTGACGGTGTTCTCATTCTCCTGCTAAGACCTTTTAATAACTTAGTAGGGTAAATGCCATCAGTTCCATATTGTGCGCGATAGCTGCCCATTTGCTCACTTACAATATCGCCTTGCTCACCTGAAAGGTGATAAGTGATTAAACGATGTGCAACAGCTTCATAAGAAGCGGGAAATTCTCTGCCTTCAGCTCCAAAATCAACACCCGTATATCCAATAATGAATTCTGTAACAACAGGAATAAGTATTTCCTCAATGTATTCCTTTTGAATTTCTGTAAATTCTTTTTGTACCGCTAACCTATAACGACCAAAAGTAGTAATTAATTTCATGTTTTATACCCTCCCATCAAAGGGAAAGAGGGAAACCCTCTTATTTCTTTGCAGCTTTAGCAGTTGCATTATTAACATAGATAGCTTTCTTTTTAGAATTTAATACGAATGCATCATAGTAGAAACGACCTTCAACTAGTGAACCTGAAATACCAGGAGCATCTAAATGCACTTTTGTTTCTGCTAATTTAACAGGTGCTACAGTCGCAGACTTATGAGTGAGAATGAAGTCGCATCCGTTCATGAATGATTTGGGCGTTTTAATAACTGCTACGCCGTCAATTTCACCCACTTGACCTGTAATTAACATCACTTGTCCCATTTCAGACGCTTTAATGAAGTTATCGTTTTGTTTAATAAGATTTAAAGCAGCAGGTGTAAAGTGAGCAACACGGTTTTCAGGTACAAACGCATCATCAAGCACTTCTTGTCCTTTTAAGAACTCTGTATACACATTTTCTTTTGTTAGCGCAGCAGTAGCGGTTTCACCAGCACCTTCAGCCATAACTTTTAAGCGGTATGTTTCGATTTCAGGGATAACCACTTCACGTAATTGACGTGCAATAGCAGGAGCTACTTTCACTTCAGACTCTTCTTCATTCATTTTGTCCAGTGTGAATGTAAATGATCGGTCTTGAGTCATGATTGCATCTTGAATATCATTCTCTAATTCTTCAGCTTGTCCATAACGGTTTTGTCCCGAACGCTTATAATCATTCATAGGTGCAGTTTTTACAGATGTAATTTTGATACCTTTAGCCCCTTCGAACTCATAATCTTTGTTAGTAGATGCTTCAGTAACAGCCGTTGCGCTGAAACGCTCATCTACTAATCCTGAAAACTTTTCAGTTAATGTAATTGCCATTTATGTAACCTTCTTTCCAATATTGTTAAATAGAGTTGGAATAGCTTTTATAATGACTTCAATTCTGTTGGTCATTGTTATTAAGCGAACTCTTTATCGAACGCCGCTTTTACAGGATCAACAGTTGTTTGTTGTGCGCCTTTTGATTCATCAGGCGTTTTACCAGCTAATCCACCTTTAACACGTTTTGTTACTTCAGTTTCCATATTAGCTTTAAAAGCTTCAATGTTAGCCTGAATTTCTTCTTCTGTATCGCCTTTCACGTTAGCAGCAAAACCAGCACTAAAACCAGCAGCCGTTAACTTTTCAATAGCAACATCTTTCATTTTAAGAGCGTGAGCTTTTTGTTTTTCCTGATCACGTTCAGCCTTAATTGTTCGCATTTCGTCCATTAAGGTTTCCATTTCCGTTTTGTTCTTATCACCGAATTCTTGTTCAGCAGCAGCGCGCGCTTTTCGTGATTCGTCTTTTCGAATTTTACCCGATACGCGGTTTAACGCTTCCTGAAATTCTGCTTCTGTATAAGTTTTTCCTTTTGGCGGTGTTTGTTCACCTCCTGGTGGTGTTTGTTCGCCTTCAGGTGGTGTTTGTTCACCATTTCCTACGCCACCTTCAGAAAAGAACTGCAAACCGTTCTTGATATCTTTAAAAGATAGTGCGAATTTATGAGTCTGTTTAGCAGGTTCAACTAATGCTTCAGCTAATCGTTTCATATGTTACCTCCTGGTTTTAAGTCTCAGTGACTATTATTTAACCCTGGTAATTCCGTGTCCAGGTCCACGCTTAAAAGTTTGTTAATAACTCTTCTAATGCTTTTGTAAATAGTTCTCGACGTACTTTAGGTGATATTTCATCTATAGTAGCGTTGAATTTTTCAGCTTTTGAATCTAATAGCCCTTCAGGCAAAGCGGCTTGAATATATTCTAATCCTAATGTTGCAGAAAGCAAACCAATCAGGACAGCGTTCTTCTTGTCTCCCATCAAACCACTTCCCAATCATTAGCTAATAAATCAGTTTGACTCGCTAACCAAGGAACAAATGAATTATCAGCCGTTTTCATCATTACATATGGTAAGAATTTACATACTGTACCTTCAGGAAGTCCAGTTGCTTCTGCTGTATTCTTATTAATCGGAATTCCATTAGGATATGCCGATTGATGCACCACAAACATTTTCTTTCCGTTCCATCCTTTACGCGCTAAACGTTTCTTTGATAGCAGCGCTTCTCTGAATTCATCAGATAATAAATACATTCAACCACCTCTTATTTCAAAAATTGTTCTTTATACTCTTTGTACGACATATTGGCATCGACTTTAATAGACTTACCATCCTTATCTCGCGCCCACCTGTATTTAGGACCTTCAACGCCTTCAAAGTAAGGAATAGACAACGTTCTACATCTTGTGTGCAACGGCGGGTAATTTATACCAGCTCGTGCTTCTGAAGTCAGATAAACTTTACTAGCGTCTAGCGACCTACATATCTTTGAAGTTGCATTGTCAAAGGTTACGTGTAATTTATATTTATCAATTTCACCTTCATCATAGCTATCTAATTGAGCTTGTCCATAAATGAAAGCTGTTTCTGTATAGATAGTTGCTTGCGCTCTATGAAGTGGAACTTTCATAATAACAGCGAACTTTTCCGCTACCTCATCGGCGTGTAGTCCTTGTAGGACTCCTTGAACAAGCGCTTCTCTAAGTTTTTGAAGCATAACCCGTTTATTATTCCATATGCGATTGCTGAAATTTTCGCCGTTCCAGGGATATGATAACACTTTGTCAACTATTTTATTGTTTAAAGTGTATACTGGGGTATTAATTCCCAGACCTGCTAACTCGAATTTATTCCGGAGCAGTGTTTCTCTGTATACTTCTTTCAGTTGGTCCCGTATCATTTGTTCATCTTTTAATGAATACTCACCCGTTTGTATAAGCATTTCACTTATGATAGCGTCCAGACGGCTTAATTTGCGTTTATCCAGGTGTACATTGACATCTTCAGCTATTCTCTTACTTATCTCTGTATCCATATCTTTCAGCTTATCAAGGAAGTTTAATAGCGACTCTTTACGGTCTTTTATCTCAACTCTATTTAAAGCCTTCATTAGTTCGTTGTAATCAAAGCCTTTCCGTGTGAGATACGCGCGCATTTCGTTTTCCGCTTCTTTCAAAGCCTGGCGATAGGACGCCTTCAGTTCTTTTTCAATCACTTGTGCGTCTCTATTCCATCTAGCTTCTAAGAGTTCAACCCTTTTGGTCCAATACTCTTCTATTGTCGCCATTATTCTTCACCTTTTTTATTGGCTGGTGGTGTATTTCGTTCCCTATCTTGATCAGTAGACTTCGCTTCCCGTTTTTCCAAATCATCAGTTTCCCCACCGAATGAATATTCGTTTTCATAACGTTCCTGCTCCTCTTCTCTCTTCATTTCAATTAAATGTTCAACATCTTGCACGTTAGATAAATAAGAGTAAATGAACTTGTCAGGAAGTCCAGCAGCGCGTAGTTTTGTAACTAATTCCGCTTCTTCCATAAAGTTAGGCGGTAAATTAGGTGTAAATTGCAGCTTCACATCTTTTAACTCAAAATTAGCAGCTCCTTTAGGGAACTTAGCTAAGTAACCTTTAATAATAGCCAATTGATCAGTCAAAGCTTTATGAAACATGCGCTCTTTTTGCCCGCGTACTTGTTCTAATGCAAGTAACTTATATTTGATAGCAACACCAGTTAAATTACCACCGAACGCTTTATCATTCATATTCGGAACGAATGTATATTTGTGAATATTGTTTTCTAGTCGCTCTTTCATATCTCTCTTGAATTCACTATCAACTTTTTTAATTAGCCAATCCGCATCGCCTTCTTCATCCAGCAGCAAGACTTTATCCTCATTTAGATGGTTAATATCATCTGGACTCGTTTCACTCATGTTAACAAGCTTCAGGATTGCGTCAGTGAAGTCAGCAGCGTCTTCAAAGTCATTACTGTCCATATCGTTATAAGCATCAATTAAAGACAAGTGCGGCTCATAATCCCCTAATTCAAATTTATTGTTAGGGATTACTAATACTGGTACTTTTGGCTTTCCGTCTTCATCAGTAATCTTATGTTCTTCTAATTCACCTTCAGACGTTGGTGTGATCATTTCCGTAATATCCGCTTTAGTTTTATCCGCTTCAATCGTTTTATAATCAAACTCGTACTCTCTCATATGAATAGGATCATAGATAGTCATAGTTACCTTAATTGTATTATCAGCAGTCAAAGATTCACTGAAGTAAATAACATCCGTTACTTTTGGTTTAATCTTTCCATCAGTTACAACAATTGTGTAACGCGGGTCCAGGTCCTTGAAGTTTAGTTCTCCATCTTCATCATGGAAGAATAAACGATAAGCCTTGCCATAAATGCTCATATCTAAAGCATTGTCATAGTCAACCGTTTGACCGTCATTGTCGTCAATGATGTCTAAAGCAGGTTCTAACTGCTCCTTATTTGGCGTTGTGTACGTTACAGGTGAACCAATAAAGAAACCTGTTGAAATAGTTGATACATATTGCGGGTAGTTACTCACCGTTCTATACGTCTTGCGTCCGTTAGGTCGCTGCTTCTTGTTCACAATATCGTGTTCACCAACGTAGTAATCGTGCAGCTTTTGGAAATCAATGAATCCCTTTTGTTTCCCTTTACCGCGTTGTGTTTTAAATCTGAAAAATAAATCTCTAGCTTGTTTGAAAGTTAACATTCTTTCACTCCTTCCTAGTTAAATAGAATTGGATTTTTAGTTGTTAGAATCCTAATTCACTTCGTTTAACCGTCCTAATCTTCTTAGAACGTTTCATATCTTTCTCCATTGCGTAACGCGTCATATCAATTGCGTGATTATCTTTGTCAGGCAGTCGAGGACGTGGGTTTCCGTCTTTGTCGGTTTCCCAATCGGCATTCTCGAATTCTTTCAAAGCGTTTGGGCAGCGTTTAGGATCGATTACAATTGCATATAAGTCTCCAAGCCATTCAACGCCATACTCAACGGAATCTGGTCCTTTCTTAGCACCTTTAACCTTGTATATGTCATGCTCCTGCTTCAACTCTGCAATAGATTTCGGCTCTGCACTATCGGCTGTTATCTCGACATCCGTGTACCCCTTCTTCTTAATCCATTTAGCCAGTTCCCTATTTGATATACGTACTCCATACAGTTCATCAAAGATATACAGCGTTCGTTTCTTCTTGTCATAGTGCATACGACCAAAAGCCAGAGGATCAGTAGCATAACCGAAATCAACCGCTTGCCGTATGTTATCGAATTGACTTATCTGTTCATCGGTTATTTCAGCAGCGATGATATTATCAAACGGTACATTACCTGAACCAATCGCTTCACCCATATATTCCCAACGGTATTTAAGCGGGTTCATTTCCTTTTCAATCTCTGCTTCTTCATAGAACGCCTTAGTTAAATGTTTATTATCTAAGTAAGTAGAATGGTTAACGTGTGTATTTTCAGGTATGAAGCTGCTGTTATATTTCTTGTTCAACCAATGACCACGGCGTTTAGGAGGGTTGTAACTATAGAAGAACGTGTATTCATAGTTTGGTAGCTCAGAACGATGTTCAGGCTTGATTTCAAACTCACCTCGTAAAATTGATTTCTCAATAATAGAAACGTCTTCTTCTGCTTTGAATTCTCCTATTTCTTCAATCCACATACCCATGATAGGGAATTGAGCATCTTTAATAGATTTAATCCGTTCAGGTTCTTCGCAGCCCAGGAAGTATATTTTATTCCCACGCGGTTTATATTCCATTACCAGGCGGGAAGGTACGATATTGAATAGATGTGTTATACCTAGTAATACCATCGCTTCTTTAATCTGTTCAAACACCGACCTGACAATAGTATTCTGCACTTTACGCAGCACCAGCCAACTGATTGGGTATTCCATTATGTCCATTAGTATGCGGAATGGTATAAAGTAACTCTTACCTGAAGCACGACCGCCTTTTAAAACATACCGCAGGTGTTTCTTCATTTCTGATAGATAATAGACTTTCTTGAAACGCGGTGAAATAACGTTTCTCATGTCGATATGATTAACGTTTTCGTTCATGCTCTTCCCGCGCTTTCTTTTCATTTCTGTCAATTAGTGCCATCGGTACAGTTACTATCAATAACGCAGAGAGTGTCAGTAGCAAACCTTGATAGTTTTCAATCATTAGCATTCACACTCTTCATAATGTTTTCCGCACTCTTCGCACGTATCACCAATAGAACCGTTGATAATAACTTGTGCAACACCTTCAATTTCGTGTTTTTCAGTCCATAATCGATAACGTTTACCCAATTGGACAGCAGCGTCTTTCCGTTCTCCAATTGACGGCGCTATATCACTGATAACTTGTTCACCCATGCCTACGCCGCGTAATGTCTTTCCTGTCGCTTCTCCGCGCATTACCGATGTAAGAAACTCTAAAACCTCATTTGCATCAGCAATACGTTTAGAATCAACGCCAGCCATGTGAGAATCAATATATGCTGAAACATTAACATTCGCTAACAGACGAGAAGAACCAGCGGTAATAACCTTTTCGTTATCACTCTTGTATCCCGCCCGCCTGTATGCTTCTGAAGCGTTCCCTGTTTCAATGTAATAATCTGCAAAACGTTTTTGACGTTCGTTTAATTCATGCATGTTACCACCTCTCAATATTTCGTTATATGTTCGCCTTTTCAATATAACTCATACCGCTTAATAGAATTGAATATTTTCCATCGTTGTTAAATAGATTTAAAATAGGTTGCACATTAAGCGCAACCTATTTCTTTTTATATCCTCCTTCTGATAAAGAAAAGAAACAGAAATGGCGAAATCTCTGCTTCTCAACTTGTAACTATAAAAGATAAAAGCCCACGACTGGAATCGAACCAGTATAACTATAATCATTGACGCTTCTCAGGCATTTCCCCAGGGGTTTAATTATTCGCGTTACCAATTGCGTACATAGGCATATTGCAGGAATAGGAGGGATTCGAACCCCCGAAAATACTCGTCAGCATTGCGTTAAGCCACTTCGCTACTATTCCATGATTCAGGGTATAGACCCTGACCAATGTTTATAGTCCGTAGACTCGCAATTCATACCGTTATCGTACTTCATGCAATTTAAGTGATGTTATATTCGCTTAGTTATCATATTTTGCAGCTTCATTGCTGCTCTTTTATGATATTTAACTACCAATTTGTTTGATAATAACCTTTGATAGTTATTTCACTTTTAAGGGAAGTGATTACCCTCAGTAGAACAATAAACGCCGTACATCAATGCAAGTACGGATCATTATTGTTGTTTTGTGTTTATAAGTCAGTAATCAAGTATCTGAAAACAGCTTAAAAGGCTTCCACACCTCATTAAACGCATAAGAGAAAAAGGAGGACGGCTCTATGCCCAAAGCCGCTGTTCACCGTTCCGTGCAGCAAACATAAAAAACTCTTATACGCTTAATGAGAAGAAGAACTTCTCATATATGTGTTGGATTTGATGAATGCAGAAACTCTACACTAAGTAATAAAAACCACCTTCACTAACTTTTACAAGTAGATATCCAATAGTTTTATTTGTTTGAAGTTATTCACTTCTTTAAAAGCAATAGTTAGGGAATCGAACCCTTTTCACCTATACCAACCCTAGCGCCTTCACAGGAGATATAAGACAGATACGCAATTAAAACGTATGTACCACGCTATCACTTTTAAAGAAGGGAAGAACCCTTCTCACAATTTAAAGGAGTTTTTACAATGATTAAAACAAGTATTGAAGTAAGCAAGTTTATCAAAAACAGATAGATTGGAAAGGTGTTATAAACACCCTGGAAGGTACAAGTACGGTTATGTGTGAGCAAAGCAGGTACTTGAAAGATTAACGTTCTTTTGGAGGTGAACAAGTTTTCAGTACGCCTTATACCTTCCAGGCAGCTTACAGACTGCCTTTTTTTGTCAGTTCATTCAATCAGCGTGTCCACTGGTCAAACTAATGACGACCCATTGTGATAAAGACCTGTTAGTTAAAACAAGAAATCAAGACTTTTTACATATACTTAGAACATTTCAGAACAAAGGATAATTTACGTATCTACACTAGTAAGAATGTGAGTAATTACCATGTATCAATAAGAGCAAGGAACCACGTTTATAAAGAAATAGAATAATTTGTATGATACAAAATTTATTTTTTATTTACGCGTTTTCCGACGCTTGTAAGATATCCTCATGTCTTACAGTTACAATTGTATAACGTTCCAAATCTATTTAACAAAGATTGTCTAATGGTATCTATTGCGTTTTTCAGAATAGGTTAAAAAGTTTTTGGAAAATAAAAAAAGAGTCGTTTAGACTCTCATTAATCGTACGGACGGTATTTAACTCTCAATACTTCCAATTCTTCTTTTTTAGATTCTATATCTGATTTCAGAAACAAACTAACATTACTCGTTTTTTTAACTGGTGACAATTTACCAGCTTTGACTAATGCGCTCATTCGAGAACGATTGACATCTAATATCTGCATTGCTTCTGAAGTAGTCAGGACTTCACTATTAATGAAGTCCTCCACTTCTTTTCTAGAGTTTAAATGATACTTCACTTTTCCTCACCTCTAATACTTATCTTAACTATAAACATAATGGTATATACAATCCCTACTGCTATACACGTCCAATCCAGCCAAACCATTTCGCTAAAATCGTTCGTTACTGCCCATAAGAATAAAACAACAAATACAGTTACATCAATTGGTTTAATTTTCTTCATTATTATTTCGGCGATCGATATGTTATAATATTGTTGAGGGGAAATCGGCTCTCAACCTTTCCCCTCAACTTGCTTACTTGCGTTTACGTTTATTACGTGAACGCTTTTTATTTTGTTGTAACTTCTTCACTTTAGAGTGGATGTCTAAACTAATGTTTATTATTCCAAGAACTCCAGTGATTAGTGCTACAACCTTCACCATCATTTCGATCACCTTACCTCACCTCCTTATACTCTTATTATACTATACCTATATATGTTTGTCCATAGTTTTTTGTAAGTTTGTTAAATAAATTTGGATAAAAGTAAAAAAGAGTCCTCAGACTCCCTCGTTACTTTCGCTTTCTTTATATTCAGTATACGTAGGTAAATTAAAATAAAGGATAGATTCTATTCTCGCTATATCTTCATTATACTTTTCGCAATAAGCCATCATTATTTTCATCATATCAAACTCACTCAATGTATCTTCGTAAATGTAAACATTATATGTATGTTGCAATTGTTTGAAATCTTTTTCTTTGTCCATTATTTTCTCCTTTTCCTCTTAAACCTTGATATCATGCATTTAATCACTGTTATTAGTTTTCTTCTTTCTAAAAGAATAAAGTTATCCTTAAACCGTCAAAACATATGATGGTTTCACTTCGTTCTAAAAGACTTAAAACATTTAAGGTCAAAAGAACGAGGAAAGCACAATATCAAGGCTTTCCTCTAAACCATTATACACATAGCTTTTAAAACCTATTGCCTATTTTATATACTTACAAAAAGCAATCGTTTGTTAAATAGAATTGGATTGTATAAAATTATACATCGCTTAAATGAAATCACTCCATGACATGCCAACTAAATGCATATAACATGTACTGTTACAAGTACCCCATCTTCTATGATATTCATCAAAGATAGTTAACTCTTTTCCGCATTCTTGACACGGTTCTAAATAAGCATTTCTCTTCGTCCATGCATAACGTTTCTTACCTTTCTTAAATTCATCCTTCCATTCCTTCTCTTCACCCATCCAATAGTTGTGTTCTTTTCTAGGGCATTTAGTCCCATCCTTCTCTAACTCTACTTTAATTTTTCTCATTATACATTTTCTCCAACTCTTTTTTATACTCTTCTTTAGTTATCAATGTTGCAATACCTCTAATCTCTACTCTGTCACAATCAGCCCATTTAACAGAAACGATTTCCCTTACAATCCCATGTTTTCCGCCTTTATCATCATCTATGAAAATAGGTTCTCCTATCTGTAAATCCCTTGCATAACTTATGATTTTAAACATTGAATACTTCATTTATTTGTTCCTCCTGAATTGCGTTAGTAACTGGTCAACGTAATTCACATTTGGTTTATAGCGTCCTATAATTTCGTATTCCCCGCCACCTAATGCCTTGATACTTCTTAGTGACGTTATTTTGCCTTCAACACCGTCTATTAGTATTTGCTGTCCTGTACGGTAGTCAAGGTTAATACCCACGATTCTAAATACAATCGTTTTATCCATACCTATCTCCTCCATATAGCCTTTTGCGCTAAATCACGTTGTTTAGCTGCTGTTTTCTTATCTAATCCACCATGATATACATAACGGAACATTTCGAATGTTTTAGTTATGCCCCAGGCTTCTATTTCTTCACGACGTTCCCAACCTAATTTATCTATTAAATACGCCTTCATGTGATACATATGTCTTTCGTCATGATAACTTATTCCCATGATTGCAAACCTCTGCTATGTGATATTTTCCGCAACGTCTACAGCACCAAACCTCTTCCGTTATACCGTGGATAGTTACAGTTCCCATATAATAATATTTGTGACTCCCAAACCAATAGTTACAAACAAAACGTTTAATAGTTGCGATCATTTTTTTAATTCCTCCTTAATCTCTTTTACGCGCTTGTCCATGCTCCTAACTAGGTCTTTTATGTTTAACTTACCTTTTCTATGTTGGTCCATCATAAGGCTTATCATATTTAGATTTCCGTACACCTTATTTTCATTCACGAAAATTTCCACCCTTCTTTTTTGTCAGGCGTAACAATAACTAACTGTATTCCGTATTCTGATTCAAATAAATGCCTTCTCAATGACAAATCACGCGGTATAGATTTAACTGAACCTTTCACTTCAAAAGCTACCATTCCATAACCTTCTAAATGACATATAAAGTCAGGTGTATAAATTTTCGCTCTAACGCTCCTGCTACCTTTCTTATTTACAATGCTAGGTATTTCGTATCCGTCCAATAGATGGAATGATTTTTGCATTTCTGTAATTGTTGCTAACTTATTGTTTTGAAGATACATATAAAAATCACGTTCAGTCATAGAATCAAAAGTATGTCCATCGTATTCTACTTTTTTAGATATCACGCGCTTACGTACAGCCTTTTTAATCTTGAATTGACCTTTTATATCAAACTTCTTTTTAATTCTCGTTCTAGCTTGTTCCTTGCTTGTGAATCCACTTTCTAACATTATTTCTGTTCCGTCTTCAATGACGGCGTATTCATAATGTAAAACGTTCTTATCCCTCCTTTCTCTAATTTCGTATATAAAGAAATTATCTTTATTAACCCACGTTTTATTAAGCTTCAACAACTTCACCTTCACATCTAAAAACTGTTGTAAATGGATCGTACTGCATGAATTTAGCCCAGGCATTAAACAAATCTAAAGCTTCTTTACCTGTTGGTGCATTTACCTTTACTGTTTTAATTTCGCTGCTTGCATCATTTTTGTTAACTCTAAAGCTAATATGCCACTTCTTCATCTTTTCCTCCATTTAAGTTAAATAAATTTGGATATTCAGTTAATATTTTATCGCGTCTTCTTTCTGTCTTAATCAATTCACCCATTGTTTTGTTGTATTGATCCTTATGAAAATTCTTTTCCTTTTCAAGTTTAACAACCGAATCTGTAAGTTTACTTACTTCTGCTCTCAACTGAACTTTTGTTTCTTCCATCATGCTGCAATACCTCTCTTTCTCATTTCATTTATTATAATCCTGTTCCATTTCTCTTTATTTGTACTCATATAGAACATTAAAAGCCCAGAATCATCTCTCCACTTTATCTTTCCATGTTGTAATAGTAAGTCTATGATAACGATTAAAGACATAAGTTTATCTTCCTTCGCGCTCATATAGACTTCTTTAACCGTCACCACAAATGTTTTACTCCTTATCTATAAATATATTTGTCACGGTGTCAAACGTTTGAATGAATGTTCCAGCGCGTCCATTTCTGTACTTATCAACGATTATCTCCATTTCCTGGTATCGTTCGCCTTTTGTTTCGTTGTCGTAATAGTTCTCTCTGTGCGGCATTATAATCATATCAGCAACCTGTTCAATTTCTCCACACGCTCTTATATCTGCCATTGTCGGGCGCTTGTCTTCTCTGTTTGTATTCGCTCTGCTCAACTGCACTAGTAGAATAATAGGCACTCCTAATTGTACCGCTGTATGCTTCAACTCGCGTACGATGTGAGCAAACTTGATAATATCCTCTGTCATTCCATCTACGTTAATATGCGAAATATGGTCAATCATAAATACGTGTTTCTTGTCAGGATTATTTTTTACTTCTTTTCTCATATCCGCTTTTATCATGCGTAAATCTTTTTCTTCACTAATATCTAAAGGCATTTGACTTAAATCACCTACAGCCATTTGATACTTAGCAAAAGCCGTTCCTGGTTCGCTGTTCGTATTCTTATCGAATATTGGTAAAAATCTATTAGGGTTCTTCATACAAGCTACAGGAAGTTGCGACTGTCCCGCTATCCACCTATCAATACACTGACCTTCAGGCATTTCGGCGGAATAATATTTCCCTTTGTAAATACCTTTTTGGTCCCGTTCGGCGGCTCTACGCATACTATCCAGGGTCCACGCTGTTTTACCCATACCTGGGCGACCACCAACTATAATCAAGTCGCCTTCTTGCCAGCCGTCTGTAAAGTTGTTGAATTTATCCCACCCTGTATCGACTCCTGACAAACCATCTACTTTCATTTGCGCATGTTTGTCTACACGTATAGACAGCTTTTCCATGAACGTTTCCTTACTTACTACCTTTTCTTCACTCGTCTTCATAACACTGTTTATAAATCGTTCTGAAGCTTCTGAAACATTTCTTTCTTCAGTGTCGCTCAAAAATGTTGCTGCCAGCTTTCTAATCTCTTCTATTTCGATGAAATCAAACATTTTTCGCTGGTAAAATTCAAAGTTGGAAGTCAGAGAGCCATTTGACATGACTCTCATAACATCTTTAATTTCTAAATCACTATGACTTATAATCATTTGCGGGTTGATATCAATTTCTTTATCATTTAATTCGCAAATTGTTTTATAAAGTTCTTTGTTCTTACTGTCCAAGAAATGCTTTTGATTCAAACGGCATTCGTCAATCAAAGTATTATCCTCTAGCATTGCTTCCAGGACGCTTATTTCCATTTCCTCATGATTTGAGTATTTAGTTGCGATCATTCCATCATGCCTTTCATCATTCTAGCTTGTTGGATTGCTCTGAAGTTCGCCGCGTCTACATCATTGTTAATACTAAATATATCAATGAATAGCCCTATAAAAAACCAGTTAGCTGTAAATAACTTTGTAATCGCGCTAATGAAGTTCCCTGTATAGAACTTGTGCGCTCCGAACACTCCTAAGAATAACCATAATAACCAAGCTGTACTTTTTTGTTTCAATGTAATTTCCTCCGATGTATGTAACAATTATCGGCTTATAGGTTAACGATTGCCCAACTTAATGCATAACCTACCGCCCATAAAAATGCTAACACACCTGAACTGACAAATAAAGCTTCTTTAAAATCTTCTTTAATCATTATCAATTACCTCTTGCATATCTATCGTTCTCTCGTAATCGCATTCTATAAGTTCGCATTCAAAATGCGCTTCTTCTCCATCAAAATGAATGTATAAGCTGTTGCTACATTTAGGACAAGATAACCCTGTTGGTTCCCACATAATCAATTCCCCTTTCCGTTCACAATGCTGTATTCCATTTTGAATCCACTGTCAAAATCTATTGATTTACACCACACGATAAAGTTATTCATTGACTCAACACTTTCGTTTTCTTGCGTCTCATAGTATTGAATCTTTCCGCTTTCTAAATCGACTTGTTTAATAAATTGCGCCATTATGCCAACCACCAATCAGGGTTTAAATCTTCAATAATGTCAAACAACGTATTCTTGCACACACGGTTGTTAGCCCTTTCGAAATCTTTAGAAAATATATCTTCTGCAAGAGCTACAGCCTTACGCGGCTGAACCCCAACTCTTATTACAGCACCCATTAATACCTGGATAAATTGCGCCTTAGTTTCCGATACTTCACTAACTTCTTTATGAATAGATTTTATAATTTCGCGCTTTTTCATTGTATTTTCCTCCCTTTTAGTTAAATAGATTTGGATTCATTCGATTAACTTACTATGTATCATTTCTAAACGTGGCTGATCTGTGCCGCCGATACTTCTAAAACGCCTTGTATACTTTCCTGAACCTGGGTACGTCTCAAAGTGTAGTTCTTCTATCACTTCATTCACTCGCTTCTGTGATACGCCATAAAATACCGCTATATCTTTCACACTTACCATCATATCCACTCGAAACCAATCAGGTTGTAATTCCGTTACGTTCGGTCCTTCTAATTCAATATAGTTAAATAGATTTGGTTCTTCAATCAATTCAAGTTGATCGGGTTCAAATGGAGCCTTTTCTTCTTCCTTGATTTCCTTGCGTGGATCCCCGGTCTTTTGTAGAACATCCACTTTCCAATAGTCATGTTCAATTGTTGTAATGTGCTTAAAACCTTCATTACCTAGCTTCAAAACCAATGAACCGCGTTCTTCTCTATGTTTACGATCATACATATTGTATTTAATCGTTGTTACCGTTGTTAATTCATCTATATGTTTTGTTTGCACTTCTACCTTCATTTTCGTTTCCTCCCAATTAAGTGAGTGGCTTTTCTTGTCCATGACCACCCAGGCATTTGATTGCCTTGTCCCTTTGACAAGATTTATCTTACACCAATTTTTTAAACATGTAAACCATTTTATTAAACTTTTTACCCAATTTGTTAAATAAATTTGGATTAAACTGTGTCTTAGCCTAATCCGCAATCTATTATATTTAGCTTAGAAACTTAGTGGAATCCATGAATTGATAAAGTTCAACGCGTTATCGAAATCAACTTTAGCGATATCTCTGTAACTAGCAACACCGAAACGGATATAAACGTCTTTCCAGGCACCTGAATGCATCTTCTGTTTAGTATCATATTTGCTTAGTTCCCCGCGTTCTTTCCACATGATTTCTACACGGCGTTTCTTTGCTTGATTAAGTACGCTTTGTTCTCTGTAATCAATAGTCATGGTGTTTTGCAGCGTTTCAACATTGCCTTCTACAGTAGATAGGCGTTCTTCAGTATCAACAGAATTAGCCAACAATAACTTAATTTGATCAATCGGCTTTAATTGTTGTGGCGTCTTGATGTATTCTTCCATACGGTTGAATTCTTTGATATATTTCATTTTGAACTCTAATGCTTTTTTACCAGTGAATCCCATTGCTAATAGAGCGAAACCATCTTTAGTGATATTGCATTTAGGATACATTTGATCATTCTGTTCATGCTTGTATACAGTATGCTGAAAATTAAGCACACCCTTGTAATCACCAATAGATTCTAATTCTTCTTGTAATTTTCGTATAGATTGCATAACGTTTCTATGCTCTTTGCCAAATACTTCAGCCACTAATAAAGAATCTGTTACTACTTCATTGTTGTTATTTAAGAATACTAAGTTTGTCATTTTATTTTCCACCTTTTCATATGTTTGTATTTTAAATTCGTTAAATAGATTTGGATTTATCATGATTGATCATTTTGCTTTTTGTGGTCAATATTAGATTTAACATAACCTGTAATAAACATCCCAATCGCTATAATAACTACTTGTCCTATATTAAACATTGTTTTCCCTTCCCCCAACATTTTATTTTTCTTGGTAAGTATAAAAACGCCACTGGTTCATATTCAATTTCCTGGGTCCAATCAACTACTATATATTCAGCAACCCAACCAACAACAACCGTTTTCTCTTCATCCATTGAATAACCTACCATAACTTAATTTCAGCGCCTTCTTTAGCTGTGTCAGTTTTTTTCTTTACTTCATTCATACGTTTGTATTCCAGGTACCTCTCATCATTCAGGAAGCCTTCTAACATCTTTATATACTGCATATCTCTATTAGCACATTCTTCAGCATATTTAGTTACACCATACAAGATAACTTCATGACTATGAAACTTAGCTCTAGCTTCATTATATCTCTGATAAGCTTTAGGTTTGTTTCTTTTTTTAGGATATACAGACCATACTTCTTCAAATTCAGGAGAATAAGTTTTCTTGTTTCTTTTCGTTTTAACATCTTCAGCGTTAGCATTAGAAGTAGTTTCTGTTATTCTCTGTGTAGTCTCTGGTAATGGTTTAATCATATTGAGTATATCCAATTGTTCATTTTGATTAATTGTCATTTGATCATTTTGATTAGTTGCCATTTGATCATTTTGATTAGATGGATTACTCAATCTTTTGTAGTCGATAGAATACCATTTTGTACGGTCGATTTTTAATTTATTGTAGTTGCCCACCAGCAATAATCCACTATTTTCTAACTTTGTAAATGTTCGTCTTATAGTTGCGATTCCCCAAAAAGGAAATTGTTTCTTCCATTCTTCTGCTGAATTGTAAATCCATTTACGCCCATCATATTCATGATTAGATTTCTGAAGCCAGTAATGTATTTGCTGCACTATAATAGCTTCATTTAATCCAATCTCCACCGCCAAAGACGGTAATACAATTAATGGGTGTTCATTTAATAAGTTGCTCATTGTGATTCTCCTTACTTGCTTTTAATCTCTTTGTAAACTTTGTACCCTACCTGGTCTTTGTAAACTACGCCTTTGTTACTTCCCATTTCAAAGGTTAAATAACCGTCACTAACTAACGCGCTTAAAGCTTTTCTTACGCCCTGTTCCGAAATAATATCCTGGGCTTCTTCTATTAAAATTCTAACTAAAGCCGCTTCGTGTAGTTCTATTTCTTTAGGGTAAAGATCACACAAAAGATTATGAACGTAATTACGTTTAATCCCCTTATTAGAAAGGTATTCAACATGAATGTTATTGTCGGGATTCACACGCTCTTTTGTGAGTTTGAAAGAAGGTTTCCTATGTTGACCTGCTCCTTTTTTAAAAACTCCATATCCAGCGTCATGAAGCTTCTCAACAGTATTCTTAAAATGTATTCTATTATCCATGTATTCAGGTATTCCAGGTAGAATACTTTCTTTGTAATCGATCACGATTTCAGGACCTTCAACCTTCGAACGTTCATGAAACCTTTCTAATAATATTGCTGCATGTAAAGAAAATGTTTCTTGTGCTACTACTGAACTGAACCATATATATTTACTCATGCTGTTACCTCTGCAATTTTGAATTCAATTCTTTTACCGCTTATTCCACTTCCTTTTTTCATTTTTGTTGCATCACGTTTTAACAACTCGCCTTTTCTAAACATGCTGTTTAGTGCTGCATTAGCCGAGTCTTTTGTAAAGATACCTTCAGATGCATCACCTACTTCAACAGAATTCATCCAGCCACCATGTTCATGAAGAATTGTCAGTATCAGCATTCTTTTGGGTGAAAACTGACACTTTAAAGGAAACTTCAATAAATTGTTATCAGCTTCAGGAGTTTTTTTGCCCATTTTAAAACAGAACTCATCTTTTCTAAGGTGTGAAGAATATGTAAACAAACCCGCGTCCCTAACTTTTCTTAATGCTCTTTCAGTTGCTAGTGGTTTAATTCCTATCGTTTCCTCGAATTCTTCACCAGTAATAACAACTTTTCTTTTTCCTTCTAACTCACAAATATCTCTAATGTATTCCGCTAATAAAGCCGTTGTTAAACTCGTTTCTTTCGCTAATTCAGTGTTGAAATATAGTTCATTCATTGTATTTTCTCCTTTTTTGTTAAGTAGAATTGGATTAATTAACTTTAATCATCATGCATTCATAATACATAAGTTCTTTTAACATTCTTGTTCTTATTCCAACATCGCTATTATGTCTAGAAGATTGGTTAAAACGTCTTCTATTTAAACCAACGTTTTCGTTACGTCTAGTTTCAATAACTTGATAGAATTGTGTTTTAAAATCATACCCACGTTTTAGAAGTGCATTTGTTTTCTTAATCAGTTCCGGAACTGTTTCGCCCGTTACAGCAAACGGCAAACCTTTATCATTCGCTGGATTCGATTTACCTCTATTAGAATAGTTTCTTACAACTGTCTTCATTGTTTACACTCCCCAGGATTGTAATAAGTCTTTAGCTTGCTGTAATAATGAAGGGTCTTTAGTATACGGAACCCAACCTACAATATTTTGCGCTAATACTTCATTAACTTCTTCTTCTGTTTTACCGTGTTTCTTTTCTAACGCTTTTCGTTTTGCGTAAACTATTTTCCCTAACTTCTCCATATCATCATTACGAGAACCCACATTAGCCTTTTCGCTAATAGTCTTTTTGCCGCCTTCTGTATCTTCAGGCAAGTCTTCGCCAGCGTATATATAAAGACCTAAACCGTGTAGCGCGATAGCTTTAACCAGGCAACGTTTTTGATTTTTATTTAGTTCAAACGCGTTAGGATTTGCAATAGGTTTATTTCTGTGATCAAGTACAGGTAACATTTCTGTTTCTGTATGTCCATGAATAGTAACTGATACTTGAACAAAATAACCATTAGGCGTTTTAAGATAAGGCACTTGAATATCATGATTTCCTTCATACGGGAACCAGTGAATTTTTTGTACTGCAAACTGATCAATTTTTTTAGTTTCAGCCCATGCCCACGCCCACGAAAGATAAGTTAGATTTTGTTTCTTTTCTACTACATCATTTACATTGATTCCAAACATTCTTTTAAAGCTATAAAGTTCTTCATCTGTTACCACCACTTCATCAGGTTTGACTTCTTCAACCGCTTTTTTTTCTTTAGTCATTTTCATTTCCTCCAATTATTTAATTTGTAATGTTTTAGTTCGTTTAGTTGTTACACCTTCTATTTGAATGCCTTTTTTAATCGCGTCTAGTAATTGCTTTCTATCTAATGAAGGTTCAGCCGTCTTGTAATACATTTGCGGTATTTGAGCGCCTTCAGCTATATCTAATGATGGTGCGTTGTTTCTAAATTTAAGTGTTAACGTTTCGTTTTTCACTTCATCCATTTCAGCCGCTTTTAAAGATTGTTCTAAGAATGAATGTAAGTTTTTCGCGTTATTTTCTAAAGCTCTTCTTCTTGCCGCTAAACGTTTTTCTTCTATTTTAATAGTTTCTACGTTTCCCTCAATAGATTTGATGATGTAAGCCGTGTTTAAAGCCTTTTGTTCAATAGCTTCTTCAACCGCTTCTAATGTATCTTGAATCACTTCAGGGTCCACTCCGTCAGTAATCATGTTTTGAATGTTTAAAAATTGACCAGTTAAATTATATAAGTTCATTTTATTTCCTCCTAGAATTCAATATATTTGTTTGGTTTACCAGTGATAGTTGATAGAAGTAAATGTAGTTGCACTTCTTCAGCCTTAACTTGAAAGTTGCTTCCGAATAACTTTTCGTTTTTAGCTAATGTTTCAAGACGTGTATTTATTTGACGTTCAGCTAAATCAAGACGTGCTTGCATGCATTCTTTTTCGAAATTTTTCATTACCAACTCAAATCCTTTTTGTAATTTTTAGATGATACAACTAACTTTTTAGCTCCCATACCGCCACTATGTAGCACTATGTCACCTGTTCTATGACCTTGCACAGCGACACAATCAACAAACCACGTTATTTTTCTGTTTCTATATTCAACCGCCAGGTGATCACAAACAACATCCCAAGCTTCTTGTAATGTGGGCTGTTTATGAATTTCAATTACCTTTTCAACTACTTTAACTTCAGGTTGTTTAGTGAAGTGACGTTTCTTCTTAGCCATTAATAACACGCTCCATTTTTCTTAATTGTAATGTTACTTGCTTCAACTCTTCATTGACTTCTCTTTCTTTGTCCAGCCAGTGAATCATTGATTTAGCATAACCTCGCGTAACCTCTAAAGGTTCGTTTCTCGCCTTCCTTGCTTGCATTTGCACTAAACGTTGATTAGCGATGTAACTGTTTTTAGCTTGCTTTAACTCTATTACTCGTTCCCTTAATCGTTCGACTTTCATCATATTCTCCACCTTTGTTAAATAAATTTGGATTATCTTGTATAAACTTTATGATCGGTTTCAAAAATTGTTGCTGCTGTTCGGTTGTTAAAATTAATTTTTTCATTCAGTGTACCTAACTCCTTACATAACTTTTAGTTTGGTAGAATAATTGTGATTAGTATATAAATCATTATATCCTATTTTGTTAAATAAAAATGGATTTTAAAATAACATAAGTTGTCGCACACTAACAGCAAGTGCAAGTGTTACCTTGCTAAAAACTCGCTTTTCACTTGTTTTATGTAATCTTCCTCTTTGCCATAATAAAGCTTGAATGGATCAATATAATAAATGTCAGCCAGCTTCTTAGCAATTTCCATTTTAATTTTAGAAGTATCGCCTTCTAACTTTTGTAAGGTATTATAGCCAATACCAGCCGCTTTTGCTGCTTCTCTTAATGATAAACCTACGCGCTGACGCGCCAATCTAAAAGTTAACTCCATGGAACTTCCCCCACTATTCTATTATTTTTGTAACATAGTGATGTTCAAATATCCCGATATCAGATATGCAAACAGACCCCGCCCGATACGAACACTTGTTCACCTCTGCTACATGAGTAATCTTACCATGCAAAAAAATCAAATGCAATACTTTTTGTCCAAATTTATTTAATTTTTTGGGTAAAAAGTTCATTTTTATGAGTTAAAAGTATAGATTTTATTGTTCTTTCTATTATATAATGAATTAAGTAATACTGAGGTAATAACAATAGATGCCAAAAGGAGAAATTTACTATGCCTAGAAATTTCAAAACCGCCAATGATGATATGATGGCTAAAAAAATGAGTGAAAACATTAAAACCTTAATGAAAAGGAAAGGTTTAAGACAAATTGACTTATCTGATAAGACTGGTATAAAACGTTCTACTATAAGTAATTATGTTAATGGAAAAACAATAATACCGATGGTTGCCCTACAACGTATAGCAAATGCATTAGGAGTTACTAAGTCTGAAATCGTTGAATTAGATGAATCCAAAACTATTGAAGTAATTGGGATTAAAAAGGTTCCTGTATATGATGCTATAAAGAGTGAATTTGGATCCACTTCATTTAGTGACCCTATTGAATATATTGATACTCCTTTCAGTTGGATTAGTGAAGGTAACTTCTTCTATATAAATGTAAAAGATAATTCTATGCCTGGTATATTTGAAGGTCATAAAGTTTTAGTAATGCAAACATCAAGTTTAGAAAATGGGGATATGGCTCTTGTTTCTGTAAATAATGAAATTATGATAAGAAGAATTTATAAAGATGGTAATTCAATAACATTAGATTCAATTTATAAAAAAGATATTATAGATGATAGGAAAACACTATTTTCTATAATTGGACGTGTAAAGAAAGTTATTGGTGATTTCTAATGAGATGCGCTATATATAGAAGAGTCTCTACAGATGAACAAGCGGAAAAAGGATTCTCTTTAGAGAATCAGAAATTAAGACTTGAATCCTTTGCAACTTCTCAAGGTTGGGAAGTTGTTGAGGATTATGTTGATGATGGGTTTAGCGGAAAAGACACAAATAGACCTGCATTACAAAGAATGTTTAGTAATGTTGATAAATTCGATGTAATACTTGTATACAAATTAGATAGATTTACTAGATCAGTTAAAGATTTAAACGAGATGTTAGAAACAATAAAAGAAAATGAAATAGCTTTCAAAAGCGCTACAGAATCTATAGATACCACTACCGCAACAGGACGAATGATATTGAATATGATGGGAACAACCGCACAGTGGGAACGTGAGACGATTTCAGAGAGAATAAAAGATGTATTTGGAAAGTTGAGAGAAAACGGCATTTTTTCAACAGGACATCCACCATACGGTTATAGATGCAGTGGTAATAAATCAATTGAAATAGTTGAAGAACAAGCGGAAATTGTACGCTATATATATGAGCTATCCAAGACCATGGGACTATTTAAGATTTCTGTAGAATTAAACAGGAAAGGTATTAAAACAAGGCGGAATAATAAGTTTGGACAGTCGGCGGTAAAAAGAATACTGCACAACCCTTTCTATTGCGGATATATGGAGGTTAATAACAAATGGGTTCCGATCAAGAATGAAGGTTACATACCTATAATAAGTGAAGAAGAATTTAAGACGACTCAAAAAATATTAACGAAACGTAATAAAGCACAGACAAGATCGAGAAGCGTTTCTTATTATCCGTTTAGTGGAATTGTACTTTGTCCCGAATGTCAACGGGCAATGAGGGGCGATAGAGCTAAATATGGCGATTATTATTATCGTTACTATCGCTGTGTATACGGACGAGAAAATATTAATTGCACTAACAGAAAGCGAATTAGAGCTGAACAAGTTGACAAAGCTTTTGCTGAATACATTTCAGGGTCTTTTGAGAATACTACAATAAAATTAGATTCCAAAGATATTAAAAGCGATATAGAGTATGAACTGAAACACTTAGATAGTAAGATAGAAAGGTTGAGTGATATATATATAGAAGGAGATATCACTAAAAGTAAATACAATGAAAAAATGAACTCCCTTCTAAATGAGAAAGAGAAATTAAAAAAAGATTTGACATCATGTAAGGAAAATGTTGACGCTGAATTTGTTCGGGATCAGATAAACAAACTAGAAAGTATTTGGCACTTAATAGATGATAAAACCAAATCCGAATCTATAAGAAGTATTTTTGATACTATAAAAATAAAACAAGATAAGAATAAAGTGACTATTATGGATCATACCCTACTTTAATTTTGGGTTAATGGTCCATTTCCTCTATGATACGCCCTTCCGAAAGCTGATACTAACGACGTTACACTTGCTTCACCTTGTTTCACACACATACACTCTCCTTCATTTTCACAACAAAAATAGGGTTCCCCTGGCCAGGAGAACCCTATTATACACCTTATTTTTATATTGGTAAATTATAGAATAAATAAGTTTTTTTGTCAAGTTTTCAGCCTACTAACGCTCCAATAATTTGTGTAATCTCTAGCAGGAAGATTTCGATCTACACCGAATATTCCAGTTCATAACAATACAAATGGAGGGCGTCATGAAAAGATTAGTCATCATTACAGTTGGAAAAACACACAGTGGAAAAACTACATTTGCAAAAGAGCTAGAAAAAGAGTTACCTAATTCTTTTATTATGGACCAGGACAACCAAGCTGAATTTATTAACACACATTATGAAAAATTACAGCCGACAGAAGGTTCAAATATACTAAAGCACGGTCTTTCAAAATTCATTGTTGATTATGCGAAAGAACATACAAATTTACACCTTATTATTTGTAATTCCAATCGCAGTAAAAGCGGAAGATTCTATTTACTAAACGAATTATTTCCACAGAATGAATATGTACGCATATTAGTTCATTTTGACATTCCAGATGATGTACTTTACGAAAGAGTGGCTCGAAGCACGCGAAGTACGAATATTTTTAGAGGTGGATATTCTAGTTTCAAAGAAGTACTTGATCGACAACAAACTGAATCACTTCACGATGATGTGGTAGATCCTGTAGAAAACGAGGCTGATTATTTGTTTGTTATTCGCAATAATAAAGATGTAAGCTTTACTATAGAAGAAATTGTTCATCTAGCTAAAGGTTTATCCCCTACCCCCAAATAAGAGATTATAAAAATTACATAATCATAGATTATTATGCAAATCCTTCCTCTAAGCGCCTAACATAGTATATAATAATAAGATAATCTACTTCTATATGCTCATTTTTACACAAAACAGTTCATGCATATGAAAGAAAAGAGGTACAAAAATATGAAAACAAAACAAACAATCGCTGCGTCTACACTAGCTTTAGCAATGATTGCTGGCGCGAACCCTGCTCATGCGGAAGTAAATGATGCTACTCCTCAGCAAAGTACGGGAGATCGATTAGCTGAAATTAAGCAACATAAACAAGAGTTAGATGCGAAATTGCAGCAACACAAAGAAAACGTGGATCAAACATTGAATGAACTTAACAAGGTTAAGGAAAATGTTGATACGAAGGTGAATGAACTACATGAACGTAAACAAGTTGCTGATGAAAAAATTAACGAGATTAAACAACATAAACAAGAGTTAGATGCAAAACTTCAGCAAGACAAACAAATCGCCGAAGATAAAATCGCTGAAATTAAAGAGCATAAAAAACAAGTAGAAGATAAAGTTGCTGAAGTAAAAGAGCATAAGCAAAATATCGATAACAAAGTGAATGAGATTAAAGAACATAAACAAACTGTCGATGAAAAAGTGAATGAAATGAAGCAACATAAAGAGAACATCGATCAAAAGGTTAATGAACTTAAGGAAGTAAAAAAACAAGTAGATGAAAAATTAGCTGAGTTAAAGAAAGCGAAACAAACTGCTGAGGACAAACTTGCTGAGTTAAAAGAAAACAAGCCGAATACTGGTAACACGTTAGAGGAACTTAAGAAAATTAAAGGCAATTTAGACAGTCTTTCCGCTAACTTAGAACTAGCTAAACAAGATGTGAAAAACAAACTAGCTGCATTACAAGAAGCTAGACAAGATTTAATCAATAAAATTAACGAAATTAAACAATCAAAACAAACTGTTTCAGACGATTTATCAAAGAAAAAACAAGACTTAGATATTAAAATCAACGACTTTAAACACACTGAGAAAAAAATTGATGACAAATTAGCTGAGATACATACAACGAAGCAAAATGTTGATAATAAGATTAATGAAGTATCACAGGCTAAACAAACTAATGGTACTAAAAACAATAACGCTAAAGAACTTCCTAACGCTGGTAGCGAGCAATCAAACAATATGGCTCTAGGAATGCTATCTGTATTAGGCGGTGTTTTATTACTTACTCGTAATAAAATTAAAACGTTATTCTCTAAATAAATCCATTAAAAAAAAGGAAACCCGCACATACATGTACGGGTTTCCTTTTTTTATATTAACTGTCCATCTCGAAGCATCAATATACGATCACATACATCAAGCATTCTTTCATCATGTGTAATCATAATTGCTGCTTTTTGGCTCTCTTTCACTTCACGTTTCATCATTTCTACAACTTCACGTGCACGTTTTGAGTCTAAGCTTGCCGTTGGCTCATCCGCTAATATTAAATCTGGGTTGTTCATGAACGCACGAGCGATTGCTACCCTTTGTTTTTCCCCGCCAGATAGTTGATTTGGATAATGATTCTTTCTTTCTCCTAATCCAAATGCCGCTAATAAATGATCTGCACGCTTTTCCGATTCTTGTTTACTTTCTTTTTTCAGCTTTGCAATGTAAAGCAATTGTTCTTTCACATTTAAATATGGAACAAGATTTGCAAACTGGAAAATGAAGCCGATTTTTTTCAAACGAATGTCTGTCATTTCCTTTTCTGATAACTGTGTAATATTTTGCTCACGAATGTAAATATCCCCTTTTGATGGTGATAATAATGCACCCGCGATTGATAATAACGTACTTTTCCCTGATCCAGAAGGACCGACGATTCCGATAAATTCTCCGGCTTTCACATCAAGCGATATCGGATGAAGGGCTGTTACTTCCGTATTCCCTTCTCCGTACACTTTACTTACTTTGTCTAATTTTAATAATGAAGTCATTACATCCCGCCTCCAATTGCCTCTAGCGCATCAACTTTTAATACTTGGTATAACGAAATAAGTGTTCCTAAAATACTAATTACGATAAAGATTGCTGCATATTGTGCAATCATCGGTGTTGTTAATAAGAACGGCATACCTGCTGGTAAAATTTGTTCTAACCCTTGTACAAGAACGATACTGATTACCATCGCAACGACTGATAAGAATAACACCTGCACGACTAAGCTATTTGCTAAATACGAGTTCTTTGTACCGATTGCTTTTAATACACCTAATTGCTGTGTTTTTTGCAGTGTAATGACGTAGAAGAATACACCAATTAGTAATGCAGCGATAACAAGTAAGAATGCAATGATCATTGTTAATGTTCCTTGCTCTTCTTTAAACCCTGGAATACTTTGCAGCACTTCTTTTTTGTCAATTACGTGTGCATTTTTTACTTCTTTATCTGTATTAAGTGCGATTGCACTATAATCTTTTTGGTTTGGTTGTGAAATAGCGCCCCATACGTCTTCATTTACATAAACGACTGGTGTATGGCTAAACATTTGATCTTTCGTAAATCCGACGATTGTAAATTCTTTCTTTGAAACAGGATCGATAATTGTATCCCCAATATCGATTCCTTTTTCTTTAATTGATTCATCAGCAACCATTTCATTATTTGCTGTACCTAATTTCTCACCTTTTACAATGTTCGGTTCTAAAAATGAATCACGTTCACTTGAAAAAATAGCGATATCAACCTTTTTCGAACTATCTTTCTTTTCATACGTTGAAACTTTCACCCGAAATGGAACTGCCTCTTTCTCGTCCACTTGATTTACTACGTTATCTACATCGTCTTTCTTAATTTGTGAACGAAGTAATTTATTTTCCGCATCATCTGCTAAAACGAACTTATTCGCCTCCATATTTTGAATCGATGAAGCATTATCATATGATAATCCATTTGCTAATCCTGAAATAACAAGAACTAAAAATGATAATAAAACCATGATAAGTCCGATTAATCCGTATCTTAATTTTGATTGTTTCAATTCACGCAGAGCTAAAAACATTATGCTCGCTCCTTCCTCTTTCTTTCTATGCACTTATCATAAAAAAGAAATATGAACGGAATATGAACAGAAGATTACAGAGTAAAAAATAAATTTTCTGAAAGTATTGAAAATAAATAGAATCCTTGATACAATTCAGTCAAATAATATTGACCGAGTAATTTTATTGAAGGAGTTGATCATGTTGAAGCCCGTATTAACACTAACCACTTATAGCCAACTAAAAGCATTAAGCGATCCACTACGTGCCGAAATGATGATACGTCTATGCGAACGTCCTTATACTGGACAATTACTATCTGAGAAATTCGGCATTTCAAGGGCGAAAATTCATTATCATTTAAAAGAATTAGAAAAGAATGGTCTTATAGAGATTGTTTATACAGAAGAAAAGAATGGCATTGTTCAAAAGTTTTATCAATCTGTCGCTAAAGGCTTCACCCCTGCCGCAGATCTATTACCTCATTTAGAAATATTAAGCGAATCAGGTCGCCAAATCTTTTTACAAATGATAGAAAGAACGAAAAGCCAAATTCTTGCTGCACCAGAAGAAGCTTTTACATTACAAAATGCAAGTGAAGATCCAGCTAAGTGGAATTACGTTTCATCCTGCTGGGAATTTGATGCTACGCCAGAACAATTTCAAGTGTGGGTGAAAAAGTTTTATGAATTAATGGCTGAATTAAACGAAATCACAAAAGGTGCAGATAAAGATCCGAATAGCAAACCTTATTATATTTCTACTACTGCACTTCAAATCGCCGAGAGAACAATGCAGCAATTTATTAAAAAAGAAGAAAAATCGTAATACGATTTTTTTTACCGAGACGGTCAATTTTATTTTACCGAATAAAATTATTATAAAGGAGTAGATAAAGTGGACATATTAAAAAACCGGAATTTCCTCTTATTATTTTTAGGGAGAATTTTTACAAACATAGGAGATAGCTTGTATTATGTAGCGGCGATGTGGCTCGTATATAAACTGAGTGGTAATCCTTTTTATTCTGGATTGGCTGGTTTCCTTACACTATTACCTTCTGCACTTCAATTTTTTACCGGTCCATTCGTTGATAGATGGTCAATAAAAAACACCCTCGTCATCACACAAGTTTTGCAATGCATTCTTATTTTAATCATTCCTATTACACACTACTTCGACCTACTAACAGTCCAACTACTACTCATCATCATGCCAATCGTAGCCTTTATTGAACAATTCGCCTATCCCGCACAATCAAAAGCTTTACCACTTCTACTGCATAAAACACAATTATTAAAAGGAAATTCACTCTTCTCATTTGCATATCAAGGCATTGATTTAATTTGTACGACTCTTTCTGGAATATTAGTAGCACTATTTGGCGCAATCACTTTATATGTGATCGACTCCTTTACATTCGCGATTACTGCCCTTTTGTTCTTTTCATTAAAAATCCCAAAACAAACTGAAGCAGACACACCACTTTCAACTAAGCAATATTTCTCTGATTTAAAAGAAGGCTTTTCAATCGTTTTTCGTTCATTGATGGGCGTCTTCTTAATCGGTTCCGTTGTCGCTAATTTTTCAATTGGTATGACGATGGCAATACTCCCTTCTTTCGCTGATTCTTTAGGCGGTGTGAAATTATATGGTTTCTTTTTAGCCGCTATATCCGCCGGTTGTTTAATTGGAGCACTATTCAGTTCATGGGTTGGTAAATATAATGTTGGCCGTGTCTCCATTATTAGCTTTGCCACTGGTGCTTTCTTTTGGTTTCTCTCTACGGTTGTACCGTTTCAATGGTTATCTATTTTTTTATTCGGCTTAGCTTGGATACCAATTGGTGCGACCAACATATTATTTGCGACTATTGGTCAAATTGTAATTCCAAACCAATATCTTGGGCGTATCAATTCAGTCACACGGAGTATGGGCACAATTGCTATGCCGCTTGGCTCTTTAATTGGCGGATACACTGCGAATGTATATAGTAGCCAAATCATTTTTGCGCTCGCTAGCATCGGGATTTTATTCATCTCCCTCGTATGGCTGCTTCATCCAAAATTACGGGCTTTGCCGAAAGCTGATGAAATTACGGCGGATACTTTTGAGCTTCGGTTTAAGGAAGAACAGGTGAAAGGTACTGCTTTGTAACAGAAAGAGAATATTTTCTTTCTGTTACAAAGCTCAAACAAGCATAACCCTATTCGAAATTTCGAACGAGGTTATGCTTGTTTACTTTTTGATGCAAAATAGCACCCTTTAATGGAATAACTAATACGTTCCGTTAACGCTTTGCTGGCCATGCCCCCTGCATTTTCCTTAATTGAATAATTTGGCCTGTATGATAAGCATCATGAAGCATGATGTCCAGTAATTTCTCTTCAAGTGAATTTTGTTCAAGCTCTTTTTCAGAAATCACGCTCAATACCTGTCTTAAATTACGCTGAGCATTTTCAGAACGTTCAACGACTTCCTTCCATTCCGTGTCATCATTAGATTGCTTAGTAAGATAAAAAGTGTCATTACCGTCTAGGTTATGTGCCCATCCATGACCTTCCAAGTTTGCAGCAAGCCTCTCTTTGTAATAAATGAGATGATTAACGTTCTCCCAAATGGTATTCGTTTCCTCACCAGATGGTTTCCACATAGCCTGTTCGGCTGTAAGTCCTTCTATAGCATGTTTAAACGGTGCATACCAACTCTCTTTATCGAATGTTGAATCTAGTGCGTTTAATAACAAGTCAGTTCGTTTCAAATTAATTTCCTCCCTACACGGTTCAAGTTTTAACACAATCCTTATAACTCTGTAGAGATTCTACATTTTTAAATAAACTTCCTGCTAATCTTATGCCACAAATCGGTCCAATTATGTAATTAAAATGACTCCCATTCTTTCACTTTACACGTATACTAGCGCCCCAAAAAAGAAGAGGCCGTTTCCAAACAGCCTCTTCCATCTATTTCGGAAGCTCCACCCGAACAGTAGTCCCTTCCCCTTTCGTGCTATACACTGAAACGTCTCCGTTATGCAGTTCCACAATCTTCTGCACAATCGATAATCCTAAACCACTACCTTCTACGTTTCTCGCTCTTGCCGTATCTACTTTGTAAAAACGATCAAATATACGGTCCATCTCTTCTTTTTCCATACCAATTCCGTTATCAGATATAGAGATAATGACACTAGACTCTAACTCTTCGACGAAAAACTCAATCGTCCCACCATCGTTTGAAAACTTAATGCTATTCGTGAAAATGTTACTCCATACTTGATGAAGTAAGTTTTCATCACCTTTTATAGTGATATCTGGCACATCAAATTCAACGGCGATATCTTTTTCCCGCCATTTCCACTCAAGCATAAAAATGACGTCTTTAATTTGCTTCTGTAGATTGAATTCTCTTATTTGTAGAACCTTTTCCTCTTTATCTAATGAAGCGAGCGTAAGTAACTGTTTACATAAACTAGACATTCGCTTACTTTCACCCTCAATAATTTGTAAGTAATGATTTCTTTCTTCCTCACTCATCTTTTCTGTTTGCAACGTCTTTGAAAAACCTTGTATGGAAGAAAGTGGCGACTGAAATTCATGTGAAACGTTCGAAACGAATTCTTGTCTCATTTCATCTAGTTCTTTAATACTCTTCGTCATCTTTTGGAAGCTTGTAGATAACGTTCCTATTTCATCTTTTCGTTTTACGTCTAATTCAATTTCATATTCCCCACTCGCAATTTTTTGCGTAGCCTTCGTAAATTTACGAATGGGACGAACGATGTAACCTGCTGCAATCGCTATAAAAATAATACTTAGTAAAACGATAAACCCAAGTAATACCGCTAAGAAAATTCGCATCTCGCCAAATTGTTGCTGAATGTCAGGGCGAATGAATAAAGCGTACTGTTTATCACCGTGTTTTACCGGGACACCGACGCTATTAATTAATTCATTATCGAAAAATCCTGTAATGAAAAGGCGCGTTGGATAAGTAGAAACACCATTAAATGTCTCCCCCTGCAATACTTTATGAACGGTATCATCACTTATTGTCGTCTTACGAAATGCATTTCCGATACGCTTTCCATTCTTTTGATCATCGACAATATAAATTTCATATCCTAGCTTCGCAATAGACCGTAAGTATGCCTCTTGATTTTCTTCACTTTGCTTTTCATATAACGATTTTACTTCTTCAGCATACTTTAAAATCTTTTCACTATTATACGGTTTTAACTTCACTTGATAATATACGTTCGTTAATAAAAAGCCTATAATACTACTAAGTAGCATAATGCCGACCGTCATAAATACAAATCTAGAATATAGTGATTTCATCTTATTTCAGCTCCAACTTATACCCGAGGCCGCGCACCGTTGTAATTTGAAAATCATCCGTTCGTTTTGAAAAACGATCTCTTAATCGCTTTACATGAACGTCAACCGTTCGTTCATCCCCTTCAAAATCCATTCCCCATACTAATTCAATTAATTCTTCCCTTGAAAATGTTCTTCCAGGATAACTAGCCAGTTGCGATAACAATTCAAATTCCTTCAGTGGAAGCAAAATCGTTTGTCCGTTACACTTCACTTCAAAGCCTTTTCGGTCAATTGTTGTACCGTGCAACGTAATAATATCAGCACTCAGCATTTGATAACGACGAAGTAATGCTTTCATACGGAAAATGACTTCAGCTGGCTCAAATGGTTTTACGATATAATCGTCTGTACCAGAAATGAATCCTTTTTCTTTATCCACTAACTGGTCTTTCGCAGTTAATAAAATAACAGGAATATCATGATACTTACGAATTTCTTCACATAACGTATAACCATCAACAAACGGCATCATAATGTCTACAATCGCAAGATGAATATTTTCCTTCTCTAATACTTCTTGCGCTATCTTTCCATCTTCAGCCTCAAAAACTTTAAACCCCTCTTTTTGTAAATGATAATGCAATAACTCTCTAATATGTTTATCATCATCAGCTAATAAAATATGTATCATCTTCATTAAACCCTCTCTCGTTCATCCTTCTACATCACTACATTAAGAAACAATTGGATTTTTTGCAAGAAAAAGAAAAACAGAATTTATAAGTTCTTGGTGGATTGAAGAAGGTTTCAAAAACAGTCAGTCTTCAAATGTATAAGTAATTTAAAGAAAAGGATTCCTTAGAAGATACTTTTGTTATCATTATGGTCAGCTGCTTTATTTTTCTTATAACTTGATGACGTACTCTGGTGTACGAATAAGTGATCTATTACTTTTTTAGTAAGTGGTATAAAGAAATTCAGCAATAACCCACCTAAACAAACAGTTAATATAGTTCCAACACCTATTGGTCCATGTAAAATCGTTGCCATTATTAAGAATATAAGGTAAATAAATGTTCGTGCTATAAAAATATTCGTTCTAGTTAATTTTTGTATGATTAAAGTTAATCGGTCAATTGGAATGGGAGCAAAATTTGTTTGTAAATATATTGCAGTTCCTAATCCTGTAATAACTAATCCGATTCCAAAATAAATCATTTTACTGTACCATATTTCAGGTGTAATTAAATCGCGTAATAAAAATAGCCACACATCAATACCAATACCCGTTATGAATGCTGTTAACAACCCTAGTACCTCTGGTCTTTGTCTTTTTAATTTCGAATTACAACATATTAATAATAAAGCTATTATTATTTCCCAGCTTCCCACAGTAAGCCCCACATTTAAAGAAAGTCCTACTAAAAGTGCATCAAAAGGTGAAGTGCCAAAATCTGATTGTATTGTGACAGAAATACCAAGGGTTAATATTAAAATTCCTAATACATAAAAAACATACTTCATTTTAATCAACCTCTTCATCGTCATTTTTGTTGCATTTACAATAAAAATATTTTATATTAAATGTAACTTCAAATTGTTGCATTTGCAATAAAAACAAAAGATAAGGAGTTCATTATGAAAGAAATTCTTCGTGAAATTGGCATGATTGCAAGAGCATTAGATTCTATTAGTAATATAGAATTTAAAGAATATGAGCTTACAAAAGGTCAGTATTTGTACCTTGTGCGAATATGTGAAAACCCAGGAATCATTCAAGAAAAGCTATCTGAGATGATAAAAGTAGATCGTACAACCGCAGCCCGTGCTATCAAAAAGCTTGAAATCAATGGATTTATCGAAAAGAAAGAAGATGAATCTAACAAGAAAATCAAAAAACTTTTCCCAACAGAAAAAGGGAAAAATGTCTATCCTTTTATTAAAAGAGAAAACGATTATTCAAATACTGTTGCATTAGAGGGATTTTCGGAAACAGAAGCGGAAACTATTTCTAATCTTCTTCAAAGAGTAAGAAAAAATATAGAAAAAGATTGGGAATTTGTAAAAAAGGGAAATAAGAGAAATTATTGATTATATAAAGGAGCGAACTATTCAAATGACTACACATATAGAAAAGTGCACCCTTGAAGATATACACAGACTTCAAGATATTAGTTATGAAACATTTAATGAGACTTTTAAACATCAGAATTCACCCGAAAGTATGAATCACTATTTGGAAAAGGCATTTAACTTAAAACAATTAGAAAAAGAATTATCCAATATCTCTTCTCAATTCTTTTTTGTCTACTTTAACGATGAAATTGCTGGATATTTAAAGGTCAATATTGATGATGCTCAGTCTGAAGAAATGGGAAATGAATCACTTGAAGTAGAGAGAATTTATATAAAGAGCTCCTTTCAAAAACATGGTCTTGGTAAATATCTACTAAATAATGCTATTGAAATTGCAATAGAACATAATAAAAAGAATATTTGGCTAGGCGTATGGGAGAAAAATGAAAATGCTATTGCTTTTTATAAGAAATTAGGTTTTGTACAAGCTGGCTCTCATTCCTTTTATATGGGCGATGACGAACAAGTTGACCTTATAATGATCAAAACACTCATATAACTTTTTTTGAAAGGTGGGCTATTATGTATATTCCAAAGTATTTTAAAGTCACAAATGTTGATGAAATTTGGGATTTTGTTCAAAAAAACTCTTTTGGAACAATCGTCACAACTAAAAAAGAGAAACCAATCGCAACTCATTTGCCCTTTGGATTAACTAAACAAGGTGATGACTATTTTATTACTGGACATATGGCTTATGGGAACCCCCAGTGGAGAACATTTGAAACCTGCGAAGATGTTCTTGTAATGTTTCAGGGACCGCACTCTTACATCTCTTCTTCTTGGTATGAAAATGAAGAAGTTCCAACATGGAATTATCAAGCCGTTCATATATATGGTAAAGCAAGTATTTTAGATAAACAGGAATTAATAGATGAATTAACAACAATGTTGAAAAAATATGAAGAACATCGTGAAAATCCAATATTATGGGATAAACTTTCCCCCACTCTCTTAGAAAATGAACTGAAAGGGATAGTTGGGTTTAAAATTAAAGTAGGAGACATCCAGGCTGCATATAAATTAAGTCAAAATCGGAATGAGAGGGATTATAGTAATATTATTGATAAATTGTACGATGAAGGAAATCCAGATGCGAAACAAATGGCAAAACTCATGGGGAATAGATTAAACAATCACATATAATTCATTGTAATTCAACTCTCACATTTCAAAATTAAAGAAAAGACTGGAGGGCTTTATCGGCAGTTTTCTTTAGAACGTAAAAGATTGAGCTTAAAGTGCATGGGGGTTAATTATAAATATAGATCCATTAGAAAAGAATCTATTTTGAAAAAAGATTATTCAAAATAGATTCTTACGTTTTAGTATTAAGATTATTTTAATCAAAAATAATTTCTAAGCCTTCGAAATATCAACAAATCCTTCTCCGAACACATCACGAACATCGTGTATAGCGATGAACGCCGCCGGATCCGTAGTTTGAACAATCCGCTTTAGCTTCACTACTTCTTGCTTATTAATAACAACATAAAGAATTTCCTTTGGAGTTTTCGTGTAATAGCCATGACCTGAGTACACAGTAACCCCTCTGCCCATTAAGGTAGTTACCTTCCCAGCTATTTCATTCGGGTTATCAGAAATAATCGTAATGGCTTTCTTCGGATTTAAACCTTCAATTACAAACTCCATCACTTTCGTTGCTACATATAGCATAATAATTGTTATCATCAGTTTTTCTGCACCAATGATGAAATAAGATGAAAACGCAACAATTAAATCGAAGAACAGTAGACCGTAGCTAATGCTCCAGCCTAAATATTTATGCGTCATCCTTGCTAAAATCGTAGTACCTGCAGTTGTTCCACCAACGCGAATAATAAGACCAATCCCGCACCCAATAAATATTCCTCCGAAAATGGCATTTACAAGCATTTCATCCGAAGCAATCGTCCAGCCTTCTGTCAAATGAAGAAATAGCGAGTTCGTAACTACAGCGATAATCGTATAAATTGTTGTAATCTTATTTAAAAACTTATAACCGGCTATTAACAAAATCGCATTTAAAATTAAGTTAACTAAGCCCGGTGACCATTCAAATAAATAGTACGTAATAATCGTGATACCTGTTACCCCACCCTCACCAAACTCGTTCGGGATAACAAACAAATTAACACCTAACGCAAAAAGAAATGCACCGATAATAATAAAAATAATGTCTGTCGTTCTTTTTTTCATACAGTACCTCACTTCTTATGTAAATATTTATTCTGCCATAAACTCTCACTATTATATCGTGGAATATTCAAATCGAACAGTGGTTTGTTTTTATTTTAATATAAGATAAAAAATCAACATTATTTATTATGTACTGCAAATAAAGTTTTGATTTCAACCGTAATTTACTCTTAAAAAGAAATGCTAAACATTGACTTGCACAAATTTCAAATAAAAAAGTACCCATCTAATTGTCATACGCAATGAGAATTAGATGGGTACTGCATGATACATTTAGTTTTTACATGTATTGTTTGGAGAAAATTGCAAATAACGACTTATACTCGCCTTATTAAGACCAAACCCAAACATCATCATTATTTTCAACGTTGCTCTTTACCTCATGAACTTTTTCAATGTTATCCGTTGTGTTCCAGTTAATAGAACTTCCACCCCAGCCTACATACTTCATATCAATTTTCACTTTCTCACCCACATTAAATACTTGTCCCTTTGTTAAGAAAACATCAATAATAACTTTCTTACCATTTAGCGATGGATACTCAACTACGACATATTTAGTAGAACCGTCTCCTTCATCTTCCATCGTTCCTACTTTTGATACTTCCCCAATCACATAATCGGGTGAGCCATCTTCTTTCATGTGCATACCTAACTTGTTTGTTGTATTTTCAACTGCAGTTGCAACCATATATTCTGTAAAATTACGCATCATAGATCCAGTAGCTTTTACTTCATCTCCTACTTTCACATTTGAAAATGAATCAATATACACACTAACAGGTTCTTCGTATTGCTTAGATTTTACGACAATTACACCGTTATCTACTTCTACTACTCGTCCTTCTAACGTCGAGAAGTTCGATTCAATAGAAGCTGCACTCGCTTTTGTTACTTCTAGTCCTGGTAAATTTGTTCCTGATAATGCTGCGATCCCTAAAGCACCTGCTAAAATTATTTTTTTCATACCCATTATGAAACATCTCCATTCATGATGATTGTATTTGTTTGATTGGTATCGACCAACCTGTAATCATTATAGTTACAGGTTGTGAAAATAACAACCGTTTTCCTCATGCAATGTTGCATACTGTAATTTTTAAATATACAACAATGAGTCTAGATTCTCGAGTTACAGCAGGTGAAATTGTTGATGATGAAGAAGCTAATGTTATGCATCATATTTTTCAGCGCTACGATTTGTATAGCCGTAGTTCATTACATTATGTAGGAGCGGGATTCATATGTTAATAAAACCAAAGAGATTACAGCCAGGAGATATCGCGGCGACAGTAAGTCCTTCATGGGGAGGAGCAGGTGATTCTGAAATAAGATGGCGATATGAGCAAGGAGTAAAAAGATTAGAAGAGGTTTTTCGTCTTACGGTTATCCCAATGCCAAATAGTTTAAAAGGTAGCGAATACCTTTATAACAATCCAGAGGCTCGTGCGGAAGATATAATGACTGCATTTAAAGATACACGCGTGAAAGCAATTATCGCGAATATTGGCGGTGAAGATAGCATCCGGTTACTCCCCTATATAGATTTTAATGTGATACGCGAAAACCCGAAAATTTTTATGGGGTACTCTGACGTTACTATTTCACATTTATTTTGTCATAAAGCAGGCCTTTCCTCTTTATACGGTCCAGCAATTTTGACTGATTTTGCTGAAAATGTAGAGATGGATCCATATACAGTTGAAATGGTAAATCGAACTCTCTTTTCAAATGAAACGATTGACGAAATTCAACCAGCTCATGAATGGACGAGTGAGCGTTTAGAATGGATAGAGAGTAATAAGGATACAAGACGTACGATGCAGCAAAACAAAGGATATGAGCTACTTCAAGGCTCTACTACTGTACAAGGGCGTTTAATTGGTGGTTGTATAGAAGTACTGGAATTTGCAAAAGGAACGGAACTTTGGCCTGAGAAAAAACATTGGGAGAATAGTATTCTTTTCTTTGAAACCTCTGAAGATCATCCGGAACCAAGTTATATAAAATATTGGTTACGAAATTATGCAGCGCAAGGTATTCTGCAAAAAGCAAAAGGTATCATCTTCGGTAAACCGAAAGATGAACAATATTATGAAGAATATAAACATGAAATACTGCTGGTTATGAAGGAACATCATTTAGAAGATTTACCGATTCTTTATAATTTAAATTTTGGCCATACCGAGCCAAAGTTTATTTTACCTTACGGCGCGTTGGCAGAAATTGATTGTGAAAATGTATCTTTTTCTATTTTAGAGAGTGGCGTGGAATGAATAAAAACACTCCTATGAGATATGTCTGTGAATTGGTACTTTTTAAAAGTATATAATTGGAGGGAGATTACGTGTATGGAAGTAACATTTACAGTAAGTAAATGGGATGAAAAACCAATCGATGATACTAAAAAAGATTTCCCTATTAATATTGCACATGTCGAATATGATATTGATGGTGAATTAAAAGGAAAAGCTTTTGTTGAATACTTCTTATATTATTTAGACTCAAATATAAATGATGGTCACTTAGCTACTGCTAAAATTTCTGGATTTTTACACTTTGAAGGAATTTATAAGGGGCAACAAGGGACATTTACAGCTATAGAGCAAGGAATATTTGATAAAGGAAATTTAGATTCCCCAGGAACAATTATTAAAGCTACTGGTAACTTAGAAAATCTGAGAGGGTCCTATAATTATCAGTTTACAGGTCAAACAAGTAAACTAATTTTAGAGTTGGAATTTTAGCAAAATATCCTATAATTTAGTGGAAAAGACATTTCTTGTAATACTAGGAATGTCCTTTTTGTTGACGAGCTAGTACGTTATAGTCACCACCAATTTTTATAGGCAGCGTTGATGTTAATAGTCCTTGTACAACGAATCTCCCTTGCTCATCTGGCGTAACATGATGAACACCTTCATCTTTCGATACTTCCGTAAATAGCGCAACATCTTCTTTTGTAAACGTTCGTTCAAAGGTGATTTTTTCGCCTACTTGTAATTTCATCCCATGCGCCTCCTCAAAAACTCTTTTAAAATAAGAAAAACCGAAACTATAATCATTTCGGTTTTTCAATCTAAAGAAGTCTATTTATTTTAATGAATGTACAAACAACCCGCTGCGCAGTTTCGGTTCAAACCACGTTGATTTTGGCGGCATAACTTCTCCAGCGTCTGCGATTGCTAATAAAGCTTCCATTGATGTCGGATATAATGCGAATGCTGCTTTATATTCACCGCTCTTTACAAGGTGTTCTAGTTCTTCTAATCCGCGGATTCCTCCGACAAAATCGATGCGTGAATCAGAACGCGGATCATGTATTTCAAGTACTTGACTTAATAAATGATCTTGCAGGATAGATACATCTAAACCTCTAACAAGATCATTCGCATCAAATGTTTCTTCTTTCACAGTAAGCTTATACCACTTCTCATTTACATACATACCAAATGTTTTTGGCTCATTTGGTTTATACGGAGAAACAGGTGCTTCTTCTACATAAAAGTACTGCGTAATTTGATTTAAAAACTGTTCCTCTGATAAGCCATTTAAATCTTTCACAACTCGGTTATAGTCCCAAATCGATAATTCATCCTGAGGGAATAATACAGATAGGAAGAAATTAAACTCTTCTTCTCCTGTGTAATTTGGATATTGTTCTCTTCGCATAAGTCCTACTTTTGCAGCTGATGCAGAACGGTGATGCCCATCTGCAATATAAAGATTAGGAATATCTTCAAATGCGTTTACTAAAGTCGTAATTACATCTTCATCTGCAATCTTCCACGCAACATGCTTAACACCGTCTTCTGCTGTAAATGTATAAATTGGCGCATGCTCTTCTTTCCAGCTTCTAATTAAATGCTTTACTTCATCTTTTGTACGGTACGTTAAAAAGATCGGACCTGTATTTGCGTCACACACATCTACGTGGCGAATACGATCTAACTCTTTTTCATGACGTGTTCTTTCATGTTTTTTAATTGTATCATCTTCATACTCATCAATAGATGTACAAACGACAAGGCCTGACTGCGTTCTTCCTTGCATCGTCAGTTCATAAATATATAGCGCTGGCTCTTCATCTTGTATGAACACTTCTTCTCGTATAAATTGCTTTAAATTGTCGCCCGCTTTTTCATACACGCGATCATCATACGGTGACAGTTCAGGGTCTAAATCAATTTCTGCTTTATCAACATGCAAGAAAGAATATGGATTCCCTTTTACAACTTCCCTTGCCTCTTCACTATTTAATACGTCATACGGTAAAGCTGCCACTTGTGCCGCTTTTTCCTCTACTGGACGAATGGCCCGAAACGGTCGTATTTTTGCCACATTCCTCTCTCCTTTACACAATCATTCGAACGGCTACAACACCTGTAATTTTGCTTATATTTTCTACAATATTCTCTTTTATTATATCATCAATTCCGTTATCGATATCAATCATTGTATATGCCCAAGAATGTTTACTACGATTAATCATATCGGCAATATTAATATGATGTTCCGCTAAGCATCCTGTAATTTGCCCTACCATATTCGGGACGTTTTGATGCATAATTGTAATTCGTTTCTTTCCGATATACGGCAATTCTACGTTTGGATAATTTACTGAATTACGAATATTTCCTGTCTCTAAATATTCACGTAATTGGCGCGCTGCCATGAATGCACAGTTTTCTTCTGATTCGGACGTAGATGCACCAAGGTGAGGCGTCGCTGTTACATTTTTCATCTTTATCACATTTTCATTTGGGAAGTCTGTTACGTAATGCGTAATAACATCTTCTTCTAACGCTTTTTGAAGAACATTTTCATCTACAAGTTCTCCTCTTGAGAAATTGAATAAACGCATACCTTTTTTCATCTTCTCTATAGCGTGTTCCCCAATAATTCCCTTCGTTTGATTTGTAAGAGGAATATGAAGGGTAATATAATCACACGTTGCAAAAATTTCATCAAGGCTAAATGCTCTTTGCACATGTGTAGAAAGACGCCAAGCTGTTTCAACTGAAATATAAGGATCATATCCAATAACGTCCATCCCTAACGCTAACGCATCGTTCGCAACTAAAGCACCGATTGCGCCAAGGCCAATTACACCTAGACGTTTTCCTGCAATTTCTGATCCAACGAATTGTTTTTTTCCTGATTCAACAAGCTGCGGTACTTCTTCACCCTCTAAATTTTTCGTCCAGCTTACACCGTTAATAATGTTACGTGAAGACATAATAAGGCTGGCGATAATAAGTTCCTTTACTGCATTGGCATTCGCTCCTGGTGTATTAAATACTACAATCCCTTTTTCTGTACATCGCTCGACAGGAATATTATTTACACCAGCACCAGCTCTTGCAATCGCCTTTAAGTCTTTTGAAAACTCTTCTTGGTGTAAAGAGTAGCTACGAAGTAAAATTCCATCTGGGTGATTGATTTTATCCCCTACTTCATAGCGCTCTCCGCTAAGTACTTGCAAACCTTTTTCTGCAATTTGATTTAACGTTTGAACACGAAACATATTCCCATCTCCCTATCTATTCTCAAGCTCAAATTCCTTCATATAATCTACTAATCGTTTTACGCCGTGTGCTGGCATCGCATTGTAAATACTGGCACGCATACCGCCAACTGAGCGATGTCCTTTTAACGTAACAAGGCCGCGTTCCTTCGCTTTTTGTAAAAACTCATTGTTAAGTTTTTCTGACGGTGTTGTAAATGGAATGTTCATAAGTGATCGATACGCAGGATCAACTGGTGAAGTAAACAATTTAGATTCATCTAAAAAATGATAAATAAGTGAAGATTTCATTCTATTTTGTTCTTCAATCGCAGATACTCCGCCTTGCTCTTTCAACCACTCTAGTACAAGTTTTGTTACGTAAATACTAAAGGATGGCGGTGTATTATATAAGGAGTTATTTTTACTGTAAGTTTCATAATTTAACATTGTCGGACAAGAGCGATCTGCTCCCCCAATTAAATCTCTTTTTATAATAGCAATCGTTAAGCCCGCAGGTCCTAAATTCTTTTGCGCCCCCGCATATATAAGACCAAACTTCGAAACATCATATCGCTCTGATAAAATATTTGAGGACATATCCGCAACGAGCGGCACTCTTTCTACATGTGGAATGTCCACATATTTTGTCCCCTCAATTGTATTATTCGTTGTAATATGTACATAATCTAGTTTTTCATCACTTAATAAACCGTCCAGTTTAGGAATCGTAGTAAACTTCTCTTGCTCGGAAGAAGCAATCACTTGTACTTCCCCAACTTTTTCGGCTTCTTGTAGTGCCTTTTTAGACCATGAGCCAGTTAGTATGTATCCAGCTTTTTTATACGTATTCATTAAGTTGAACGGTATCATAGAGAATTGTAATGACGCACCGCCTTGTAAAAATAAAATATCATACTCATCAGGGATGCTCATTAATTCACGAAGTAAGTTACTCGCTTCCTCTATAATACTTTGAAAATAAGAAGATCGATGACTCATTTCTATAATAGACATGCCTGTCCCGTTATAATTTAAAAGCTCCTTTTGCACTTTCTCTAAAACTGGCAAAGGGAGTATTGATGGTCCTGCTGAAAAATTATAGACTCTCTCCATTACCCTCATAACCTCCCTATTTCTCATTCGATTATTTTTTAAACTTTCTGAATTATAACCCAAAATATAATATATGGTCAATTTGTTTTCTATTATTACGACGCAAGACGCGATGGAATCGCTTGCAAGTGCAGACTTTTTATATATACATAAAAAAGTGTTAAGTACATAATTGCACTTAACACTCTAATAATAGAATAATAATAGCTAGTCGTTCGTAAAGAACCGATCAAAAATTTGATAAATAGCAGAAAGACCAATGAGCCAATAAATAGTGTCCACAAGCGCCGGCATAGAACCAAACCATTTCTCAACTACATTGTAATCTAACGCTACAAATAACCAATTCAAACCGCCGAGAATCACCAAAATTACTGTAAGGTAAGACAAAAATTTCATTATGATTGCCCCCTAGGTGATAAGATGGTGAAAGGCCTTTCACTAGAAATATATGTAGTAATCTTTAAAACTTACCTATTTTATAAAAATTATTTTCGGTACCACCCGTTAATAACTGCCTCTGCTTCTTTACTATGTATTTGATACGCATGTGTACTATCATTAGAGCCAATAAACCAAATTGAAAAACCTTTAAAATATGGTTTCGGTTCTAATACATCGCGGTAAGCACGCCATCCATTTAATTGTACATCTTTTGAAAACACATTTGAAACATCTGGATTCCACGGATTTTGTAATCCAAGTTCACGCGCCGGAACGTTAAACCCACCGAAGTAAACTGGTTTTCCTGTTGCATTATGTAATTGTTCCAATTGCTGAACAACATTTTGTCCACGATTATACACTGTCGTCGCAAATAAACTTTTCTTTACTTCTTCATATGTTGGATTTCTTTTTCCTGAAACTTCAAACCAACTATCAATACTTACAATATCCACCTTTTTTAAATACGGACGATTGATTTTCTCTTTAAACTTCGCTTCATAAGAAGGGTCCCAGCTTGCTGTTAACCACCAGTTCATTTGATACAAAACATTTCCTTTATACTGATTACGAACAAAATCAATTGTATCGCTCCAGTATCCTTCTGCATACTCCATATTCACGAAATTAGAAGCAATCTTTAGTCCATACACATTGTATTTACTTGTAATGGAATTAAAAATATCTTGCAGAATAACCGTCTTCCAATTCCAGAAGAAATCATTAATGTTACTTGGGTTCCATTCTGTCTCTCCAACATTCCCCTGCTGAATATACGGGAACGGTTCCACTATAACTTGAATATTACGCTTTAATAATTCTTGAATTAAAATAATAGCTTGTTGCTTTTGCGCTTGATTAATTACCATGTTTGTAGAAGTCACATTTGGGATATCTACCTGAATCGGTACATTTACTGTATTTAAATTTAAGCGCTCCACATCCGCTAATACTTTCGCTACATTTCCAACTTCCCATACTGTTACGTTTCCTGATTTGATTTTTCCAGATTGAACAGTATTTACATCTGCCTGTACATTTCCTTGAAAACAAAAAGAAAACAACATAATAAACACTCCTAAAAAACTTATTAAACTCTTATTTTTCTTCACAACTTTCCCCCTATAATTTTTGGCTTTCTTGATTATTTTATACAAAGTTTCATATATATTCCACAAAAAATCCAATAAATTTTTATTGATAAAAATGCTATTCATCCTTTATTCACATCTTACTCATACTAAGCCCCTAAAAATAGTAAGATAAATAAAAAAGGAACGGATTTCCGCTCCTTTTTATCTTTTTACGATTATCAATCCATTTCCCTTTTAGGCTCTACCAACATGATGTGGGATTCCTTTTCAGTGAAAGGTTTATGCTCAACGCCTCTCGGGACAATAAACATCTCGCCCTTAGAAATTTTCACCTGTCCATCACGGAAATCGATGAACATCTCCCCTTCAAGCACAATAAATAGCTTATCCGTATCAGGATGCTCATGCCATATAAAATCTCCATTAGCTTTAAAAAGCTGAATTTGATCATCATTCATTTCACCAATCACTCGTGGATACCAATAATCGTTAATTTTAGATAACTCGTCATTTAGTTTAATAGGTTGGTAATGGATAATAATCCCTCCTCATTTTTAACTTCCACTATATTACAATAATCTAAGTAAAAAAGTCGTCATTACGCTTAAAAAGAAAATGCTCCGGCCAGAACTTTTCATTCAGATAGTACAAAGGAGTGATTTCAATGAAAGTTCTTTCAATCCAATGTTTCCTTTAACTCTCCATAAGTATAGAACAGTGATTTTCAAATAAGAATGGACCCCTGTTGACATTAGTATGGATTATTGATGAACTTCTCGCGATATTTAGTAGGCGAAATGCCAACTCGCTTCTTGAAGACTCTACTAAAATAAAAAGGGTCTGCAATTCCAACAGCCTGCGAAATTTGTTGTACAGGCACACCACTTGTACATAACATTTTTTGAGCCATCTTTATACGATAGTTCAATAAATATTCTGCTGGCCCCATACCTGCATGCTTTCTAAACACGTAAGAAAGACGATTTCGATTAACATTATTTTGTTCTGTAAGCGTATGTATTGTAATATCTTTATAATAGTATTTTCGAACGTAACTAGATATTCGTTCGAATAAAGTATGCGACTCATAGTTGTTTTCTCTATTGACAACACTTAATAAAGCTTCATTCAACGCTTCGCGAAACAGCATTTCGGTCTGAAGCATCGAAATGCCTCCACGCTGATTATACACATCCCAAAGACGCATAAGTAATTCGACAAGACGAGGAGATTGTCCTGTTAATAATTCAAAATGCTGATGAGTAAAGCCAGAGTCTTCTCGTTCTGGATTGCTTATCTGATATAAAACAAGAATATATTCCCAGTTTATTTCACCAAGCATTTTATGGGCTAATGTCATTTTTGCACCCCCATGTATAACTTTTCCTGGGGAAAGGATATACGGCGTACCATTAAATTGAAATTGCGTCTTCCCTGTAAGTGGAAATACAAATCCTGGGAAAGAATCTGTAGACTCAGCACAAGGCACACCTGGATTTTTAGCATAACGATATACTCCTTCTACTCGGAAAGGATTATTGGCAAGATACTCTGCTAACTCATTCACGTCCAACTTCACAATGCACGCCTCATTTCAATAATAGTTTTCTTGTAATTCGCGAGATTAATTGGTGTACATTCTGGGCAACGCTAAACTAAAAATAGTACATACGACTTAACAAGATCTGGTTATTAACCTATAAATATATTGTTTTTCATTTATTGACAAAAGTATCCTCCCTATATTATTGATAATGATTTTCATTGTAGTTTGATAAAAAAACATTTGTCAAGTTGGATGGCGTAGAAAAATGACGAAACAAGGGGTACAGAGGGACCGTTCTGTTGCAAATAATACCTGGTCTTTGTTAACTAATTCCCCTCAAAACTGGAATAATCATGTTAATAGTTGTAATGGCTTTATTTGTTACAGCACTTGCAGCATGTGGAAATAATCGTAATCCTGAAGAAGTTGCTACAGCGTATTTCGAAGATGGAAACAGCCTACTATCAAATTAAATGATAGTAGGCTGGCTGTTAAAATTATTTAAGAACTGGGTTATGTTCTAAATGATAAGCTTTCATTATCAAAAAGATTATTACTAGTCCCTCCACAAACAAAAACACCCTATCACTTCGGTTCTAAATTTAGCACCTTCCCCTCTATTCCCTCCGTATTCAATGTAGTCGTATGATACGTTCCACTTACCCAATCATCTATTTGATCATGATACCAATCACTTCTAAAATGTCCCGATTGTCCTGGTCCCACTATATGATAACCGTTTGACATATCTTTCGTATCAATAATGAATCTCCAAGACGCTCCGTGATTTACAATGCCGTTATCGCCGTAACTCGCTGCTTGCACGGTAACTTGACTTCCGCCAATCGGGACTGGTTTCTCACGATTAAAAGCGAGTAGTGCTAACATACTAGATGATTTTGAAATTGGATGTGTAAAAGCGAGTTGATGGTAATCGCCCCACTTCCACTCTCCAACATCCGGTCCATATTCCTTCTGCAATTTCTTCATTACATTCTCGTACGATGTATGCACAACTTTTGTGAAACCTCCGTACTTCGTAAACCACGCGCTATTTTCTCCCGCTACTTCTTTTCGAATCAATTCATCAACAACTTGTGACTTCCCTTCAAATAACTTCATTACATCTTTCGGTATTTCTTTTGAAAATAACGTATTTGAAATCTCTTTCATTAATAAATAGAATATTAATGGTGCCGGTTCATCTTTACTATCGTAAAAATTCCACTTTGTTAATTGGTTTACGCCTTCTTTCTCTACCTCATTTAAAGATGCTTTATTTAACTCTTTTAAAAATATAGGAGTAAACTCTTTCCCGTATAAATTCTTTTGATCCATCTGTAACTCTTCTAAATCTTTCACCGTATACTTTTCCTTCTCTTGCAAAAATTCTTGAATACGCATTTGCCTATATGGCTGCGCCCACGTATTGCTAATATGATACGGATAATCATCATCAACAATTTTATTATTCGCAGTTGAAATAAAACCTTCTTTCGGATTTATAACTTTCGGCAGCTGATTAAATGGAATATATCCTTCCCATTCATATTCATCTGTCCATCCTGGAACAGGCAAGCTACCATCGCCTTTTTTACGCACTGGTATATTTCCATTCGCTTTATAAGCAATTGTGCCGTCGTTTGATGCAAACACAAAGTTTTGGGTTGGTGTATGAAACTCTTGAAGAGCGGTTTCAAACTCATTCCAGTCTTTTGCTTTGTTCATATTTAATACAGCTTTTAACTCAGCTGACGGTTCTAAAGCTGTCCATTTCAAAGCAAATACTGTTTTCGTTTTCTCCTTCCCCTTATTCGCAAACTCTGAAATTACTGGTCCATGCCTCGTAATCGTAACGTTATAAGGAATTGTCTTCCTGCCTTTTACTTTAATAGACTCGTCAACAACGGTAGCTTTCTCCCATTTGTCGTTATACAGAAATTCATTTTCATTATTAGGATTTCTCTTCTCAATATATAAATCTTGCACATCAGGCCCCGTATTCGTAACGCCCCACGCTATTTTTTCATTATGGCCTAATATAACACCTGGTACTCCAGCGAAAATAACGCCACTCACATTTAAACCTTTCATTTCAAGTCGCGTTTGATACCAAATAGAAGGCGTCGCAAGAGATAAATGAGGATCATCTGCTAAAATCGGCTTACCTGACGCACTCTTCTCACCGCTCACAACCCAGTTATTACTACCGTTAAACTCCGGCGGAATTATCGTTTTTGAAAAACTTTGCGCTACGTCCACATTTGTATTTTTCAGTTCAGCTAGCAATCTAGGGGCATCTTTCGGATATGTAGGAAATAGCTCATTCGCTTGCTCTTTCGAAAGGTTTTTCAGCGCCCAATATCGAAACGCCTGTCCATGCCAATGTCCTCCTAAGTCAAACGCCATATACTTTCCAATTGTTAAAGAATCCACGATTGACCATTCAGAAGGCTCATAACCTAATATAGTAAACTCAACCGGCAATTTCTTTTCCACTTTTGCCTCACGTATAAAAGCGTTCACCCCATCAGCAAATGACTGCAGGGCATATTTTGCTTCTCCATCATATTGACTAACTGAAGCTTCTGCCGCTCGCCGTAAACCGAGTGTTCGAAACAATTTATCTCGGTCAACAGCTGCTTCCCCAACAACTTCACTTAACATACCAGAAGCTTGTCTTCTACTTAAATCCATTTGGAACAACCGATCTTGCGCTTGTACATATCCTTGCGAAAAATATAAATCATGTGCATTTTCCGATTTAATATGCGGGACACCTTTACTATCCCGCTTTACCGTAACAGCGTGTTGTAAATCCTCTAGCTTTATCGTTCCATCTATCTTTGGCATAGATTTCAGCGTATATATATTCAAAAAAATCGCAGCGGAAATAACTAACAAGAGAACGATACTACTAGCCCAAATAAAAATTCTTCTTCCCCTTTTTCGTTTCTTCTTTATAACTACCTCCATATAACCACCCCTTTCTCACACTATTCGCTTCTATAGTAAAAGAACCTTTTAGACTAGAAAAAATCCTTATCCAAACTATGGATCATACAAACCGAATACTTCTCTCCTATGGATTCCTTCACTAAAATCTATTCGTTCTTTCTTACACCAATTCCTCAAAATCCCCTTCACATAAACTAACGTTTTCTTATTATTTTCAAACGCAATTTTAAGTGCCTCTAACACTTTCTCTCCAGAAAGTCTTTGTATCCAATTCTTCAATTCCTTCACAATATACGGGGATAAACTACTAATATTTTGTTCATAAAACTTATAAACTTCACTATTTGGAACGCCCTCTTCTATGGTTTCTATCTCTTCCTCTTCTTTTTTCTCTTCAATAACTACTTGTGAACTACTATTATCCTCTTCTTCTGGCATACCAAAATACTGCAATAATAATGGAATCGTGTATTCTTCTTCAAGGCATTTACGTAAAAATATATGTATGAACTCATTACTTTTTACAGTCTTTAACTCACGTAATACGCACTTCTCCACATTCGTATTTGAAATAGGGTTATAGTGTAACCAGTTTATTATGAATACCTCTTTCGTTTTCGTATCATATAGAATCTTTCCATACTCAACAAACCTGTTTAGCAGCTTCTCAACAGTCTCCATACTATAACCTGTTTCAAGCTCTGCCACACGCTTCGGTAATATGTAAATACCACATTGCTTTGTTTTCGTACCAGTTAACAAATATATGTAAAAATAACGCTCCTCTGGCGTTAAATCTAATATGAATTCATCTTGCCAAAAGTTCACCTGCACATTACGGTATACCGCCATATGTTTCCCTCCACTCTTTGCTAGTAAATAGGAAAATTTTAATCCTTCATTATAAAGATAGGCATGCGGGAATGGTTTTGGCATTCGAATTACAATTTTTTTACTACTACAACGCCGGTTTCATTTTTTCGCGCTTGTTTTGTTCTTTTAGTTGTTTTTGTTTTTGTTTTTTCTTAGTGATTTATTACTTGGTAGGGGCTTATGAGGGGCTTGGAAGGGCATTCTACATTACAATCTATCAAATACAATTTGTTCTTCCTACTAAATAGGAGCTATTCCAAATCATTATTTTGGATAGCTCCTTTCAAATTCTTCTTATTTTTTACTTCTACCAATGTCAGCTTCTATATACAATTTCTTCTGCTATCTGCGGGCAGTAACACTCTCATTTCAAAATTCGGTGAATAAACTGCTCGATTGCAATGCGAGTGACCCTCACTGATTAAAGTTTCATTTTATTTTTGCATTGAATCTAACATCTTCACAATAAAGGCAGCTGCCTGACCACGAGTTGCTGTGCCTCGAGGATCAAACTCATTATTTCCAATACCATTAACTACCTTTAGACTGTATAATCGTTGAACCGATTCTTTGTATGTTATTAAATGCTTATCTGTAAATGGTAATGCTACTAACTCACCTGTAATTCCTTTATATCGTAATGCTTTGTCAATCATAATAGATACTTCTTCACGAGTAATTGGTGAGTTAGGATCAAAAATCCCTTCACCACGACCATTAATAATTCCTGCACTTGCACAACGTTTAATACCGTCATGAAGTGATGGATGTGCCTCATTAATATCTACAAATGACTTATTTCCCTCTGGTAGTTTAAGAGCATTCGAGATTAATTTCGCAAACTCCGCTCTCGTTACATTTCGATATGGCGCAAATACACCATTACCTTCGCCTTGCATAATACCTAGACTGTTTAATTTACGAATATGCCCTTCAAACCAGCCACCTGTAATATCATCTTTTGGTTTTTGTACTTCTTCCTTTGGTACATTGTAGTTAATTTTAATCCAACTTGGGTCATAGAAAATCCATTCTCCATTACCTACTTTATACCAACCATTTTTAACCGCTAATACTTTGTAACGATCTCCGTTTGAAGCTTTACGTACAACACGATGTTCAATACCCGCATCACTACGTACATTGATGCCACTACCATTTACCACTAGTTCCATGCTAGGTTCAGCTGGATTATTTTCATTTGGATTAAATGAGTCATTTTTATCTTGTAAAGGCGTATCAATCTGCGCATTTATATTTGCATACCACTGAATTCCTTGTACGAAACCAGCCCAATTACCACGTGAAATTAAAATGTCAGGACATTTTTTCCCGCTCCATTGTTGATGCTTGTAAATATGATCTGCACCAATTCCTTCTTTGTTCATTAAATAACCTGCAAGTCGTTTTGCATTTTCTAATGCTTTATTGTAATCACCATCTTGGTTAACCGCGATCTCGATACCGATAGATTCCCTGTTTCCTGATCCATCTCCATCTCCTGCATGCCAACCATTTTCGTTTGTTGGTAAGTGTTGATAAATTTGTTTATCGTCTACAGTAAAATGCCATGAAGCTGTTCGGAAAGTGCCTTCAGTTGCTTGCTTGTATAAATATTTCGCATGATTTTCAGCATTAGCACCAGCGGCTGTATTTGCGGTCTCATGAATTGTAATGTAACGTGCTTTCATCGGATTTGCAGGACGAATATCAGGATTTCCTGCTGGAACAATCCACTCCACAAATGGAACTCCTGCAAGTGTTCCATATTTCTTCGTACTCTGTGCGCTATATTGAATACCTCTTGGCTTTGCAACAGGTTTCATTTGACGATCAGACCCATCATTTCGACCATCTACAGATTCAAATGCCTTTTCAATGTTTGAAATAGCTTCCTTTTCTGCTACTTGTCCCTTCTTAGCATCTTGCATTTTGTTTAATTCTTCTGTTTCATCATGTTTATGCTTATATTCTTCTAAAAGCATTTTTTCATTTTCAGATACTTCTGCTTCGTTAATTTGTACATGATTAGGAACTTCCAACTTGAAATTAGAATAATTTAATCCACTCGATCCGTGTTCTCCTTGGGCAATATTAAGTTGATCAGTTTGAGAGTTGTTTATCTCTTCTGCTGATACTGATAAAGGTACGCTCCCTAAAATCACTAGACTTGTTGATAGTGCGATTACTTGTTGTTTGATTGTCTTATTCATTATTATAATAGATACATACACATTCCCGCCGTGTATGTATCTCAACCTCCCTTTATTGTCACATTAATTTTTAAAAATATGAATCTACTATGTACTTCTAATACATTTTCTTTTTATTTATATATTTAAATTACTATATTTTATACCCATTAAGAAAATATTTATATGTCATCCCTACAGATGAATTTCATCTAACATACTTTTTATAAAATTCGTCAACAAACATTATTTTACAACTAATTACAAATGCCGTCAAAATAATCAATTTAAACTTAAACAAATGACTGGCACACAAATTTATATAAATTGGGATGGCGTGTTAGTAGACGACATGTTAAATGATGAGGGCAACCAATTCGCAATGTACTACTTTAACAATAAGGATGAGTGGAAGTATATAGATGATTACTCAGGTATTTTTACAGACGATGGAGAAACTCTCTACCACGTGCAAGTTACTTGAGAAAATTATTTCAAATTAAAAGAAGTTATTGATAATAGCTATAATTTTTGGAAAGACAACTTACAAAATATATAATTATAACAAGTCGATTTCTTATTTTAATAAGGAATCGACTTTCTTAATATTTAATTTGCTGATTAACATCTCACTCAAAAATTATTTTACTAACGATACTATTATAGATACCGAATTATCTATAACGGAACGTTCTGGGCGTGATTTCATTAACACTGTTAATCCAATTAAGGACGTGACTAATGTTTGCGCTAATGCTTTAGCGTTCAAATCACTTTGTAGTTCTCCTGATCGAATTCCTTTCATGATTAATTCTTGAAAAATAACTGCAAGATACATTTGGTGTTCTCTAGTCAGTACTTCAAACTTTTCATTATGAGGAGCAAGCTCAACCATTGTGTTAATACAAAAACAGCCTTTACTGAACTCTTTTTTATATTCCTCTTCCACCATATTTTCAAAAAACATCTGAATTGCTTCTTTTACAGATTGTTCGTTTTGAAGTTTTGTTCGTATACGAGCCGCATGTAAATTTGTGTATCTCCTTAATGCCGCTTCAAATAAGCCCTCTTTATCACCAAAAGCTGAATATAAACTCGGTTTTTGTATTTCCATTCTTGCAGTTAGATCACTTAATGAAGTAGTAGCGTATCCTTTCTCCCAAAAAAGTTGCATAGCAGCATCCAAAGCTTTTTCTTCATCAAATTCGCGTAGTCGAGCCATTTAAAAATATCCCCTTCCTCTACATTTTTAGATTATAAACTAACACTTTATGTACCAATCAGTATATTATATATCGTATTAAATTATAAACGATGTGTCAAAGAAAACAGAATTAACTCAAAATAAACTTGACATATACATTTACTCAAGATTATATTTTACTTACAAAATAACATACCGTTCGGTACGTTATTTACACCAATACAAAATGGAGCTGATTTTATGAATAGCAAGGAAAAGATGATGACCACTCTTAAACATAATGATCCCCAGTTATATTCACCTATTAGCGCAAACATGTCCCGCTACATGACTCTATTATTCGCAATAGCTTGCGGGATGGCGGTGGCAAATATATATTTCGCTCATCCGCTACTTGATTCTTTATCAAATGAATTTAAGATTAGTCATTCAACTATCGGTATTGTGATTACTATTACTCAAGTTTGTTATGCAATCGGATTACTTTTATTAGTTCCACTTGGTGACTTATTAAACCAAAAAAGACTCATTATTGTTCAAATGGTTTTATCCGTTATCGCTTTAATTGTAATTGGGACCGCTCCCTCGGCCATCGTACTTTTTATAGGTATGGCCTTAGTAGGAATTCTTGCAACAGTTACGCAAACACTCGTCGCATACGCATCCATTTTAGCAAATCCAGCTGAACGTGGACGCATAGTAGGTTTCGTTACAAGCGGCGTTGTAATAGGCATTCTCCTTGCGCGTACATTTGCAGGCGCATTAACAGATTTAGCTGGATGGCGATCCGTTTATCTCACCTCCGCTACACTTATACTATTCGTAACTGTTTTGTTATATCGTAATTTACCTACTCTTGGACAGAGCAGAATGACAACTATGCCTTACCGGAAGTTAATACGTTCTGTACTCTTATTATTTATAGAAGAACGACTCTTACGCATTCGCGGAATATTAGCATTGCTCATTTTCACTTCATTCAGTATTTTATGGACTTCTTTAGTATTACCTCTAAGTGCTACACCACATAATCTTTCACATACAGCTATTGGTGCGTTCGGCCTTGCTGGAGTTGCAGGTGCATTAGCTGCTACTAAAGCTGGACAATTAGCTGATAAAGGATTAGGACAAAGAACAACTGGCATAGCTTTATCTTTATTAGTACTTTCATGGCTCCTAATTAAATCTATTAATCACTCTCTATTATTACTAATTTTCGGCATTATCCTCTTAGATTTAGCGGTGCAAGCTGTACATGTCACCAATCAAAGTATGCTGTTCACAGTGCGTCCCGAAGCAAGAAGTCGACTTACTGCCAGTTACATGATTTTTTATTCTATCGGTAGTGCAACAGGTGCAATTCTTTCAACAAATACGTATGCAAAATATGGTTGGGATGGCGTATGCATATTAGGTGTATCTATTAGTGCTTGTGCTCTTTTATTTTGGATAATAACCTTGCGGCGATCATCACAGCTGAACGAAGAATAATTCATTTATGATTAATACGTGTTTTTCTACAAGACTATAGAATAGCATTTATTTTTTAACACAAATCAACGGCATTTTCATATAAAAAATGCCGTTGATTCACAATTTTATAATAAGAGATCCTATACTATCGAAATACATCTATTACAAATTCCCTTTAACGTTTTCAACAATTTCGTTTATCGTATTTCGATCAAACTTATCACTAATTTCGTATGGCTCACGATCTTCTACTAATTGTACGCCGACGATATCGTTGCGATTTTTACTATATTGCACTTCAATAATAGACCCACGCTCTATTTGTTTCCAAACGAGACTTGCTTCATCTTTATTATCTAAAATAATACAGTCCTCAATATTTTCATCAATTCCAATTAACTTATTATCATCCATATATCCAATCTCGTATTGTTGCCGTTCTTTCGCTTTGCCACTTACTAATATACCTTTGCTACCATATGAATAATCCATATAGTCCTTTTTCTCCGTTTGTACCGCTTTCGGCTTTTGTGCTTCAGTTTTTTCAGTAGCCCCACAACCTGTAATAAGACTGATTGGCATAACCACTATTAATACTAATCTAGTGAATTTCTTTATCATTTGTAACCAACCTCATATATTTAATGTAAAACTCCATTTATTACTCTATTAAAGAATAACATGATACTAAGTAAACAGAACGAAAGATAACATATTATTTACATACCCACACTTTAATGAAGGACCAGACCATTTAAACCTAGTCCTCCATAACTTTAGCTTTGCTTCACATACTTAATTGTATGAAATGACGTCTCATTAAATAATCGCAAGTTTTCCCCATCATAATCTTGAACTTTATATGCTATTTTCTTTTTTTGAATTGTATCTTCTACACCGTCTACTAAACGTTTATTGAGATGTAAATAGATTGTAAAAGCTTCCTTATCATATTCCCAAGTGCCTTCAATATAATTCTTTTTATTTGGATACTCATCTTTACCATACGTTTCAAATGTCTTATCACCTTTTAAAATAAGTGACATAATGAAACCGTCTGTTCCTTTGAATCCCCAATTACCAATTAATTCCGTACCATCCTTCACATTCTTCATAACGTTATCCGTATTAATTCCAGCTTTCTTATCTAACTCTTTCAAATCTTTCACAGATACTGTACCGTCACCGATTTTAATATCCCCTTCAAGGTCTTTGAATGCCTTAAGCCAGTAAATATCTCCTTCTTTCACTAACTTTTCGGATTTCTCCATTAACTCTTTATCAGTCTTATCGCCTTTTTCTCTTTTTTCTTTTCGGGTGAATACTTCATTGATTAAAGAAAAAGACTCTCTAAAATAACTAATTGCTTTTTCAAAATCCTTTTGTTGATTTACATACTCTGCAGGGGGATCTATCGACTCGAATTTATCTAACGTTTTATTTAATTCTTTCACACTATCTACTATATCTGATTTCTTTTTCTTACCGTCAAAAACCTCTCTTGTAATATTGTTATGCTCCGCAAACAACTTATCAAACTCTATCCCTAATTTATACACTTTATTAGGATAGTCTTCCTTTGAAACTTTTTCTTTCTTACTATTAGACTTCGATTCTTTTACTTTAGACTCTTCTGTTTTCTCCTGTTTAGAAGTGTTCGTTTTCTCAGACACTCCACAACCAAATAACAACATGACCGGAACTGCTACCCCTAGTAGTTTCTTTGTATTCATGACTGATTTCTCCTTTTACTTGAATAGATTACTCTTGCTATACCCATCCTCTTTTTTTATCTTGTAATTAAAGTTACAATCGCAATAACTCCTAGAATCGGTCCCCAATATTCCATCTTTATAAAAAATAGTGAGTGCTTTTTGTTAAACATAACTTTTTCACCAGTTTCAGCATCTATATAAACTTTCCCATTTGGCTTATTAATATATTTTCCTAAATACCAAGACATAACCCCTGATATAATAAACATTACCGCCATTGGCCAACTATGATCTTGAAAATATGTAGCGTCCCCCGTTATAGATCCCAAGATAACCTTACCCAAAAGAGTATTAATAATTACAATAATTGCGACTAAAAAACCCCAACCAGACCAAATAACCATCTATTTCTCCTCCTAAAGCGCACAACTTTGTACCTTATGTTAATTTGAACTGCAAACGAAAACATTAAAAAACCGAATATTCAGACGTAAATAATTATATTTATCCTACATTCGATTCTAACTTTAGTGTTCTAAATGCAAATGAACCAGACATAATTTGTAATATTGTTGGAATAAACAAAAAGAATAATGACATAAATAACATAACTATAGGAATCACAATCATACAAACTCCATAAACTTTATTATTAACCTTGTTTACTAAACATGATAAAATAAGCAATCCTATTTGAACCGTTAAAATAATAGAGTAATAAGCTAAAAGTTCATAATCAAAACTTTCCATAATATTAAACGCTACAACTATTAATAGTATGGAAATAATAATTCCTATAATGCCACCAATTAAACCTAGTACGAATTCAATCGTCCTTTTCAATTCAATCCCCCTTTTATGAGCCACTAAAAACTTGTATATTTTTCCCATTCACCATCATACCAAATATTTATTGGAAAAACTATACATACTTTTCATTCTTCCTTACCTTACAGTGACCTTCTTACCATTATAGATAGCTTGTAGCAGTCACAAAATCAAAACCTTGAAAATTACTAACCGAATTGTCATACTGAAAATTATAAATTAATATGATAGAATTGTAGGATTTCTTTAATTTAACTTCTTCGTTAATTCGAGAAAGTATTTTGTCATCATATGAACATCCCGTTAATAACATAGAAATGTCATCACTTGCTTCTTCTAACACTTCCTTTTCAATAAAATCCTCATCTACATCAATCATATCTATATTAAAATCAACAAAAAAACTCGCTGGTATAGCGTCTCCTTCTTCATCATACGTAACATCTATATATGTATCCAACTGATCTTGCGTTTTCATATTACCTAACCATATTGAAACTATTCCATGTACTTCCATTGTAGTTTTCCTTTATTTTTTATCTTGCAGAACCAATTCTATAACTTACCGACTACTTTAAAACTCATAATTTTTATGAAAAACATTTCTTCTTTCCATTTAGTTAAATGGGGTTATTCGGAAATTCATTATCATACTTATGAATTAGCACTTTATCATTTTCATTAATTGGTACTTCACCTAAGTATTTATGTTTCCAAATAATCATTTGATCACTAAAACTATATTCTGTGTCGAGCCAATTGGTATAATCGAAATGCATGTTAAATTCCCCACTATGTTCCAGAGACATTGTAAAAGAGTACCAAAGCTCTTGCTGATTATCTTTGAAAACATTTCTTAATTCCTTACTCACTTTATATAAAGAATCTTCTTTCCTTTCAAATTCCTCTTCATTAACTTCGTATTTAAAAGGAATTTCTACACTATACTTATAATTTTCTTTATTTCTGAAGTTGTTATAGACAAAGTAAGTTCCCCCTCCAGCTTCTGATATTTGTGCATAAAAATAAAATTTCTCCCATTCTTCTGGAATCATGGCATGAACCGTTTCCGCTATCTCTCTATATAATCGATTCAATTTTATTTCCAATTGAATACCCCCTATTAGATTTTCATCATTCACTTTTTCTATATTATACCACCCTTTTAATTAGCTCTTTATTTCATCTAAAATTCAAACCAAGTTTCGATGCCTTTAGAAAGTAGACATACCTCTTAAATACAATTAGTATTAAAATAAGAAATATGAAAGACTTAAAAAGGCTCTTACATGAAGGAAGGAAGTGCACAGCTATGGATTTTAAAACAGTTATGCAAGAACTTGAGGCTCTAGGTAAGGAACGAACGAAAAAAATATACATATCTAACGGTGCGCATGAGCCAGTATTCGGAGTAGCTACAGGTGCTATGAAACCAATCGCCAAACAAATAAAATTAAACCAAGAGTTAGCTGAAGAACTTTATGCGACAGGTAATTACGATGCTATGTACTTTGCAGGCATTATTGCGGATCCGAAAGCTATGAGTGAGTCTGATTTTGATCGTTGGATAGATGGGGCTTATTTTTATATGCTATCTGATTATGTTGTAGCCGTAACTTTATCGGAGTCAAATATTGCACAAGACGTTGCTGATAAATGGATTGCAAGTGGGGACGAGCTTAAAATGTCTGCAGGCTGGAGTTGCTACTGTTGGCTTTTAGGAAATCGCAAAGACAATGAATTTTCCGAAAGTAAAATTTCCGATATGCTTGAAATGGTGAAAGATACAATTCATCATTCTCCAGAACGAACAAAATCCGCTATGAATAATTTCCTAAACACTGCGGCAATTTCATATGTACCACTACACGAAAAAGCAGTCGAGATTGCAAAAGAAGTTGGTATAGTTGAAGTCAAACGTGATAATAAAAAAAGCAGTTTGTTAAATGCTTCTGAAAGTATTCAGAAAGAACTTGATAGAGGAAGACTTGGTTTTAAGCGTAAGTATGTAAGGTGTTAAAAGTATGAAGGTGTCAATCTAGGAGAGATTGACACCTTTTTTGTGGACATTACTAGACTAACGGAGCTGCAAGTTAAAGGGAACCAATCATTCATCTCCCACTATACATCTCAAACTTCTTCTTTCAATTTATATACCCTATCTCTTTTCTCATCATCTTTGATAAAAATAAGTTTTCCTTCTGTAACAAAACCTTCTAATAGTAAACATACTTGTCCATATGCTTTAGGCTTATTCGTAGTGAATCTTTCATCGGGTATTTTACCAGCTCGTATTAATCGTTCACATAGCTCAAGCGCACTTATTTCTTCAGAATCAATTAATTCTAAAATATCTTTTTGTAATGGTGATAAAGGGGCTGGTACCTTACATACCTCAGCTACCTCCACCTTTTCTTTTTCTTCTTCAAATAAATCTTCAAATGAAATTTGATTCATTACATCTTTTCCTTTCTAACAATTGATTTATATAACATGAATCGAATTCTATAGGTACAAGAACTTTAAATATTAGCTATTGTTATGTATTGCTTGCTTACCTCATTACATGAATTTCAAACTCATGTACATCATTTCATATAGTATATTTTGATTATACCAAATATACGTTCTGTCTTCTATTGTAGAATTTTTTATAACAGGAATGAAAGTAATAGTGAACATTTTTCTTCTCTTTAGTTGTATAAAAAATCATGTGAAAAGTTTACATAATAGAATTATAGTGCTCTGTTAAATTTCTACACTAAAACGCAAAAAAACACTCGTTGCCTTTAATCGACAATCGAGTGCTTTAAGTTCATCTATTTTTAAGTAGCATAAATTTGTAAGTTTTGTACGAGTTCGTTAATTTAACATACATTCCATGTGTTTATATTTATCGCCCGGTAAAATGTCATCTCGCCTAAGCTCGTACTTTATTTTCTATTCTATCATTGCACATAACACTCTATGATGGTACAACCATCATGGAGTATCTATTTTCAAACGCCCTATTATTTTTTCTGTATTTCATTTAGTTAAATAGGATTATTCGGAAATTCACTATGATATTTATCGATTAACGCTTTATATTCTCCATCATTTGGTACTTCTCCTAAGTATTTATTTTTCCAAATAATCATTTGGTCACTAAAACCATATTCTGTATCGAACCAATTTGTATAATCATAATGCATCTTAAATTTCCCACTACTCTCAAGAGTCATTGTAAAGGAATACCAAAGTTCTTGCTGATTATCTTTAAAAACATTTCTTAGTTCGTCGCTCAACTCAAACAGCTTTCTTTTATTTTTTTTAAATTCTTCTTTATCAATAGCATAGTTAAATGGGATTTTCACACTATAATTAAAGCATTGTCTATTTTCAGGTGTATTATAAAAAAAGTACGTCCCCCCTCCAGTTTCCGATATCTGAGCATAAAAATAAAATTTCTCCCATTCTTCTGGAATCATTTCATTAACCGTTTCAGCTATTTCTCTATACAACTTGTTCATTTCTTTTTCCACTTTAATCAACCTCCTGCGCGATTTCTAATCATTTTCTCAAATATCCCTTTTCCTTCTATTTCATAAACCATTTACTTTATTGCTCTATTAGCCTCTACAATTACTATTAATTTACCGATTTTACCATACCCACTATTTAACTACTAACACAACATTTTTTATAAACACTTTAAAAATTTATTAATAAACTAAAATAAAAAGCATTAGATGCAAGAATCAAATCCCGCATCTAATGCTTCTCAGTTTATTCAGCTAGAACTTTTAGAAACTCTTCAAAATTATTACTCGCAAAATACGTCACGGGTTCTAAATCTGCAGACTCTTCATGATTCCAAACACATACAGAAGGTTCTTCGTTATTCCCTCGGTAGTCTAAACATACAAAATCACCTGCAAATAAAACTGCTATTGGCAATAATTCTACCCCTACTAAATCTTCATCAGAAACAATTCTCTCTTCTAACTGAGTTCTAACAACCCCAATATCATAAAATTCATCATCACTTTGGCCAGTAACTTTTAGTATACACAAAAACCTATCAATAACATAACTATGATTATTACAGACGAAACTATCTTTTATCGGAACAGCTCCATTATTCTTTTTAATAAATTCTTTATATGCACTAGGTAATTTAATTCTCCATTTCCTTTCTTTCTCAGATAACAAAGTATCGTCTGGTACTGGATAAATTACAGAACCATCTTTAATTTCCATAATACTTATACCTCCTCAATTTTATGTTATCTTGGAGCATCTGCCCACATACCTTTTGTTCTTCCACCATTATGAGGTGTGATATTATGAATGCCAAATGGAACTAATTCCATCTTACCAGGCACTTCGGTATGATGCCAAGTCATTCCTTTTTGAGTTCCACCAATTTGTTCATCTAACCATTTAAATTGGTGTTTATCTGACAACTTCCAAAACTCTTCAGGCAGATGAACTGTTTCCTTAACTAGATTCGCACTAGCAAAATCAGCAAATCCATATCTCATACCTTCTACTTTATTTACAGTTATTTTTGGAATATGACCTTTTGATATAGCCATTTCTTTTATCTTTCTTCTTTGAGATGAAGATAAACTATCTCCACCTGGAATATTATCGTCCCAAGACCATGGTCTATTAGATTCCACATGTTCTTTATATACTTTTGCATAGTCATTTATAACGTCATCAAAATTCTTACTTCCATTAATAAATTCGTCTATATTTTTTAAATTAGATTCACTTACTCCCTTACTACCTTTACCCGTACCCTTAACCCCACCACTCTCCAAATTCGAGATCCTACTCTGAATACTCGCCTTTGAGGCATCATGGGCTTCTTGGAATTTCCCGCTATAGTTCGTTCCAGTTCTAGCGACACTTCCATCTGGCAGTATTTCTACACCTTTAACGAATAGGGATACGGAGTTCATGTGCAGTGATAATCAAGTTGTTTAATTTTGTGTCTAGAAATGCAATAACCTTCTGCCTGTTAATTTGGTACGAGGTTATTAAAGTTGTTTAAAAATAAGTTTTATTTGTTGCACTTTTTCATTTAAGTGAATAATAAAAGTGTTTAATTTCTGGATAGCTAATAATTAATAATCACCCCTTTAATATTCAATCCCAAACATTAAAAATTACTTCACCGATATTTTCTGGTCGCCAATATTTAGCATCTTTTAATTCTTCTGTTAAGTTGTGTTCCCTAGGTATAAAAGGCTTTTCTAAATAAGCTTTCGACAAAACTTGATAGTACGCTTCAAATTCACTTTCTAATATGGGCATATCAATAAAACTAAAAATAATTTTTCCTTCTACATTTTTATCCGCAAAAGCTAAGAAAGGATAAAACTCATGCAATAAAATAATAAATTCCTTATCGTCTATTATCACTATCACTTCAAAAAAATTTTTGGGATAGTGTGGTTGTATCCATTCTACTATTTTGAATTTACATGTCCTCAATACATCATAAAATATTCTCTTTGTTTCATTTTCATTATGGGAATTTAAATGTATTGCTTTCAAACCTGTAATATGTGGCGGTATTTTCACTCCCAAAACCTCATTCCCTTTTATTAACTAACCACAGATATCGAAACATTATTCCTTTTATTATACGAGAAACTCAAAAGATGGTATTAAATTTCAATTCTGTACGATTTTTTAAACAACTTTATTATTCGTGGTCAGTCCACACCTTTGGCTACTAGACCTTTAATGAAGTAGTCCGCATCATTAATCTTATCTACGGTTTTCCAGCCTTGTATTTTTAAATTTTTTAATAGATTATTTTCCTTAAGCGATTGTACCACATTATTTCTACGCTAAAACGCAAAAAGCACTTGTTGCCTCAAATAGACAATCAAGTGCTTTAAGTTTCATCTGTTTTTAAGCAGCATAAATTTGTAAGTTTTGTAGTAACAGTATGACACCTTTTATATGTGGTAACAACTACTACGTTAAAACTTACGAGTTTGTACGAGTTCGCTAGTTTCATGCACATTGTACACCATGGTGATACAATCATCATGGTGTACGTATTTTCAAACACACTATTATTTTTCCTGTCTACTTCACATATACTTTGTTTTTTATTCATGTATGTGGTTATAATACTTACAAAATCACTATGTTTTTTATATTAAGACCGCTCTTCTTCATACTTTTTCATTCTTGCCATCAGTTCTTTGTCTATTTCATCTGTTAGTTCTCTATTTAAATATTTATACTCAAAATATTCAATTCTATCTGAAGGTCCAAATTCTGAATCATTCCAGTTAACATAACTAAACCGAACTGTTAATTTCCCTTCACCATTCACAATCATTGTAACTGAAAACCATGCCTCTTGTTGATTATCAATAAATACTTGTTGTAATTGAACTGTCAAATCAAATAATTCGTGCAGAAATTGATTATAAATTTTTCTATCAACATTATACATTCTAGGTATATAGTGTGAATATTTATATTCTTGTTTTTCATCTAAGGTTGTATAGAAAAAATAAACTCCTCCTTCCCCATCTTTCACCTCACCATTGAAGTAAAACTCTTCCCATTCAACAGGTATCATATCGTTTATCTTTTCAGCAATTTTACGATAAAGTTTATTTAATTCATTTTCAAATGACATATTATTTACCTCCTGCTTTATTTAAAATTTCACGTATAACCGGTTTCTTCCCTTGAATTTGATATTCTACCATGAACGAATTTGGTCTCATTGATTGCCCACTATATACTGGTTCAATCTTTACTGTCACTTTTTTAGGAGGCTTTCCACCTAATGCATTAGCCCATTCTTTCTCCATGTTATACCATTCTCCACCTGACCGATTAATCTGTTTATTTTGAGCGACTAAATTATCAATGTCACCGGATCCATGGAATTGCGTCCCTATCAAATGCCCACCATCATCATCCGGCAATCTATCTTCTCTTCCTGCAGCCACTTGCATTCCTGTGTTTCGTTTTCCTTTTTGAAGTATTAATTCTCCTGCCTCAACATCTACTATTCTACCAAGCTCATCTGTTGTATATTTATAACCATCCTCGGTAACATAACGCACGTTTGGCGCAAGTTCTTTCCTTCCATTTTTCCCTTTAATAATGTGCTTCCCAAGATCTTTCTCTTTTATTTCAGTTATCTTAGGAGTTTCACCCGTACCCTTAGCCACACTACCTTCCTTACTAACTCCTGAACCACCACTACCCTTAGCAAGTTGATAAGCATCATCCTTAGCTGCCGTACTTGCCTTTGAAAACTTTCCAGCTACTTCTCCAACAGTTGAAGATTCTATATAAGGAAGCTTCATTCCTATTCCAGTATCCACCGTCCTAACTGCTACTGGAATAGGAGTATTTTTCATAGCATCTAGTGCATTTTTTAAAGTCTTATTTTCCTTAAGCGATTGTACCACATTTTTACCCAAATTTGGATTAAAACCAGGCATTCCTTCTTTGAATTTTAATAATTTGGCTAAATCAGCTAATTCACTCGTCCCTTTGAATGCTTTTACTCCTTTTCCTACTGCTCCAACAACTGGGATTGCGTCTAATCCACCAAAAATGATGTTTCCTACCCGCTCTTCTTGGCTCAATTTCCGGTGTGTTCCCCAGTCTTCTCCGTCGATACCGCTTTTTATTTGTACACCTCCGTATACTACTGCGGCAGCGGCCCCGAGTGGTGGACAAAGGATTGTTGTGATGATGATTCCTACGCCTATTCCTATGTCTCGCACCATTTCTAGTTTTTTCTGTTCATCTTCTATCGATTTGTATTCAAATCCTCGTGTGGATGGGACTACTTTCTTGTATTCTTCATAATTTAATTTTGCATCCGGATTTTGTTTTTTTAGTTCTTTGTATTCCCCTCTCAGTACGTTATCAAATGCAGGTGAATCTCTAAAAATATCTTCTACTGTTATTTTATCTTTCTTCTTCTGTATTGTTTGTGGTACACTTCCGTAGCCTGCATGCGCACCTGGTAATACTGTCGTTGTTGTAGAGCCAATTCGGTTATTTGTTTCAAAACTGAGAATAGATGTATCTCTCATTTTTTGAGCGAATTTATCCATTTCTACTAAAAAAGGTTTATCTATATGTTCAGAGACTAATCGCCCTGCTTCTCCGCAATATTTTTGTAATGTCGAATAACTATCAAGTAATTCCCCGATTTTTTGCGATTGATCTTTAGGATTAAAATGGATACTACCATCCGAGTCTAAATCTCGTATTCTTCCATCAATTCTTTTTAATGATTCATTTGCTTCCCGTAATTTCATGAGTGCATCTTTTGTAATTCGATTCATACCATCCCCCATGTTTTGCCATGGTTCAGGTCTATATTTCACATCCATCTCGTTTTCATCCCCCCAGCCGTATGGTGATTTCTACAACTTACTTAATATTTCACGTAATTGTTCGTCCTTTTCAAGCATTTCTACACATACATTTCCTACAACTGTCGCTGACCTAGAATAGTGTTCAGCCAATTCTAGTGTTTTGTGTAATATATCAGGATATTTTTCAATTACTCTCATCGCTTCACCTTTTTGATAAAAATCACAGCTTAATAAACTCTCAATATTCGTTCCAATGACGTCTACATGGATTTTATATATATTTTCTAACTTCATTACTATATCAAGTAGTTCTTGAAAATTAACTAATACTTCTTCTCCACCACCAGAACCACTATCTCCCATTGATACTTGCATTATTGAATACCTCCTAACGAGAATTGTCTCGGGTCAATTAACTTTTTATATGGCATTTTTAACACGTCATACAATTTCTTATTAACCGCATAGAGGCTCACCCAGTCATATCGATTACGATCTACATCGATTTGAACGAAATCTTCTCCTTCAGTAAAATATAAGAAACATTCCCATTTTCCTCCTCTATTACTTCGAGGCCTCGTATACGTTTCTATCGCTATAACGTCTTTATTTGATAAATCTTTTTCCTCAAATGTTTGTTGTTCTGCCTCTGTCATTCTCTTTGAGAAAAATGTATCTTCTATTTCCCTCGGTTCTCTCAATAAGAAAGGAATGCGTGTTAATAATGAAAAATATACGTCCGGCTTTGGTATGTAGTCGATCTCGTATTTTTTATTTGGTTCTATTTCTGTTAATACAGCCACACGGTCTTTATCCTCTTTTAAAAAGCCAATTAATACATTATTCATTCTCGTGTATTCATGACAATTTTCATATTCCTTTAATAGTTCAATTATTTGAAAAGCTGCAGGGGTAATTCCATTTTCACTTGTAAGTAGGCCTTTTTCTTTTAAACTCGTAGTTGCTTTCGTGACACATTCTGCATCAAGTAAAATAATTGCGTCACGGTTTGGCAATCCAAATATATCGGTAACCCCAGCTGCACCTGCGAGAACATATAATTCAGCAGGTGCAAAACTCATTTCTTTCCCCATTCTTTTATCCCTCGTTTCTCCATCACAGTTGTTTTATCGCCCTTACTTCCGATTTATCTCCGTACGTTTGAATGCTTTTATCTAACTCTTTCAAAGCTTTCGTATGTCCTTCAAATGCCTCTACCATTTCTGAATTATATTGAATGATCAAATCAAGATAACTTAAAAATGCATCTCTCGTTTTTCCATTCCATTTCGCACCTGTGACATATGCTTTTAAGTCTTTCGCTTGGTTTAAAGAATCCTTCATACCATTTTCAATGTTTTGTGCGTAAGAAATGGCACTTGCAGTGTTACTTCCTATAATTTCAACCTCTTTACCACTCATGTTAGTTCCCTCCATTCTTTGTATGCTTAATGGATAAGTTTTTCAAATTCCTTTTTCTTTTCTTCAAAAGCCTTGGTCGCTGCAGCGTATGCTGACGCTTTCTCCGATTCTGCTTTCGCTTTATATTCCAAATACTTTGCATAAGCTGTACTTTTTGCAGATCCAATATCGCTTAATGCACTTTTAAAATAGGATACTAATGTATGTAATTCTTCATCCTTTTCATGACGTTTTTGTTCAAATTCAACTGCTGGAATTTTATTAGCTTCTAAACCATTACTTTTACTCTCATACTCTCTCTTTGCTGATTCAGCCTCTTGAATGAAGTGCTTTAACTCTCTTTCTTTATCTTTTAAATAATCATGTAAATCATCATACCGATCTCGTTTCCTCGCACTTTCTGTAAAACCAGACGCATTTAAAAAAGCATTGTACAATTCATCTAACATCTTTCTCCCCCTTTAGCACAATAACTATGTAGTTAAATTCGTATATTTAAACATGAATATTCATTACATTAAGAATTAACAAATAATTATTTTTACATATTGCTATTTTATCAAAGGGATTTTAACATTTCCATATTTTATGAATGGCTTTCGCATTTTTCTTCAATAAAGTGAAACTTGAATCAATATGACTATGTATTTATGTGCAGAAATAATAAAAAACACTGCCAGGCGCAGTGTTTTTTATTATTACCTTTTATCCAATTCATTCGTATTAAATCCTTGCTTGAGAGTAAGACCAGTTCTTTCTTATTTCATCAACAACTATTTCTGGATAATCCCAATGAAGCGTACGAGTAGACTCCCTGATTCGTTATACTATTCCTTGGGCTGTTTTGTTTCTATATTCATTCCAATATTTTGGCTCAGTCGCTCTTAAAAGAACGATAGAAAAAGGATCTGATATGAATATCAGATCCTTAACTTTAATTTCTTAATACATACATCTTTTTACACGATAACTGGTTCATACGTGCTCAAATTATCATACTCAGTTTTTACAATACTAGGCGGAAGGTTAACACATCCTCAGATTCACCTTTTCCTGTAGCAGTGCATAATGTTTAATAAAATTAAAGCATATTTTTACTTACCAGACTTAATTTTTTCGTTATATTCTTCTAAAGTTAACCCTTTTTCTTTTAGATAAACAGCAACTTCTTTTCCTACATAACGATAGTGCCATGGCTCATACTTAATGCCAGTAATATTCTCTTTATCTTTTGGATAGCGGAGAATAAATCCATACTCTGCAGCATTCTTATCTAACCATTTGAATGCATCGGTAGTTTCAAATTTTGCATTTAAATCTTCTACAGTATTCTGCCATTCAACTGAAATAATGTCTAACGCTAATCCAGTATGATGTTCACTTGCACCAGGATACTGAAGATATTCCAATGCCTTAGCACTAGCCTCTTTATCCGACAAACCTTGAGATTTATAGCTTTTAACTGAAGCATCATAATAATTTTGTTGTAATTTTATAGCTCGATAACCTGATCTTAAATAAAGATTGATTCCCTCTTTTTTTGCAGCTGCTACCATATCCTGATAGGAAGTTGCAATTCTACTATCTATTTTCATATTCGGCTTAGCATTTTGGGTAATACTTGTTAATTCAATTCCTAGTTCCTTTGATAACATATGCTCTCTATTTACAAGAATAATTCTCCAATCATTAGGATCAGAGATAGGTAAAACATCTTTTTTATTCGCATGTATCTCTTTTTTATTTTTATCGTTATTATTAGTAGTTTCCTGAGATGTTTGCTTTCCACTACAAGCAGCAAGACTCCATCCCATTGCCAATACCAATGCTAAAATTATAAATTTTTTAATTGTATCTCATTCCCTTTTTGTTTATTAGTCTTTATACCAATTTCCCAACACGTCTCTAGGAATCTCCTTAAAATCCTTCAAAGAAACGGGGCCGACAAATTTTTTAATTCCATGTTTTTTAGAATCTTCATCCGAATAATCTTTTAAAAATTGAATTTTAAATTGTTTCTTACCATCAGCGTAGTCGGTTACTGTCGGTACGATTGCCGCTTGTCGTATACCAAAAGTTTTATCTTCATACTTAACAAATTGTACATAAGATAATCCTCCAACCAATGTTTCTAATTTTTCTTGCGCAGAAATAAGATTTCCAAGAGAATAATAGATTAGCGTTTCATGTCCCTCTTTATTTTGTTTCCACTCAATTGGTTGAATTACATGTGGATGATTTCCAATTACTACATCTACACCTAAATCTGTTAAATATTGAGCAACTTCTTTTTGTTGCTTTGAAGGTGTTGAGGTATATTCTACTCCCCAATGCACCATAACAATCACCATATCAGAGCTACTCTTTGCCTTTTCCACATCATTTTGTATCGCTTTTTTATCAATTAAATTTAAAGCCCAAGACTTATCAGCCGGAATTTTAATTCCATTCGTACCATATGTATAATTTAGTAACGCAAAGCGAATACCATTTTTTGTAATCGTTTTTATTTCATTACGCTCGTTTTGACTCTCATTCATGCCTACTGGGATAACATCCGGATATTTCTTCCAGTATTCTCTTGTATTCGCAACACCTTTAATACCCATATCCATAGCATGATTTGTCGCTTGAGTCACTATATTGAATCCAGTGTCCACTAAAGATTGTCCTACTTCTTCAGGTGTATTGAAAGTCGGATATCCCTGTACTTTTAGATTATTTCCTGCAATTGGAGTCTCCTGGTTCACGATAGCAAGATCACTTGATTTAACAGCTTTTTTGATATTTTCATAAATATAATTATAATCATATGAACCGTCTTTTTGTTTGCCATCTTTAATTACTGCGTCATGATATAAATTATCACCCGTAGCTATTAAATTCACAACCGATTGTACTTTTTTATCTTCCGTAAAATTAGGAGACTGTTGGATAGGACTTTTCTCTACCCAATTTGGTGCTTTTAATGATGTATCTATATTGGATTCAGCCGGTGGTAATGAAGCTTTAGATGTCTTAACATCAGTATTACCACAAGCGGTTAAAAGCACTAAAAAAATAAGACATACTAAAAAAAACTTTTTACTTCTCTGTAAAGTATCTAACATGTGATCCTCTTTTCTGTTTTATTCCTTATAACCTGTTCTAACAAATCATTCTTTAAAAAAACGTATTTTGGTTTTACCCTTAATTATGGAAGGACACTCTGTTACACCTGCTTCGGAATATACTAATAATTGTTTTCCGCTTTCTAGCAATCTATCGATTCCATCAGAAGTAATAGATTACTAGAAAAACATAATCCATCAGGATGTCGACTAGTTTGATATACCTATTCCAATTGCAATAACTCGTTTAATATTTAAACAAGATAGGAGAATCGTTCATATAGCCTCTTCTCTCGCTTTATGTTTAAGGTGCCTCCAAAAAAGGGATCGTTGCTGTACCCCTTTGCATAGTGCGAAATTTTTGTAACTAATTTCTTTCATTCAAGCGACAAACATTATACCGATAACAATAAGTAAGACCCAAGAACTTATTTTACCAATATACGAAAAAAGTAGCAATCTTTTGCCCCATATAAAGAAGCCAATTAGGAGAAATGAACGAGAGATTCATTCTATTCAATTCCTTCATTGATTAATAAAAAAACAAGCCACCCAACTATTGGATGGCTCTATACTATAAAGAGAATTTGTTATTGGATTACTTCAATTTCCCTTCAAAAACAATCTTCCTACCGCACGGCTCAACTACTGTTTTGCCGTCTTTCTTTACTTCATGAAAGATTGGCTCTTCCATACGACGAGACGGAGCGTAGCCTTCTTGTTCCATACGTGCTAAGCAGTCTGTAATTGTTTCATTTTCAAGTACTTCAAATTTCTTTTTATTAGGTTGTTTTGTCATGCCCTAACCTACTTTCTATTTTTCTTGATGCGAATTGATTTTTCATGTAGACCATATATAACATTGCGAGAATTCCCATTATAATCATAACCGCAATAAAAAAGCTTGTATACTGTATTTTTTCTATAAATACGCCGCCTAATACAGGTCCCATAATACTTCCTAAACTAAAAGCGATTCCGGATAATATATTACCTGCTGGTAGTAAGTGTCTCGGTAATAAATCAGTCATAAATCCAAGCCCTAAAGAGAAGCACGATCCAATAACCATACCCGCTAAAAGCATGCAGGCAAAGACGATCCAGTAATATTGATCAAATACGGCGGCAAGTAGAAAAATGCCCGTACTTATGCTAAACGTCCACGTTAATATACGATCCCTTCCGTATTTATCACTCAATATACCGAGCGGAATTTGTGTAATAATACCCCCAACTGCAAATGCTGGTAATAAGAAGGATACATCTGAAACAGACCACCCTTTACGAAGCGCGTATACTGGTAAGTTACTATTTAACATCGCCTCAAGTACGCCATATGCAAGTGGTCCTAGTAACGCAATCCATCCTAATCCAACAACTTGTTTATAACGAGAAAATGATGATTCACTCTTCACTTCTCTTTCATCTTGCGCTGGGAATGCATTTTTTGTTGGAAGTAGTAAAAGCCAACCTATTAAACAAAGTATAGTAGATATAATAAATGGTGTTGCAAGACCGTACTGCACAGTGCTTGCTAAATACGGACCAACAGCAAAACCAATTCCGAAGAATACACCGTATATCGATACTTGTCTCCCTATTTTACTTGGGTCTGATGTTGTCGTGATCCATGTTTGTGTTCCGACATGCAGCATATGATCTCCGACTCCAACTAGAAATCTAAGGATAAACCATACCCAAAACGAAAATGTTTGTGTAAAAAAGAATAATGAAATAATAACGAGAAACCCACCTATAACGATAATTGGCTTCATTCCAAACCTTTGCATCGGTTTTTCAAGAAACGGCGAAATAACTAATATCCCAATGTATAATGCCGTTGCATGAATACCGTTAATACTTGAACTAACCCCTTCTTGTTCAAAAATCATTGCAATGGCAGGTAAGAGCATTCCTTGTGACAAACCCGAGATTGCTACAATCCCAACCATAATCCAAAAAGTAAAACGCATTGACATCCCTTTCCCTCTCCTTCTCACGCTTCCACTTTTCATTATAAACTGTTTCTGCAAATGCGTGTACGAATATTCATAATAAAAAAGAAGCTAAAAGAATGAACCTTTTAGCTTCCTATCCTTCCCAAACTTGCGCTTTCACATTGTAATGAAAGTGTTTAAAATATGGATTTTCATAAAATGAAGGTCCATATAAGTAATGTTGCATATGAGCTGTTAGTGGCTGCTGCATCTGTAAAGGAACTACAGCTGGTGAAACTTGCATATACATCGGATCTATCATTATTTTTGTATAGATATGATGATTATATGGCGAATAAGCGATTAAGGATGGTTTATGCATTGATAATCTCCCCTTATACATACAAATGTTATAGTATATGCAACACTTCTCATTTCGGGGATTATTTCTGTTCTAACCAATCCTCTACATGTTTTATAAATACATCTAAACAATCAATAAACGGCGAGTGTCCGCAATCTTCTAATACCTTCAACTCTGCATTTGGCAAATGTTTCGCTAATTCCTCACCGACTACTTGCGGTACGACATAATCTCTATCACCTTGTATGACGAGTGTTGGCGCTTTAATACGATGAATTTGCTTACTTCCCCCTACAACCCCGTTATGTTCATCTGAAATATTAAATGTAATGAGCGCATAATTCACATCTACGAAATTACGTTGCGTTAACATATCATCTAAATACTTTTCATAACGGTCCGGTTCAGGTTGATTATGTGTATATATTAATAGATTCCATACTGTACGGTAATATAGTTTGTTCATATTTTTTATCGCGTCTAATACTGGAGCGATTTGTACTGGATCTTGCGCAATTTCTTCTTTCGTCTTTACTAAACTTGATACAATCGGCTGCCCATTCGTATCTTTTTTAAAGATTGGGTATCCTTTCATTCCTACTGATTCTACTAAAATTAACTTTTCTACAAAAGTTGGGTGGTTCGCTGTAAATTGCATCGCAACGCCACCGCCCATTGACCAGCCCATTAATGAGAATTTCTCTAGCTTTAACTCGTCGATAAATAATTTTATATCTTCTACAAAGTCTTGTAATGAATCTATGGACTGATTATACGTTGATTGTCCAAACCCTCTTAAATCAAGAGCGTAAATATGGTATTGATCTTGCAACTTTTCAATGACTAAATCCCAATGTTGTGACGATGTCATGTTCCCGTGAATGAGTACAAGAATATCTGTATTTCGCCTTCCAACTTCCTGATATGCAATCGTTTCTCCGTTCGATAGTGAAACAAACTCCATTGTTGCAGGCTTAATCATCACAAGTTCCCCCATTCTATTTAATAGAAAGAAAATTCTTTACTTAATTAAAGAATAGCACGTAGAATATACGTTCGCAACATAAAACCTATAAGAATTTTTTACATAAATCAACATGTCTATTACTAGACAATTATTATAAAAAAGTATATAGTTAGCTAGGTAACTAATTTGAAAGGATCAAAATACATGGACGAAAAACAACATTTTTTTCACATCGTCAGCCAGACTTCTCGAAAGTTTACGAAGAAATTTAATGAACGTGTATCTCCAACAGGGTTATTTAGTGCGCAATGGGCTGTTATTTTCCGCATTAATCAAACTGGTTCTTGTACGCAAACAGAATTATGCCAGTATTTAAATGTTGAATCACCAACGATGACTCGTACGTTAACACGTATGGAAACGATGGGATGGATTATTCGTACAGAAGGTAAAGATCGCCGCGAGAAGCTTATTTCTTTATCCGAAACAGCGATAAAGATGATTCCAGTATGGCAAGAAGAAGTTGACACTTTCGAAGAAAAAACGCTAGAAGGTATTAACGAAGATGATTTACATCAAGCATTTCAAATGTTACAACAAATTATTAAAAATTTAGATTAAATTGGAGGGATGACGATGCAAAGTGAGAAACTTTGGACGAAGGATTTCCTCGGAACTTGTTTTAGTAGTCTATTTCTCTTCTTAACATTTTACATGCTTATGACTACTCTGCCTGTCTATGTAATAGACGGCCTAAAAGGAAAACCTGAGGAAATTGGTTTAGTTGCAACTGTGTTTCTTATTTCTTCTGTTTTATGTAGACCATTCACAGGAAAATGGCTCGATGATTTAGGAAGAAAGAAAATATTATTTATTTCACTTTCATTATTTTTAGCCGCTACTGTTATGTATTTCGGTGCGCAAAGTTTATTCTTATTACTTGCCCTTCGCTTCTTACACGGTATTGGGTTCGGGATGGCAACGACAGCTACTGGTACGATTGTAACTGATGTTGCGCCAGCTCATCGACGAGGCGAAGCACTTGCATATTTCGGCGTATTTATGAGTCTGCCAATGGTAATTGGTCCTTTTTTAGGTTTAACAATTATTTCTCATTTTTCGTTTACTGTGTTATTTATCGTTTGTTCCGTATTTTCATTACTTGCATTTTTATTAGGGCTACTTGTCGATATTCCTCACGAAGCACCTGTTAGCAAACAAAAACGTGAAAAAATGAAATGGAAAGACTTAATCGAACCATCTTCTATTCCGATTGCACTTACAGGATTTGTTTTAGCCTTTTCTTATAGTGGTATTTTATCCTTTATTCCTATTTATGCGAAAGAACTCGGTTTAAGTGAAATTGCAAGTTACTTCTTTATTGTATACGCACTTGTTGTTGTCATTTCTCGTCCATTTACAGGAAAGATTTTTGATCGCTTCGGTGAAAATGTACTCGTTTACCCTGCAATCATTATTTTCACAATCGGAATGTTCATATTAAGCCAAGCACAAACTTCATTTTGGTTCCTTGGCGCAGGTATGCTAATCGGTTTAGGTTACGGGACATTAATTCCGAGTTTCCAAACGATTGCGATTTCTGCCGCTCCAAACCATAGACGTGGTTCTGCGACAGCTACGTATTTCTCATTCTTTGATAGTGGTATTGGTTTTGGTTCTTTCATTTTAGGTATTGTCGCAGCGAAATCCAGTTATCATAATATGTATTTTATCGCAGCTATTATCGTTGCGTTCACTTTACTTTTATATTACGGATTACACGGACGAAAACAAAAATTCAAGAAACAACCTACAGACGGAAAAATTTCCGCTTAACGTTAATAAGGAAAGTAAACTTCCCCGTTTACTTTCCTTATTTTGTATTTCTTTCAAGACGAGCGTATACTTATAGTAGAAATAAAAAGGAGGACCATATATGAAACTAAAAAAATCTCCCCTACTCTTACTTATACTAACATTCATATTTGTAATTACAGGGCTTGGATTTACTTACTTCAAACATAATAAAACGACCCCATCAAAACATAATGTGACAAAAGAAAACTGGTTAAATGACCCTTACTTACGTTGGTCATATACCCATATGAAAGAATTCACTTTAGTTAATAACGTAAAAAACAATCCTGACCAAATTGCTCACTTCCCTTCCGCATTGCAAAACTTAGATGATTTTGCTGTGGAGCGTAGATTCGGAAATACAACTCCTCTAAAAAAACTTTTAGACGATAACAAAACAGATGCTTTTGTCGTTGTACATAATGGACAACTTGTTTATGAACGATATTTCAATGAGTATAAACAGAATGAACCTCATGGTATGGCATCATTAGCAAAAGTCTTTACCGGGGCAATTATACAATCTCTCGCTGAAGAAAAACGTATTGACTTAGAAAAAACAGCTGACACTTACATAAAAGAATTAAAAAACACACCGTTCGGTAATGCCACACTTCAGCAATTAATGGACATGCAAGTTTCAGCTGAATATCCTACTCATGGATATGAGCAACCTGGGCTAGAAAATCAAGATGCACAATTATATTTAGCTAGCAATATTTTACCCCGCGGCAAAAATTACGACGGTCCGATGAAAATTTATGATATGTTACGGGAAGCCGAAGAAACTGCACCGCCTGGTTCTTCCTTTTCTTACAATAACGGATCAACAGAAACGCTTGCTTGGATTATTAGAACTATTACTGGTAAATCACTAGCTGAAAATGTAAGCGAACGAATTTGGTCTCAAATTGGTATGGAAGAAAACGCGTATTACGTTACAGATGAAATGAAAATAGAACAAGCAAGCGCTGGCTTAAATGCAACTGCTAGAGATATGGCGAGATTCGGGCAATTACTATTAAACAACGGGGAATATAACGGAAAACAAATTCTCCCTTCTTCTATTACAGAAAGTGTAAAAAATGTACAAGAAGGTGAACTTGAAATTAGTATTGGCGCTTCTATTTCTTATCATAATCAATGGTGGATTCCCCACAATGAACAAGGTGCTTTCGAAGTGTTAGGTAGTTACGGACAAACACTTTACATCGATCCGAAAGCAAATATGGTAATCGTTCATTTCTCTTCTAACGCAACGCCAAGTAATGAAATACATTCGGTTTATTCAAATATGTATATTGATATTGCACATCATTTAGAAAAGCTTCCACAGTAGTGGAAGCAGGAGTTTAAACCTTGCACAGTTATGACTATTCAATTGAACACTCGATCTGTTGTGCTAAAACGTCAATATAGTAAAAAAGGATCTCTCTTGATATAGAGAGATCCTTTTTTTTATTTCTTCTTCTTTTCTGTCGGTTGGCTTTGTTTAGCGAAATTAGATGAATCATCGAAATTTGGTTGCTTTTTACCTGCATTATTACTTCTACCTTTTCCCATATGTAATGCACCTCCCCTCATCCTTACTATTCCCAATAAAAAACTCCTCTTGCGTTCAGGAAAAAATTTTTATTGTCGCTTATTAATAATGTCCAACAGTTCTCGTAGTACTTCCAACACTCTCGGTTCTGCCATACCATATTGTATACTTTCAACCATAATGTTAATGGTGATCATCATGCTGAGCTTGATAAAGAACAGCTTGTGGATAAAAAACCGTACATTCCATACATGTGAAAGAAGTTTTAGTGGTATTTTGACTCATCCAAGCATATAAAGTAACTAAATACTTGCTTGGTACCTATCTGTTTGTTGCACAAAACCAACATCCCTAGTAATCTCTCGTAAGATATTTGGAGATAACAATCTTTAAAATTCTTAAGCAAATAATTGTAATTCATCAGATACAAGAATAGACATAAAAAAACGCTATCCTTTCCTATATATTTATAGAAAGAATAGGTTTTTTCATTTTAATAGTATTACTTGATAGTATTGGCATTCCTATTAAAGCTAATATACAAATAACATCAATAAACTTGTAACTATGCCAACCCAAATGCAAAGAATGAAACAATAACCCATAATGTCTTTAATTTTCAATCCCAGCACACCTAAAAGAGGTAATGCCCAGAACGGCTGAATCAAATTTGTCCATGCGTCCCCCCAACCTACCGCCATAGCGATAGTAGCCGGATCTACACCTAACTTCAATCCTGCCGGGACCTGCAGTGGTCCTTGTAAAGCCCATTGCCCCCCGCCAGATGGCGCCAATAAGTTTACCAGCCCCGCTGACCAATATGTAAATATATCAAATGTATCCTTTGACGCAATGGATGCCATCCATTCAATGATTGAGCTTCCCAAACCTGAACTACCTAAAACAGCAATAATCCCTGCATAAAATGGAAACTGTAAGATAATTGGAGAAATGGATTGCGCAGATTCTTTAAATCCTTGTGCAAAGTTACCAAGAGAACCATGTAGGAGCAAACCAAGTGACAAGAAAAACAAATTAATGATATTTAAATCTAAACTATGACCGTTCATGAATTCATAAACACAATACAACGTGCCGATTGCGCCTAATATTATTCCTAAAACTGGTGTCCATTCCAGTTTTTCCGCAGGAGTTAAACTTTTTTGAGGAGGTTTTACAAAAGAATTTGTATCAGTTTCGATTGCTTTATAGCTGATAATCCCACTTTTTGGAGCCATAAGTACAATAATAATTGGCATCGTGATGAATAGAGTGAAAAAAATAATTAAAGTAGAGTAACTAAAGATTGTTTGTGAGGTAGGAATAATTCCAATCATATCTACAAGAAAATGATCCTTTGTGGCAATTGTCAGGCCAATAGAACTGGAGAGACCTGCGCTATATAAGGCTGTCGGAGCATAAGCAGCAGCTACAAGTAATGGAAAATGTGCATTCGCATTCTTTTTTGCTACTTCCTTTGCAATGATAGCTCCCACAACTACGGCTAGCCCCCAATTGATATAGTATGCAATTGCACTGATCAAAAATGTCATCGTATAGGCCTTTTGAGGTGTATCGGCTAACTTTGCAACAGACTGCAAGGCTCTATTAATAAACGGGACAGAAGCTAACGTCATCCCTGTAACCATTAGCAATACCATTTGCATTGTAAACGTTAAATAAGTCCAAAACCCATCCCCCCAAGATTTTACGATTTTGTACGGATTTGAGGGATTCATCAACAAAGCTATAATGAAAGTAAATAAAGTGAGCAGCACTGCAATAACAAAGGCATCCGGGACATATTTCTGAGACCATCTCGAAAATATATTTGCACATCGTGTAAGCAACGATTCTTTCTTTTCTGGTTCTGAATTTGTCTCCATTAAGGAATGTTTCATAAATATTCTCCTTTCTAAATTTTAATAAGGTAAATATAAATAACATTCCACAAAAGAAAATAAAATCCTTTTGCACTTGCTGCATATTAATCAACTAGATCAATATTCAAATACCGTTCCTTTCAACCTTTCTGGGCATTACCAGCATTAGCGATAGCTGGTTTAGGTGCTCGTGACATTATGGGATTTTGTGTTGTGAACTTACTATATGCGGGTTTTATCATTTTCTTATTTATTTAAACGAAAAGCTAGTTTTATACTAGCTTTTTTACATAATAAATCACTTATTTCCCATGAAATTTATAATCTTCTCCCACTCTAACTCCGTAAGATGTAATGACTCAAATGCAAAAAAATCTTCGCACACTTTTTCAATTAGATGTGGATTTTCCCTCAAAAAATTCCACTGTAATACTTTAGGAAGAAAATGCATTTCATATTCTTTACTTCCCCGTACTACCTGATCAACTTCTCTTTCACAAATTCCTCTTATTAAATAATCATTTCTTAACTCTATTTGAATTTGCTGAAATGTTTCGCTGCATTTTTTCAATTGAAGTAAACACGTAACATACTTCCGAAAAAGTTCGCCATCATACTGAACACAGTTTATAATACGATCGACTTCATTCATAATGCACGAGCCTTTTCTTCTATTTGTAATAACCATTTCTCACGCTTTGATACTTTACTCGTTTTCACAGATTGAAACACTGACCGTTTTATATCGCGAATGCCACAAAAACGTAAAATACCTCTCTTCATCATAATCCAATCTGCTGATCGATATAACAATGCGACGTACCATAGAGGCGAGTCTAACGTATTAATAACCCATGCTTTTTTCCCTTGCAATAATCCTTTCGGCAGAGCCCCTTCATATTTATAAGCAAATCCAGCTACGAAAATACGATCGATAAATCCTTTTAAAATTGCTGGCATCCCCCACCACCATATTGGATAGATGAATAGAAGTGTATCTGCTTCTTCTACTAACGTTCTATACCGAGCTGTTTCCTCTTCATTTACTAAATCGCGTCTTTTCTTCTCTTCATTAAATACGAGGACTGGATCAAATTGTTCTTTGTATAAATCAAGTACGGTAACTGAATGATTTGTTTCCTGTAGTCCTTTTTGCACATGATTGAAAATCGCCGCGTTAAAACTTGAAGGGTTAGGATGAGCATATATAATTAGTACGTTCACTACAAAACAACTCCCTCTATACGTTAAAGTTTCTCCTTCTTTAATAACTTCTCTACAATTTGTACGTTTTTCGAACTTTGCAACAATCGATTTAATAATATAAGTAACTCTTCTTTTTTTAAATCTTTCAGTTTCTCTTTAACTGCACTCTCACCAGCACCTTGAATATCATAAACAACTGCCACCATATGTTTACAATAATTTTCATAGGGACACTCACAGTTACTTTCTGAAAAATCTTCGAGATCGATAACTACTTCATAATTCCCTGCATTTCCAGTAACGAAAGCAAACACTTTTTTATCTTGTATTTCAACATCTTCTACATGCCCATCTTCATAATATTCATATCCCTTATCTACAATGTACTTTGGGATCCATTTCGTTATATCTTTTAATAAGTAAGCGTACATAATTGTACCCCTTCCTTTAATTCCCTTTTGACTTCAAAAATCCTGCATGTTATTCTAATTACTGTTAAGTAGCAAGTCTACGTGACAAAACGACTGACACCTATTCGGCGAAGGTGTCTCTTTTCATTTGCAGCCGATATGAATTGCCTCTTTCAGGCACATTCAATTTTTGACACTACACACTCAACACCATTCCCTGTATCAGGCTGCTTTAGCAGTCTTTTACTCTACATACTCCGTTATTTTAAGAAAAAAAGAGAGCTTAGCTCCCTTTTCTCGCCTTATACAATACACCTTTTTCAGCATAGAGATATTCATCAGCTAATGTAATTTTCCCATCCAGTTTTAGTTCGTCTAATAATCTTGATAAATAAAATTGATGCAACATCTTTTTCGTGAATTTTCCTTCATGATGCGAAACGATATGTTCTTGAATATCTAACAATGATATCGGCTTATCTTGCTCTATCATATATTCATAAACTGTACTACGCAGTTTTACGTATTTTTCGAGTGTCACAGTAATGCGCAACCCCTTTCTTCTTAATATAAATTTTCGTAATCGGTTTTTTTGCAATAAAAAAACCTCTCCGATAAGAAGAAGTTACGTATATATCTTCGTCTTATCTCCCAGAACAAATATGTTCTGCTGGAATTAGCACCTGCATCGCGGTTGCTGGGTTTCATCGGGCCAGTCCCTCCACCTCTCTGGATAAGAAAATATTCACTTAATTCTTACTATACGTAATTCCACTTTAATTGTCAAACAAATATAATAAATATAACAAATTATATTTTCTTCCTTACTGTTCATACTACCCATATACGAACATGCAAGGAGGATTATGAAATGCATCAAAATGCTCGCGGATATGTACAAGATTCTTTTCAATCATTACAAGAAGCTAAAAATTGTTTAGAAGAAGCGCTCGAAACAGTTGAAAAAGATTTTAATCGCGCTCGTATTGAACAATCACTTTATGCTGTTGAACAAGCTATTCAACGTTGCGAGTACACCGTTCACATTTTAGAAAAAGATTAAAAACTTCCCATCTATTGATGGGAAGTTTTTTCAAATGGCATACTTCATAATTATTGCCGTTATGATTAAAAAATATACAGAATTAGCAATTTCTAAAATTCCTACTTTTATAATAGAAATTTTTTTGCCATACAACACAATTGCTCGAATGACACTTGGTATAAAAATAAGAGAACACCACGGATTAATCGCAAATACAATTATCGTTAATAAGATATGATATCCCCAAGATATAAGACGATACTTCGGGTTATTTTTTTCACGAATCATCGTTTTCACATAGAACGTACTACCTAAAAAGTATAAAAATGAAATAAGTGCAATGAATAAAGCTGTATGATCGATTTGCTTCATTGAAAAGTAATAACTAATTAACCCACCGATACAAAACACAATGATTGCACAAATATCATTTAATAGTGCTCTTTCATTTTTTTGACGGGCGTAATACATATTCACTATAAATAATGGAATCATTACTATTAAGAATAAAAGAATTCGCCACTCATATAATAAAGAAATCATCCCAAATAGGAACGCAATGCTGAAATAAACAATGGCAGCTTGTAAAAACTCTTTTTTTCGTCTTTGCTTTATGTACGTAAGAAATGGATACGTGGCTAAATAGATAAAAAACCACGCTAAAAACAATGGAATATGATAAATAGTAGGTTTCCCAAGTACGACACTTAATAAAAAAGGAATAACAAGCATGGCCCATGCACCATGTTGCTTCGGAATAACTAACTTCATTAACTATACACCTCACTTTTGAAAAAAGTTCTCACCTACCATTATACAAATAATTTTATATAATAACGGATGCATATTAAATCAATTTTTTGACAAAAAAATGCTCCTTACAATATGTAAGAAGCATGAAAGAGGCAAACGAATATGTAAGTCGCGACCCTACCTTATATGAGTATGCTTTTCTATGTCACGTTATGCTCATCTAATATACCGTATTTCTTTTTAAATCTTGTAAGAATCGTAATCCATGAAGTACTAAATAGTAATAAGAAAATAACATTCGAAATCGCATGGCTCAAATCAAAGTAAAAACTTGCGATATAATACGAAATGACAGTTTCCCACGTTGCTTCTCGTATAAAACCGAGAAGGCCCCAGAAATTCATAATCCAGCCAAATAAAAAGCCAACAATTACTCCGTAAAGAAGTCTTCCCCATAGCTTTTTCATAAAAAATGTATTACGAAGTAGACCTGCTATAAAACCAATCATGCCCCATGAAAACATTTGCCACGGTGTCCATGGACCTTGTCCTAAAAAAATATTGGATATGATTGCTGCTGTAGCACCAATCATAAAACCAGTTTCACTTCCAAATACAATTGCAGAAACGATAATGACAAAAGAAGTTGGTTGTACACTTGGTAAAATAGAAAATGGCACCCGGCTTACTGCTGCAATTGCCGCTAATACAGCAACGAGAACAATTTCACGTGAAACAAACGCCTTCCTTTCAAAACGGATATAGAAAGGTAACATAATAACAACTAATAAAAACAAACTACTTAACATGTAATAACCGTCCATAATAAGTGTAGTAAAGAGTAATGTGCCTATTATTACTGCAAAAATACATATTATGAATGCAACATATCGTTTGGACACGCTTCGTACACATCCTCCCACGTTAATGCATATGGTAATTCTTTTCGAATGAATCGATTAATAGATGTTGTATAAAAGAAGTTACCACTAAAAAATTCTTTCGGTGCATCATTCATAATGACTGTCCCATCAAATAACATCATACATTGATCCACGTATTTCGCTGCAAACTCAATATCATGCGTTGCCATTACAATTGTTGTACCTTCTTTTTGTAGCTTCCTAAATAGCTCTCCTACTCTTTCTTTCTTCCACGGATCTAGCCCCTTTGTCGGTTCATCCAGTAATAATAAAGTTGGCTTTGATAATAATGTCGTACATAACGCAAGTAATTGTTGCTCTCCTCCGCTACAATCGTGCGGATGGCGTTCTTTAAGCGAGTACAACCAAAACTGTTTTAGCGTATCTTCTGCTATTTCTTTTCCTTGTTCTCCGTATAATTCACGTGCACGTTCATACACCTCATCCCACACTGTATCAAATGTAAAATGATAATATGGATGCTGCGATACATACCCAATACTTTTAAATCGTTCTTTCGAATCAATTTTATGTATCACTTTCCCATTCCACTTTACTTTCCCTCTTCTCACTTTTTGCAAACCAGCTAAAAGCGTTAACAGTGTAGACTTCCCTGTCCCATTCTTTCCAACGAGCGCTACCCATTTTCCTTTTTCAATCGAAACTGATAAATCACGTAAAATAAGCGGACTATTTTTTTCGTACTGGAACGAAATATGCTCTGCGCTTAAAATTACCTCTTGCTTTTCACTTTGTGCTATTAGCTCATTTACATATGATATCGCTGAAAAATTATTCATTTTCATTTGCGCCTCTCGCACCGTAAACGGAATATCTCTCACATTCCACTCTAAAAATAGCCTTGGAATTTGCGGAATAAATGGACGGAATGTTTCTACTCCCCACATATTCGTAATAACAGTTTTAGGACTACCATCATACATAATACAGCCATTATCCATACAAACAACGCGTGTTGCAAGCGGGATAACTTCATCTAAACGATGTTCACTTAAAATAATCGTAATTCCAAGTTCTTCATTAATCCGTTTTAATAATCCTAAAAACTCTTTTGCAGCAATTGGATCTAACTGCGCTGTCGGTTCATCTAATAATAGCAATTTCGGCTGCATAACTAATACCGCAGCTAAATTGACAAGCTGCTTCTGCCCACCAGATAACGTATGAACAGATTGATGCAATAAATCTTGAAATCCTAAAAAGCTAATAAGCTCTGCTATTCTTTTTTGAATAATATGTGATGGTAACCCAATATTTTCTAAAGAAAATGCTAATTCTTGAATAACTGTATCCATTACGAGTTGATTTTCTGGATTTTGAAATACCATACCAATTTCTTGAGCAGATAACAAATCAGGTACATTTTCTAATAAAGTACCATCATAATATGTATCCCCAGTACGCTTACCAATTGGAAGTAATTCTTTTTTTAAATGTTTTAATAAAGTCGTCTTCCCGGATCCTGATCCGCCGGCAAGTGCAATAAACTCTCCTTTTTGAACAGAAAGAGAAATATGCTGTAACGCTTTTTCGTTTTCATCAGCATATACAAATGATAAATTGTTTATTTCTGCATGCGCCACCATAACCATTCCCTTCCTTCCATTATAATTGGCAAACTAATAAACATCGTAAATACGATAAACATCATCCCATCGTATTGCTGAAATAAAATAGATTCGACTTTCGGATAAATGATTAACTTTCCTCCGCCATACGTACTACATATGATAGCAATTATAAATAGAATACTTAAATAACTGAGCGTATACCAATCTCGTTTTTCCATTCTATAGCGAATATATGTCGTACGTTTCGTTACACCAAATCCACGAGCTTGCATAGAATCTGCCGTTTGCAGTGCATCTTCCAATGAACAAATTAATAATACTTGCAGCAATTGCATACCATTTTTGACGCGTTCAATTATCGAACCTGAATCTACCTGCACACCTTTCGTCTTTTGAACGAGTGTGATTTTCTTTAATCGCCTTATAAACAAAGGAACAAATCTCACTGTAATCATCGTTAACAATGCAACTTTCGGTGAAATTCTTGAAAACAAATATAAAAATTTATGACTGGAAATAATATCATTGTATGACGCAAACGTAAACATAACTGCAACTAGTAATAACCCCATTACTATTCCAAACATAATCGCCTCAAGCTTAATACGGCTATCACCTAACCAAAATAATGTCGTTCGGCCTCTATGTGTTAATAACGAATTAAATAAAATGACCATAAAAAAGAAAATAATTGTGCTTGGTAACATCTTTCTTATCTTTTCGCTATTCCCTTGCATCACATTTAAAATAACAATTAATAGTATTGCTCCAATTAAAAAAAGAGGATGAAGACACATCATACATAGTATCATCACCCCGATATAATAGAAAAAATTCACAAAAGGATGTAAAGAAGAAAAACTTATTTTCATAGCCCTTTACCGAATGCCTTTCTTATTGTAATACGTATACCCACTCAATTGTATCTCCTGGTTTTACCGTAGCTACACCAGCACTATGGTTTGGAAAAGCACCGTTCACACGATATTTCCATCCACTAGTATCCGCAATATCTTTTTCATATAAATCATTAATACCTTTTACATAAATACTATCTCTAGATCCGCTTGCATCAACATCTAATCCTGTACGTTGCAATACTTTATACACTGTATCGCCTTCTTGTACATCCATCTTTTTCGCACCCATTATATATCCGTTATTTCCTTTTACCGAGATTGTTACTTGTTTTGCTTTAGGTACTGGTGGTACTGGTGGTGGTACTGGTGGTGGCACTGGGTTTGGTGGTGGTACCGGTGTTGGTGGAGCTGGTACACTATTATTCTCTTCTGACTTTTTCTTTTGCTCCTGCTTCGGTGTTTCTTTCGGCTGATTCACAACCTTTGCTTCTTCTTTTACTTCTGGTGCTTTCGGTTGTTGTTTCTCTTCTTGTGCTTGTTGCTGCTCTGGTTGCTTATTTACAGCCGGCTGTTCTTTCGGTTGTTCCTGTTGTTTCTCTTCTTTCTTTACCTCTGGTTGTGCCTGCGGCTTTTCCTCTTTCGGCTTCTCTTCTACTTTTTGTTCTTGTTTCTCTTTCTGCTCTTCTTGCTGCTTTTGCTCTGATTCAGCTTGCTTTTCTTCTGTTTTTTCTTCCGGCTTCGCTTCATCTTTTTGTTCTTCTTGTTTCGCTACCTCTTCTTGCTTCGGTTCTACCTTCTTCTCAGGCTTTACAGCTGCCTCTTCACATCCGGCAAGTAGCCCAAGCGAAAGCAGTAAAGAAATGAACCATTTCACCTTACTCATCCTATCTCTCACCTTTCATACGAAAATTAGGAGCAAATAATTGCTCCTAATTTTTTGTTAAGCTGCTTTACGTCTCCATAATACATATGCAGAAGCAATACATAATACACCCATACCTACTTCTGTTGCTGCACTATGAGAAGATGCTCCTGTTTTTGGTAGACTGTTACCGTTTCCGATTTTTTTATTCTTAACCGGTTCGTTATCTACAACTACTTTTAGATTTTCATCTTTTGTTTCTTGTTGTACTTGGTTTTGTTCTTTCGGTTCTTCAGTAACTTCTTTTTCTACTACATTATTTTCTGGTTCAACGACCTTTTCTGGCTCTTCAATCGGTTTTGGCTTAATTACATCACCAGCGTCTACATTAGACCAATCATAAATAGATTTTCCCATTTCCTTAAATTGAAGTAATGCTAAAAGAGCCTGTTCTGTAGCCATTCCGTTACCATTTTGATCACTTGGTAACCATTTAAATTCACCATTTGAAAGTTGATATGATAATAGGTTTTGCATTGCCTTATGAAGACGATTTTGATCTACATCTTTAACAAGTGATAATCCAATAATTGCTTGCGCAGTACTATTTGAATTTTCTTGTCCATCAGCTGAAAAACCGCCATTTTGCAGCTGTTCGTTATATAAATACGCAACAGCTTTTTGTATAGCTGGTTTCACATCTGATCGCTCTTGATAAGGAGCTAATGCTGATAAAACCATACCTGTTACATCAACGCTACTAGCACTATCTTTACTACCTGAACTATTATAAGTCCATCCACCGTCTGTATGCTGATTATTTAACAGTGCTTCCACTAGAGCAACTCTGTTCCATTTTGATTCAACTGGAATCTCATACTTCTTCGTATCAAATGCAAGTAAAGCAAATGCATAACCTGTAACAGAATTCACTTTATCTGACTCATACAATTTTTGAACTAAATTATGTCCACCTACATTTTTAGGGTCTGCACTCATTGCATTCATCATAATAATTGTTCTAGCTAAATCTGTCGCTGAAAAACGATTAATGCGCTTTTCTACTTTTTCAGTTACTGACTTAACATAATTTAATTTTGCCTCAATTGGCACATTCTTTCCAGAACGAGAAAGCGCTACAGCTACCCAATCACTTTCAATTCCATCTTGTAACATCTTGTCTGATGTTTTAGAAATGGCTTCATTTAATTGTGCACTTGGAACTTGAATGTTCTCTTGCTGTGGTTGTTCTGGTTTTTTCCCATCTGGCGTTTTACCGTCTTGATCACCTTGGTTTTTCTCATCTGGCGTTTTACCGTCTTGGTCACCTTGGTTTTTCCCATCTGGTGTTTTACCGTCTTGACCTTCTGGTTTTGGTTCTTCTGTTTTGCCACCGTTAGGTTCTTCTGTTTTACACGTTCCGAACTTATCTAACGTTTCTTTCAATGTTTCCTGGCTTATATTGCTCCAGTCTGAAACAAAACGAAAGACAACAACGTCTCCAGATTTTAATTTATAACTATCTGCTCCGACTTCTGCAGACTTATCATTTACATCATACAGCCAAGCACTTGTAGCCCCGGCCATTAAACCATCGATGCCTTTTACATATGTTCCAAACGACATCGTTTCAGATTCTACCTTGTCCCCCATGACCTTTTGCAGCAAACTTAAAGCTGTTTCCCCATCTTTAATTTGCTCTTCTTTCGGACATAACATAATGCCTTTTTGTGATTCCCCAATAATTGCAAGTTTTGCTGTATTTCCTTCAGCAAACGTAATATGTACTGTATTCGCAAAAGAAACAAATACAAGTGTCACTGCCATTAACGACGTAAGCAGCCATTTTTTCAACATTGCCATCCCAAAATTTCCTCCCTTACTACCATTTACACAAAAAAAGGCCCTTCAAGGGCGTGCGATTGACACTCTCTTTTTGTAAGTGTCGAACAAAAATGTACAACACCTCCTACCCGCATCATTCGCGGCTATATTTGTATAGGAAAAATAATTTTGTTTATGAACGTATCATTGTGATAACATTCACTTTTCTTGGCACAACTTACTCCCATTTAAGTTATCATAAAACGATAAACCTATACATTCTGTAAATTTTAAATTTCTGTATTATTTTACTATTGACAAAGAATTTTGTCCATGCTTTATCGGATTTATTTTCTAAGAATAATAACTTATTAACTCTTAACTATGTAAACTCTTTTCACTAATAATGACGCCATCTTCATCCGCATAGACATATTCATTTGGATTCCATTCTACTTGTCCAAAGTGCAATGAAATATTTCGTTCTCCTTTTCCTTCTTTCACACTTCTATTTGGCATCGTTCCTAACGCTAAAATACCAATATTAATATTCTTTAGTTCACTAGAATCACGAACATACCCATTCACAATAATTCCTGCTAGCTTTCTTTCTTCCGCAATAGCTGCCAAATTATCACCGAGTAAAGCACAATTCGTAGACGCTCCGCCATCAACAACTAATACTGTTCCTTCTGGTAATGTTTGCAATCCTTCCTTCACTAGTACATTATCATCTTTCACTTTTACAGTTGCAATTTTTCCGTAGAATTGTTCTTTCTTCCCAAAAGACCGAAAAGACTGGCGACATATTTGTAATTCCTTTTCAAATTCATCACATAGATCTGTAGTTTTCCACATCTTGTTCCCTCTTTTCCTTTTTCTTTCTACATAACATATTCTTGGCTTATTATCGTTTCCCTGTCTAATATTGCAATAATTTGTATGTACGGGAAAGGATACAAAAACTATTGCCTTAAGAAGCTACCTTTATTATAATCTATTTCACAGATTAAATTCAGAATATTAAAAATTAACAAAGTGAAGAAGGAGGGATTTTATGCAAATACAAACTGAGGCAAAAAAACAACCTAGTAAACCAAAGTTTAAAATGCCTGATGCGTACGTACTACTATTTTTTATTGCCTTACTTTGCGCCATTGCTACTTATTTCGTTCCTGCTGGAGAATTTAAAAGGGTTACAAACGGGACCGTTACAACGACAATACCAGGTAGCTATCATTCTGTTCCGCAATCACCTGTAGGATTTGTTTCTTTTTTTACCGCTATTGAAAAAGGAATGACACTTGCTGCTCCTATTATCTTTCTAATTTTATTTACAGGTGGAGCCATTGCAATTCTTGAAAAAACAGGTGCCCTTGACGGTTTAATCTATCATGTTATTAACAAATTTCGTAATCAGCAATTACTTTTCATTTGTATCGTTGCTGCACTTTTTTCTATTCTTGGAACGACTGGCATTATCGTTAATTCAGTTATCGGTTTTATCCCCATCGGCATCATCGTTGCACGCACATTGAAATGGGACGCTATCGTCGGTGTAGCAATTATTTATTTAGGTACTTATGCTGGCTTTAATGCTACTATTTTATCTCCCTCACCTTTAGGCATTTCACAAAAGATTGCAGAACTTCCGATGTTTTCCGGAATTGGTTTACGCACCGCAATCTATATATCTTTTTTACTTGCCACTATCCTTTATATAAATTGGTATGTAAAGCGCTTGAAAAAATCGAATAAAGGAAGCATTCTTGGCGATAACTGGTTTCCAAGTAACGCTCTTTCAAGCGAAAAAGAAACAGAGAAAAAAGAAGTTCCTTGGACTATACGTCATAAATTAATTTTACTCGTTTCAGCTTTATCATTAATTGCATTTTTAATAGGCGCTTTTCGTCTACATTGGACGGACGCAGAAATGACCGCTACTTTTATTTTCATAGCAATTACAGCCGGAATAATAGGTGGCATGAAAGCAAACGATATCGCTTCTACTTTTCTAGCGGGCTGCCAAAATCTCATATATGGTGCTTTAATCGTTGGAATGGCTCGTTGTATTTCAGTCATTTTAGAACAAGGAAAATTGCTTGATACAATTGTTAACCAACTCGCACAAGCTCTCGAAGGACAAAGCCCTGTATTTGGTGTTATCGGTATGTACGTAAGTAGTGCCGCATTACATTTCCTTATTTCATCCGGGACAGGAGAATCGGTTATTTTTATTCCGATATTAGCTCCATTAGCTGATTTCATGCACATTACACGCCAAGTTACAGTACAGGCTGTTATGCTTGGAGAAGGTGTAGTCAACTGCTTAAATCCAACTTCCGGTGTTTTAATGGGCGTTCTCGCAGCAAGCGGCATTTCTTACGGCAAATGGATTCGATTCATGGCTCCACTTGCATTCATTTGGTTTATCATTGGACTTGTTTTTCTTATTATTGGGGTGAATATTGAGTGGGGACCGTACTAAAATACCCATATATACTTAACTTGATAAAATATCTATCCTATTCTCCTCTTCAATCCTATAAAAATCATTTATTCTAGTAAACATATAAGAAGGGATTGATCATAATGATCAATCCCTTTTATCAAAATATAATACCTTTAAAAATCTTAGTTCCAAATTTTATTTACCCATTCAGGATGATCAATAAAAGGATTGCGGTTATGTTGATATTTTGTAAAAATCACTTCATTACGCTTTCGCTCTAAATCATCGACCGGGTCTTGTTCATTCCATTTTAATAAAACAGATAGTTTCCCCATGTATGCATCTTTATTGTTATTCACTTTTTCATTTAGTTCTAAATCTATTTCGCCGTTGTCCCCCTCGTAACGAACAGCCATATAAAACAGCATTCTAGCAATATCTCCTTTTACACTATCACGAGGTTCCCAAGAATCACTATCATATTTACATTCTGTCGCTTCAGAATGATTTACACCACCGTTATCAAAATCCAGATTTCCACGTGAACTATTTACAGATACATCCGTCGCTCTTAAATGATGTAGATCTGTTCCAGGTCCTGCAGTCGTTCCAAAGTCACCGTGAGATTTTGCCCAAACATGCTCTCGGTTCCAGTTATTTACTCCTGATCCATTCGTAAGCTTCCCTTGCGAACGACCAGTATATAAGAGTAACACATTATTTTTATTATTTGGATCTTCATCAGTATCTCTTAGTGCTTCCCAAACCGCACTGTATGATAACTTTGTATGATTATCAATAATATTATGCAGTTCCTTCTTTAATTCTAACCCCGTTTTTCCTATTGCGTTATTATAATATGTATCGTCATAACTTTTTACAATAATCTCTTGTGCTGATGCAGGAGCTACTTCACCGTGTATAGTATCTGTGAATGATAGCGATGCAGAACCTAAAATAAAAAATGAAGATAGTGTAATCATAGCAATCTTTGTATTTCGAAACTTCATATACCCATTCCCCTTTAAAATATAATTTGAAGCTATTCACTAAAAAGTGCTTTCTAACCCCCGAAACCTTTTAGAAATCCATACCCCTTTTCTGTTTATTTAATACACGACTCTATCCAGTCTGTATCACTTCTAAACTTTTTGTTTATTCACATTCCAAACAATTTCACTTTTTACATGGAATATCCTTCTCTTATAAAGATTATTAAAATATTCTTTACAATTAAAAAGTAGTTTAATATTAACTTATAAATTTAAATTTATTTATGCAATAATGCATATTTGATAAATACTTTAAAAAACAGTTTGAATAAAAAGCATTCAAAGAAAACCATGCCACAAAACAGATACAATCTAAGACAGAAATAATAAAAATCAAGATGATAGCTCGACTTTTCCCTTTTCTATAACTGTCTTTATTTTTGTGTAAAACCTTTCTTTCTCTGAATAATACGTACAAAAATAGATTGGATACCATGTAGGCACCAATCTATTTTAATTAAAGAAACTGTGTCAATTCTGAGTTCACAACACGTTGTGCAGTAATGATAACACTGTCAGCTGTTAGTCCATAAACACTATATAGTCCACCAGGTTGATTAGGAACAATTTGAACTTCATATTCAAATGCTTGTCCAAAAGCAGGATGAACTAAACTTAGAGTTGCAAAAGTAGAAGCATTAGAATTCACATTGAAGTTTACCTGTTCAATTAATACTAATGAACCGTCAAGTCTAAAAACTCTAGCTACTCCAGTAAGTGGGCCCGCAGTACGGTTAAGGATCTTTACCCTAACTCTATTTGCATTAGCAGGTTGATTTCCTACGTTTTCAATTGGTCCTGTAGTAAGTGCCATATAACATCACCCCCATTATATTATTATGATATTCAACGGTATATATTGACGTTATAGTTTAATTACCCAATTTATTTTAAATAAAAAAGCTTGTTTCTTATATTTTCTATAAGAAACAAGCTTTTTTTTTCAACTACCATTCCTAAGACAAGTTTATCCGTCTCGAAAACATTTACAGTTACTTGACGTTTATGCTGGAGCAGAACTACTACTATTTACTTTGCATTGAATCTATATATTTTTTAACTACTTCATATACATATTCTTGATTTGCGGCTGCTGTATTTGGGTTATATTTCCCGCCGTTTGTTTTATTATTAGATAATACTCGAATCCCTAAAAATGGGACATCATAAGCTTTCGCGATTTGAGCTGCAGCAGCTCCTTCCATTTCTTCTACAGATGTACCGTATTTTGTATGGAACCACTTAATTCTATCTACTTCATTATTCCAAAGGTCTGCTGAGCCTATAGTACCTTCAACCACTTTACCTTTTGTATATTTATCTTTTACCGCATTAGCTGCTGCAAGTAAATCCTTATCTCCTTCGTAGTATCGGATTTTCTCAGCATTTGGATCTTCTCCTGCACTTCCTTCAGAAGCCATTAAGTCCATAGATATCCATTTTGTCGGCTCAATTCCTTGATTCTCATCCATATTTGTTGTTTTTAATGAACCTATATTTGCAACTTGTTTTCCTAATACAATATCAAATACATTTAAATTTGGATCATGTCCACCTGATGTTCCTTGGTTAATAATTGCTGTAGGTTTATATTTTTCAATAGCCACCGCTGTAGCAGCTGCTGTATTCTCCATTCCTTTACCTGTTTTCGCAACGATTACAGGATAATTGTCGACAGTTCCTTTATAAAATACAAAAGTTCCAGACTTTTCTTCTTTCACATTTTTTAGCCTTTTCGCAAACTTTTCTGCTTCTATCGGCATTGGCCCTTGAATTAAGATAGGTTTTTGATTGCTTTTTTCCTCAACTTGTTTCGGACTCGCATTACATCCCACAAGTATCGAGAATGACAATGCAACAGTAGTTACTAGGGCAGCACATTTTTTCAACGTATTCTTCTTCATAAATAATCTCTCCTCTTTCTCTTGTTGTGTTTTCTATACTCGATGCTTTTGGTCCAAACAAAAAAGTTCTAGAAATTGTAGAAGAATCTCTACTTTCTAGAACTACGGTAGTCAAAGTTAATTGAGCAAAAGATAAAACAAATGCCAAATTATAGATCGGTAGCGCTCATTAGCATAGAACGGCCGAATACTTTAACCCGTAGTCCAGTTCTTTCATTGGGAACTAGGTAGAAACGCTCGGACCATATTACCGAGTATATACGAGTGATGTTATTCAAAATTATTATATGGATAATATAACAAACTATTAGTGTGCGCGCAATTAAAACATGAACATTTTTCGTTAAGTTTTTAAAAACGTTCGTTTTTAAAGATAAATCCGATAAAAAAATAACCTTCCCAAATAACTTACATCGTAAAAAAAATATATACTAAACTAGTTTATCCTACAGCAATCGTTAATGAAAATCTTCCTAAAATAAAAAGAAGTCCCATAAAACTAGAACTTCTTTTTATATGTATATTTACTTCGTTACCTCTCCAAACTGCGCTCTCGTCACTTTCGCCAAGTCATCCACTTTCAGCTCAATTTGTATACCAATCTTCCCGCCGCTTACGATCATCGTTTCAAGTGATTGGGCGCTTTCATCGATACATGTAGAAAATAACTTCTTCATTCCGACTGGTGAACAACCACCGCGAATGTATCCTGACACTTTCGTAATATCTTTTACAGGAATCATTTCAATCTTCTTTTCACTTACTGCTTTTGCGGCAGCTTTTAAATTTAATTCCTCATCTACTGGGATGATAAACACATGATAATTTTTACTATTCCCTTGAGCGATTAACGTTTTATATACTTCTCTCACTTCTCGTCCAATTTTCTCGGCTACTGATACGCCATCAATTTTCCCATCGTCTGGATCATATGACATCATCGAATATTCGATCTTTTCTTTATCTAATATTCGCATGGCATTTGTTTTATCTTTTTTCATAACGTTCTCCTTAAAAGATTATTTCATATTATTAAGTTTTATTATACACCCTTTTCCATTTCTCCTACATAACTTCACGTATATTTCAAAACTAAAAATATTGATAATTCAAAAATCATCTGATATAATTTGGAAAAACTTACGTTAAGGAGAGATTTGCAATGCGAAATTTTAATACTTCTTTCCAACTTCATCATCATACGTAACGCCGTGTATCCGAAGAAAAATTTTTCTTCGTGGGTACAGGGCTTTTCCTGTTGACCCACGAAGCGTTCATAAAGCTATGTGGGTATTTTTATACCTGCATAGCTTTTTTTAATTAAAAAAAGGAGTGATTACAATGGAAATGAAAAATGTAAAAGGAACGAAAGACTATTTACCAGAGGAGCAAGTGCTGCGAAATAAAATTAAAAGAACTTGCGAAGATACATTTGAACGATACGGATGCAAACCGTTAGAGACACCAATGTTAAATATGTATGAGCTTATGTCTTACAAGTACGGTGGTGGCGATGAAATATTAAAAGAAATATATACACTTCAGGATCAAGGAAAACGTGACCTTGCCTTACGATACGATTTAACTATTCCATTCGCAAAAGTCGTGGCAATGAATCCGAACATCCGCCTTCCGTTTAAACGTTATGAAATTGGGAAAGTATTTCGAGATGGGCCAATTAAACAAGGAAGATTTCGTGAATTTATACAATGCGACGTTGATATAGTCGGTGTAGAATCAGTCATGGCTGAAGCGGAACTCATGAGCATGGCGTTTGAGCTGTTCCGAACATTAAACTTAGAGATAACGATCCAATATAATAACCGAAAACTGTTAAATGGTATTCTTCAGGCCATTAACATCCCTACTGAATTAACAAGTGACGTCATTTTATCATTAGACAAAATCGAAAAGATTGGGATTGATGGTGTACGAAAAGATGTATTAGAGCGCGGAATTTCTAAAGAAATGGCTGATACAATATGTAATACTGTATTATCTTGTCTAAAGCTTTCAATTGATGACTTTAAAGACGCTTTCAATACTCCAATCGTTGCCGATGGAGTAAACGAATTGCAACAATTACAGCAATATTTAATCGCTCTTGGAATAAATGAAAATGCTATATTCAATCCGTTTTTAGCGCGAGGACTTACAATGTACACAGGCACCGTATATGAAATCTTTTTAAAAGATGGATCGATTACATCTAGCATCGGTAGCGGCGGTCGATACGATAATATTATTGGGGCATTCCGTGGCGATAATATTAGCTATCCAACAGTCGGTATTTCATTCGGTTTAGACGTTATTTATACAGCACTCTCACAGAAAGAAACGATATCATCTACAGCGGATGTATTTATCATCCCACTCGGGACAGAATTACAATGCTTACAAATTGCCCAGCAATTACGTTCTACCACTTCCTTAAAAGTCGAACTCGAACTAGCAGGACGCAAATTAAAACGTGCTCTTAATTATGCCAATAAAGAGAATATCCCTTACGTGCTTATTATTGGTGAAGAAGAACTTAGTACAGAAACCGTTATGCTGCGGAATATGAAGGAAGGTAGTGAGGTGAAGGTTCCCCTTTCTTCTTTAAGTAGTTATTTATAATACGAACCACCCTCGTTTGGGTGGTTTTTCTATTTTATAGATAAGGAAACAATTAGTTAACATAAAATAATTATATTATACTAAAAACCACAAGTGTTTAATATCCAATCACCTATCTTTTTTGGTAATATATAGATATTAATTTTTTTAGGAGGATTTACTTTGAAAACTTACATACAAGCACTAAAGTGGCCTACAGGGATCTATCATCTTTTATTACTTCCTTGCTATTATATATTTCCAAGTCTTGTTAACCTAGATGGGATACCTTTACTACTATTGATTGCTTTACATATCACTACTATTTTATTAGCTAAAAAAGCAGGCATGAATACGTACGCTCATTATATAGGTATTATCGTTACTCTAGTTGCCTTCTTTCCTTATATAGAAATCCTTCTACATATGATAGCAGCCATTTTTCTTTTATTAGATGCTGTTTCTATGAATGCAAAAGAAGTGTATGATTCATAGATGGATAAAATGAAACTTTAATCCATAGAGTTTTGAGATAGGTTGGCAAAAAGGATTTACTTTTTAAGTAAACCTTTTTTTCATTTTTAATTACTTTCCTTACTCAAGACTAATAAAAGAATATTCTGTTTATTTTTTATAAATTTCTAAATATTTATAATACATTCAAATTAACATACATTTTAGTTATGTAAAAAATCTAAGTTTTAAGGAGATGAATCCATGCTGAAAAAGTTGGTAGCAGGTGCATTATTAACTGTTTCGTCGTTAACTGGAGGACTGGGGTCAGTATCAGCTAGTACCGAAAAGGATTATTCGATTAGCTCTTTTGAATATGTAACTGTAGATGAAAAGACTGTAGATTCGTTTAACAAATTGGGTGCTCCATCTAAGGAAGACGTAAAAATAACTGTAGTTCTACCGAAACAAAATCAAAATGGAGACTGGTTATCTTATGGATTTTCGAACAAAGAAAGTTTAGATTCTTTTATTGAAAAAGACAAACAAAGGTTGAATAATACAATCAATCCCCTTGGTGTTGGAGGGAGCGGACCTAATAGTACAGATTTCTATGAACATGCAAATAAAGGTGGCGAGTATTTTTCTCTTAGTAGCGGTTTTAAAAATTTGCCTCCTAATTGGCAAAATAGAATTTCTTCTGTAAGTACAGCATCCCCTACTGCTAGCTATTCGACAACACTATGGGATCGTACTTCAACTGAAGGATATGGTAAAGGTATCGTCTTCAAACACTCTGATTGGTATGGTAAAACTGTAAACTTGAATGACTTTGCAATTTCAGCAGTTGAAGTTAAAAAGTAAAAAACATAGAAATAAAGTGAAACTTTAATCAGTGGGGGTTTTGTTCATCCCCCACCTAACTTCTTTGCTTCCACTGAATTTTGAGGTGGGGATCTTACTGCCCGTTAATGCGGGATAAAAGGTGTCTTTACGTATGGAAAACACCTTTTATTTTTACAACTCTTAACTATTATTTTTCGTATTCCTACTTTCCAAAACTTTCTCCATATTATGAGTCGCCCATTCCATCATTAATAGAATCATTGGACGTAGTGATTCACCAAGCTCAGTTAACGAATATTCTACTTTAGGTGGAACTTCACGGTATACTTCACGATGGATGATGCCGTCTGCTTCAAGTTCTCTCAGCTGCAGTGTTAACATTCTTTGTGTGATATTAGGTTTTAATCTTTTTAATTCATTAAACCGCTTTGTACCATCTAATAAATGATACAAAATAACCCCTTTCCATTTTCCACCAATAACCTCAACCATAGCTTCAACTGGACAAGAATATTTATTTAGAAATGGGTAATTTATATTATTTTCATTCGAACAATCCATCATAACTCCTTTCCCTTACCAATAGTATCTTTTTTGATACTATAACACAAAAATGTGCGTACTTGTGTCTATGTTACTTTAAAAATATAATTTACTTACAAAATAAATTAACGAAAAGAGGAACTTTTATGACAAATACAAAAGAAATTACAAAAGAGAAAATTATGGAGGCTTTTCATTTCAGACATGCATGTAAAGAGTTCGATCCTATGCACAAAATTTCAGAAGAGGATTTCAAATTCATTTTAGAAACAGGCAGATTATCTCCTTCTTCTTTTGGATATGAGCCTTGGAAATTTATTGTCGTACAAAATAAAGAATTAAGAGAAAAACTACAACCGTATTCATGGGGCGCTGGTGGGCAACTTGCAACAGCTAGTCATTTTGTTATTGTTCTTTCAAGAAACATTAAAGATATGCATTATGATGCAGAGTATATTAAATATATGATGAACGATATTATTGGATTGCCTGAAGACACTCAAAAAATTAGATATGAATTCTTCAAAAAGTTCCAGGAAACAGATTTTAACTTATTACAATCCGATCGTGCTGTATTTGATTGGGCATCCAAGCAATCTTATATCGCTTTAGGTAATATGATGACGAGCGCAGCTCAAATCGGTATTGATTCTTGTCCAATAGAAGGATTTGATAAAGAGGAAGTAGATTCTTTACTTCGTCAAGAAGGCATTATACAAGGCGATAATCTTGAAGTATCAGTTATGGTTGCCTTTGGTTACCGTAAAGAAGAGCCAAAGCGTGATAAAACAAGACAGACTATGGATACAATTGTTGAATGGATTAAGTAATATAGCACAGACAAATAATGCTCCTAATAGCTGTATACTCATACTAAAGAAGAATCAATTGTTTTCTTACGTATGAATTTGGTTTTTCATGGAAAGATATGTTAGTATGTATACAGTTTGAGTGCTCTATTTTTAGAGTCGAACAGGAGGAGAATGAATATGTCTGATATTGAAGTTGGCGAAGTGTTTACTCTTAGTGATGAGAATAACGAAGAGCAAGAAGTAGAAGTACTTGGAGCGATGGATGTCGAAGGCGCAGAGTATATTGCAGTTGCCTTTGTTGAAGATATCCAAACAGAAACTGAGGAAGACATTGATATTTTCTTTTTAAAAGTAGAAGAAGATAATGAGTTTTCATACATTGAAAATGATGAAGAGTTTGATAAAGTATCTGCTGCTTTTGATAAGATTTTAGATGAACAAGAACAAGAGTAAACACGAGGGGGATGCATATCCACCCTCTTTTTTTATTCATCACTCATTCAGTGATTTATGCAGTAACTCCAGTACATCTTTCATCGCAAAAGGTCCATCTTTTTTAACATGCTCCGCAAATTCTGAAACGAGACGTAATGTTCTCACACTTTCGATTGGATGTTCTCCTGATGCACTTTCAGCTGAAAGCATAACTGCATTCGTCCCGTCCAGTACAGCTTGAAACACATCAGTCACCTCTGCTCTTGTTGGAATAGAATGATCTACCATAGATTGAAGCATTTGTGTTGCTGTAATGACATATGTATTCGTTCGATTACATTCACGAATCATCATTTTCTGTAAAAGGGGAATACATTGATATGGTAACTCTACTCCTAAATCGCCCCTTGCAATCATAATTCCATCTACTTCTTTACATATATCTTGAAAATTCTCGATTGCTTCCATCGTTTCTATTTTAGCGATTAAACTTGGAGAAGTTTCTTTATACTGTTGTATAAAATCTCGTATTTCTTTTATATGACTAGGTTTTCGTACGAAAGAACACGCAATAAAATCAACATCCTCTTCTAAAAGAAACTGAATATCTTTTTTATCTTTCTCTGTAATAGCTGGTAAACGAACAGTCGCACCTGGTAAATTAACTCCTTTATGAGATGAGATATTGCCACCTGTTTTAACCTTTGTTTCTATTTTGTCCGTACTTATCTTTTCAACAATTAATTCAACTTCTCCATCATTAATCAAAATTCTACTGTCTACTTTCACATCATTCGCAATTCCTTCATAATCAACACTTGCTTCTGTATTACTCCCTGTAACTGGTTTTGTATGTAAAATAAAAGAATCTCCTGCCTGAAGTGTAATTTGCTCTCCCTTCACTTCACCTAATCTTATTTTAGGACCTTGTACATCACCCAAAAATTTAATAGAGTCATCTAATGATTTCACTAAACGAATGATGTCTTTATGACTTTCATGCGTGCCATGCGATAAATTCAGTCGAACAATTTTCATACCATTCTTTATTAACTGTGCTAACGTTTCTTTATTATTACTTGCGGGTCCAATTGTACAAATTCGATCGATTGTCATTTTTGTCACCATCCTTTTTTTAATAAGTTTCCCATATGAACTTAAAAATAACAGAGATAATGACATGAATAGATTCAAATTTACACGAATTTCATAAAATTATACCTGTATCCCTTGCTGGCTAAGCATTAGAAGATATATTCGCTTTTTTGCAAATGAAGACATGTTGAATCGAAAGTAAAAGAAAAGTTAAGTATGGGATAAACCATTGAGAGTTTCGAAATTTTCATATATTGTTTGAATTGAGTTCGAACTCAAAAATTTAAAAAGGTGGGAAAATTAGTGAATATGAAAAAATCTTTATCGGTGACAACTTTAGGGTTAGCGGTTTTAGGTTTTGGTTTTACTAATAACGCAAGTGCTTCAGAGGTCGATACTGTAGACAAGCAGCCCGTTTTAGTTGACTTTGATACAATTCAATCAACAAAAACATCTAGTGTTCCTAGTTTGACTGTTGCAGCTGCACCTAAGAATGACTCTAACATTAGCGTATATACTCCCTTTTTTGGTAACCCATATGCAGTTGCGAAATCGAAATCAACTACGACCGAAGACTATGTTTATGCAAAAGCAAGAACTTTCAATGGCGATGGCTCATTAGTAAATACGAAAAGTAATAGTGCAAAAAAATCATCCTTTGTAAATGCTACAGCGACCAACACAAGCGTTTATTATGGAGATGATTACGCTATCGGTAATCATACCTATAAATTAAGTGGTTATAATGATGTAAATCACGAAACAAAAGCCTTCTGGTAAGAAAGAGAAAAAAGATATGCATCTTGCATATCTTTTTTCTCTAATACTTTACATATATTGAGGTGCTATTTATGAAACAAATATATATTATTAGCGGTGTTTTACTTATTTCATTACTTACAATTTATATTTTGTTCAATACTTCAATCATACAACCTCATCCTCTTTCCATAGAAAATAAACGAGAGCAACAAACCAATACTATTTCTTACGGATTGAAGGATAATCAAGGCCAACATATCAACAATGGCAGTACAATTACTAGTGAGGATAATAAAATTAATGTAACATTATCATTCGTACATACTATTAATGAAAACCGAAAATATGGATTAATTGTTCTAGAAGATTACGAACAAAAACCTTTTAGAATAGAAGATACTACTAATGAAATATCACACTATTTTTTTGATATGAAACCAAACAGTTCAATTACTACGAAAATCTCTTTACACACCTCTCCTAATGGAAATGAATTAACCTTTTTAATAATTAAAAAACCTGAATACAAATTAAAAGATAATAACTTAAATAAAGCAGCAATTTTAGAAGATATTCTAAGTATGCGATATTCAATGCATCCTTTTCAGAAAGAAAACGAAAAAATAAAACTCTCCCTTATAGATCCAGATGCTATTTTAAAAGATGGTCTTTACGAACCATTATTTGTTACGAACCGTGAAGAGAACTTACAAACTGTCTTCTTTGAAAAGGAAGGCAAGCAATTAACCCTATCAAACGGTAATGAAACGAATGATGAAATGACTTACGCAATCGTAGCTTTTAAAGATTGGAAACAAGTTGAAATATTTAACAATAGAAAAGTCGTTTATACTAAGGTTGCACCTGAAACAAGACAAATCTTTAATTTCACATTGCCTTCAGTGGATCAGGAAAGTAATTTTCAACTCGTTGCTTTTCCATTTCCTTTTAAAGTTAGCGAAGAAGATTATATCAGTCAACAAGCATTCAGTTCCTTTCGCATCGTAATTGAAAATGATAATAAATAAGTTATACTGTGCACATTACAACAACCTAAAAAAGGCCTACTCACACGAGTAGGCTTTTGAAACTATGAAAGTTTCGTCAATAACTGATTTAAATCTTTTTTCGTTTTCGTCGTTAATGATTTCATTTTATTAATATCGATTTTTTCTTTCTCCGCTCCTACAATTAACGGATACATACTTTGACCGATTGTTTTAGAATCCGTCGGATGTGATGCTTCTAGCTCTTTTTCAATCACGTCCCACTTTTCATTAATTTGTTTGCCAAGCTTATTCACTGTTTCCAATTTTGGATTAGCAGCTAACTGCTTGTCCAAGCTATCAATTAATGCCACAACTTCTTTAACGTTCGTTTTCACAGCAACACTTTTCTTCGGATCTTTCGTTGTCTTTTCGTTATTGTTTGTGTTTGAGCTTGTACTTGTGCTTTGATCTGCTGTTTTCCCGCTAGTCGTTTGGTCATTCGTTTTTCCTGTCGTTTCTTTTTCTTTTGTTTTCACATTCTCATTTTGAGTTGACGTTTTGCCGTTACTTTCTGTTCCTGATGATTCTTTCGTATTTTTTGCATCTTTATCTGTTTTTTCATTTGAAGAAGTATTTGTTTCTTTTTCAGTATCTTTCGTTGTTTTGGACGCTTCATCTGCACTTGTCGTTTTTGCTTCTCCTTCATTTTGCGCTGTTACTTGCTCTTTCTTTTCTGCCTCTTTATCTGCTGATGGACTACAAGCTGCCATAGTAAGCATTGTACCAATTGTTATCGATGCGATAGCGACCTTTTTCATTTTCATATAAATCCCCCTATGTTTACTTTATTTATCCTCCCCTTTACGATTCGATTTCCCCTTAAAAAATCCCTTTTCATACGAATTACCATCTTTCCGACAGTAATCTTCATAATAATACGGACAAAAACTGATAAACTCATTTTAATATTCGAGTTTCTTCTACTTCATTTTTCTGCTCGTAAGTAAAAGAAAAAGAGTATATTGTCACATTAAGAATTACTATCTTTATATGACGATATACTCTTCTATCAAATTTTTATCTTTCTTGACATTTTATTTATACAAAAAAATAAAATTTCCTTTCGTTTTTTGTTTCTCAACATTTGTTAACATAATATTTTTATGAATAACCACCATTCGAGTGAATAACTTGCCCAGTAACCCATTTCGCTTCTTCACTTACTAAAAAAGAAATTAAGCGCGCAGCATCCATTGTTTCTCCAACTCTACCTTGCGGGAATTTCCATACTAAATAATGTTTTAATTCCTCTGTAATCCACCCTGTATTTGTTGGTCCTGGATCAACGGCATTAACAGTAATCCCCTTCTCCATCGCTACTGGTGCTACTGACTTTGTAAATGCTTCAATTGCCCCTTTCGTTGCTGCATATGCTAGTTCATCTGGCATTGGACCTACTGACTGTCCTGAAGTAAGATTAATAATACTCCCGCCCGTTTTAAGTGAATAATGTTTTATAAACAATGAACTTAATAGCATAGTAGCCCGAATATTAACTGTATAATGTTTATCCAACTGCTCTACATCTAATTCCTCAATTCTCGTATGAGTAGAATATACTGCATTATTAACTAGAATAGATGGATCACCTAACCGTTCTGATACCATATAAAACAAACGATTTGGCGAATAAGACTGCGATAAATTGATTTCTGCCATTTCACATCGAACATCGTAACTTTCAATTTCCTTTTTCAGCAAAAAGGGTTCTTGATCACTCATTCCCCATGGCATCGCTTTATCATACTTTGGCCAGTACGTGAAAAAAATGTCTATCCCCTTTTGAGCAAGCACCTTGCATACAGCTGCACCAATTCCATTCAGACGAGTTGCCCCTGTTACAATTGCTATTTTCTTCACCTTTTTCTCCTCCATCTATACACAGATCCCCTGCATGAATACAGAGGATCTATCTTCTTATTGAATATTTGACAGTATACGTTCAGCACCTAATTTTAACATTTTAATAAAGATATAATTTACAATCGTAAACATTACAAATAAAACGATAAACATAACCCACAGTCCGACATGAAGGAAGAAGTATAATACACTTACTCCCCCCACAATAATTAAAGCTATTAAAATATTAACTAAAAAATTCCACAAAGTGGTATATCGGCTCTTAAATAATTTCTGCTCTGTATCCCAATGAATATCTGCAGTTTGCGCGTCCCAGCGTGTTCCGATTAAATTAATTAATAACAACCCGTTCGCACTTAGTAAAAACCACAGTATCATAAAGACTGGAGAAATCCGAGCTACAACTGCCATCGTAATACCGAATACTGCTAAAATGATCACATTAATTAACCAAGCAGTGATTGCTTTCGCAAAAAAGATATCCGAAGCCTTTACTGGTAAATAACGATTCACAAACCAAGAGCTTCCATCTCGCGAAAATGACGTTGTTGCAATGACGTTACTACCCATTAAAAATAACGATGCACAAAGACCAACACCAATTGCAAATCCTGTTGTCTTTGGATTGTTAATATACTCTGTAATAAACTTTAAATTTCCATCTTGCACAAATAAAATAAAGAACAACATAATTGGCATAACGAAAGTTTGTACAATGCAATTTAAGAAAAATTGTGGTGTACGGAATAACGTTTTAAATTCTTTTTTCACATACGCTTTTAAATGCGAACTTTGTACTGTTGATTTCTGTAAACCTTCCGCCGAAATAACTTGTTTCTTTGCTGTACTCGTTGAAAGTCCAATAACCCCTTTTAAATATGTACGCTCTGCTATGTAATAAAACAACACAAAGAAGACAAATGAAATAACTGCAAAGATTATTACATATAAAGGTCCCTTCCAATTTGCATTTTCTACTAATGCCACTGCTCCAAAATATGTAGTTGGAAAATAATTTGTCATTTGTACTAAAAGAGAAGATTGATTATTTACAAGGTATTCCGCAGCCCCATCTCCAGAAAACGCACTTTTATTTCTCCACTGCATAAATACGTTAATTCCTACAATAAATAATATACTTACGATTCCAATAAATATATTTCCTCGATCTTTATTTTTCGCTATATTTGTATACCTCATAATAATTGTCATCAGTAACGAAGCTAATACTAACGGCACGATTGGGAAGAGTAAGTAAATAAAAATCATATATATGTAATATGTAATAAATGCGCCACTTTTTAAACCGTACGTAATGAAGATTGGTAATAAAATGAATGAACTCATTACGTATTGTGTAATTAATACCGTTAAAAATTTTGCCGAAATAATTTGCGCTGGTTTTAATGGTAACGGCAGTAACATTTCAATATCATTGCTGTAGTAAAATACAGTTAAAATGTTCGTTATACTCATTAAAAATACCCATATACTCGCAATCGCAAGTCCCATTGCAATAATCATTCCCGGCCCTTGCCCTAATTGTTTCAGACCTTCATACATTCCGTGCGTCATCGAACCAAATATTAAAAATCCAACAAATAAAATAGCTGCAAATGAAAATAAATACGCCCATCGCTTCTTCTTATCTGCTATAAAATCTGCGTAATTTAACTTTAATAGTACCTTCGTTAACGTCCAAATTTTACTCATTGCCCGTCATCTCCAAGAACATTTTTTCAAGTGATTCATTGGATTTAAAATGATCTCTCATTTCATCTAAATTTCCTTTAAACTGCAAATTCCCCTTATTAATAATAGCAACCCGGTCACATATTTTTTCCGCTACTTCTAATACGTGTGTAGAGAAAAATACAATCTTTCCTTTATCCGCATGTTCTCTCATCATTTCTTTTAAAATATATGCAGATTTCGGATCAAGCCCTGTTAACGGTTCATCTAAAATCCATACATCTGGTTCATGCACGAGCACACCAATAATAACGATTTTTTGTCTCATACCGTGCGAATAACTTTGAATTTGATCAGATAATGCATTATAAAGATCAAACTTCTTCGCTAAAGACTCTATTCGTTCTTGTCTTACTTCTTTCGGCACTTCATACATATCAGCCATAAAGTTTAAATATTCAATTCCTTTTAAACGTAAAAACATATCTGGGCTATCCGGCACATAACCAAACGTCTTCTTCGCTTCCATCGGCTCTTCCATAATATTTTTTCCGTTAATCGTAATCGTCCCTTTGTCCACCCCGTGAATGCCAGTAATCATCTTAATTGTCGTGGATTTACCCGCACCATTCGGTCCTAAAAATCCAAAGATTTCGCCGCTAGGTACAGATAAACTTAAATCTTTTACTGCATAGGTAGACCCATTATAACTTTTTGACACATTCGTAATTTCAATCATTCCATCCAATCCTTTCCTTAATTACCAAATAACTATATTGATATTATAGCATACTTCTATTTTAAGATTTTTACATTTTTCAGTTTATTTAACCTTTAAAATAAATATACACCCCTAATCCAACAACTAAAACGACAGCTAGTATAATATAAATCATTGTTAATCGTTTAATATTCCCCTTTGTCGCTTTGCTATAATTTGCATCACCATTCCGCCCAATTAACACCGTCGCAATGACAGTAATCACTACAAGTAATACAACGATCATGATCCAAGTTGGCATTTCTTCCTCCCCCTCCTTACAACCATTTTACAATATTATCCTCTTTATTTCGCAGCATATTTCCTCTTTTTACTATTATTATGAAGCAAACTGGAAAACTATTATTACCATTCCTATCCAATTGTGATATATTTGTAACATAACGTGACTTATTTCTAACAACGTAAGGAGGACCTATCATGAAAACAACTTGGATAAAATATTTAGGATTTCTCGGTTTCTTCGGTTTCCTCGGATTTTTTTATGAAAAAGGATTGTTTACTATGTTCTGTTTCTTCTCCTTTTTCACATCGTATAGAACAGTTCAACACGATGAACTGTTTGAACAAATTGTCAATAAATCGTGTCGCAATGCATTTATCGTTACATTACTAACTACCGCTATCATTATATTTATTGAAATGTTATTTCCAAACCCGGCGCTACAAGAAATTGATATCGCTCTTATTTTCGGCACACTCATTATTACGTTCGGTTTTTCTATGTTCTTTTATGATAAACCTGTTGATGAAATGGAAGATGCACCATGGCGTTCGTAACGAAGATAAAAGAATACCGCGCAAAATTGAACATGACACAAGAAGATTTAGCGAAGCAAGTTGGTGTACGCCGTGAAACAATTAGTCATCTCGAAAAAGGTAAATACAATCCTTCCTTACAACTTGCTCACGATATAGCGAAGGCACTACATAGTACAATTGATGAGATTTTTATTTTTGAGGATTGATTAAAGGCGTCCTGTCACCAGAATCACATAAAAAAATACCGTCATTCTTTCCAAGAAGAATGACGGTATTTCTCATTGATTATCCATATAAAACCGCATGAAATACGCCTAATAGTAAGTATTGATCCTCCATGTAATCTCCAGCATATGCATTCATCTCGATGTAATACGTATCTTCCTCAAGACGAATATTCCAATCTGCAATTACATAGCCTTTTCGTAATAATTTCCCCATTCCAAATGAAGTTTTATGAACAACATATTCTTCTGCCTTATATGTAAAGGTAAATATGAAATTTGCATCCAATAACTTTCCGTCACATACAAGTATTTCATGCTCTGCATCATTATTATCGATGTACGTTACTAAAATCTTTCTTTGGCGCTGCCTACTTACATCCTTTGCAATGATGCGAATATTGCCCTTACTATCCTTTATTTCATAAATGATATTACTACCAATTTTCGGAATAAAATCCAGCACTCTCATCAGCGTATTTTTATAATAGCCCCGTACTACGCCTACTTGCTCGCTTCCATTATAAACCTCTACCGGCGTCGTATCTGCTTTGCTATCACACGGTCGTTTGTAAGAAAGCTGCATCATTCGCTCTCCTCTTAAGTACTGATCAAACGTCACAGGATATTCTATCATGCGCAGTTCTTTATTTAGCTCATACAAATAGCGTTGAACACTCTCTATTAATGTTGTAGTAGCTATACGCTCTTGAAGTTCAAATTCTTGCCAGCTGGAAGAAACATTCCATTGATTATGATCCTCTTTATAGAAGAAACCAAGAATTACCTCTTCACGGTCAGCCGTTTCATATTTCATAGGCACGTTTTGCCCGTGTTGAACTTGTTCCATCCACTGACCTAAATAAATGCCCAGCTCTGCAACCTTCATACGTGACTTTTGAAAAAATACTCTGTCATCCATACAGATTGTTAAATCCCCTTCGATAAAACCATTTGTATAAGCAACATACCGTGGCTCATTCGTCTGCGGAATAACCTTGTCTAACTCAAATAAAAACGTTAACATCCTTCATTCACCTCTAGTTGTTACACTAATCATACATGACATCGCATCACTCTGAGAAACTATTTATATACGTATATTTAATTCACGCATTATAACACGTGAATGACCTTGTATAGTAGCGTTATTTTTTGTTCTATATCTTAGTATATGAACTTATATGAGCGATTTTTCAAATATATCTATCGCAACTTACAATATATCAACGATTTTTCAAATATATCTATCGCAACTTACAATATATCAACGATTTTTTCAATATATCTATCACAACTTACAATATATCAACGATTTTTCAAATATATCGATTTTTCGACAAATATCAGCACAATTAAAATGAAGCTACCTTTTCTTCAGCCACTTCTACAATTTCTAAAATTTGTAGCAGACTCTCCACTTCATAAGTCGGATTAACACTCGTCTTATTCTCTTTCAAACTCGGATTATACCAACACGTATCAATGCCGAAGTCTTCTCCGCCTTTCATATCAGAAGTTAGCGAATCTCCGACCATTAGTACACTTGATTTATCCGTAATTCCAAATTTCTCAAATGCATAATCAAAAATCTCACGCGCTGGTTTTTGATGACCAACTTCTTCAGAAATAATAATGTGATCAAAGAAATTACATAAAGGTGAATTTCCGATTCTTGATTGTTGCACCTTCGTATATCCATTCGTAATAATACCTAACTTGCAATCTTGTAGATTTTCACATAATTGTACTGCGCCTTCTATAAGGTGTACTTCTTTCCCTAAGTTTTCAAGATATACATCACTAAATTGCTGCGCATCTACGTTTATATTATGAAGTGCAAATAATTGTCTAAATCGATCTACTGCTAATTCACTTAGCGTAATCATTTTATTTTCTAAATCTCTCCATAATCCATTACTAATCTCTTTATAACTTGCAAGATAATCATTATACCCTGTAGGCATACCAAACTGTACAAACGCATTATGTAATGCGTGTCTTTCCGTTTCAGGGAAATCTAATAATGTATCATCTACGTCGAATAATATAACTTTGTATTTCATGATGTTTTCCTCAACTCCTATATTCTCATAGCTTAATTATAACAACAATAAGAAAAGGAGGCTAATTAAAACCAGCCTCCCTTCTTCTTACTTATCTTCCAGCAATAACTCTTTCATTTCCTCTAACGACTCTTTCGTAAAGCCAAGAGCCCTTTCAGCGTATGCTTCAACTGATCCGTATTGCTTTTGAATTTCACCAATCGCAGCTTGCAAGTATTCAGCACGTGCTTCAAACATTGCACCTAATATCGCTCTGCTCTCATCGTTTTGTAATTTCGCACCTAAAAAGGCCATCATTTTTTCATTTAGCTTTTCACGAAATCCGTTACTTAGTAAGTAGTCTTCCATTACTGTTTTTTCTGGTACACCTAGTAAAAGTAGTAATAATGCTGAACCAAATCCAGTACGATCTTTTCCAGCTGTACAGTGGTTTACTAACGGTAAGTTTTCCGGGTTTTGCGCTAAGTTTAAGAAGCTCACGAATGCCTCGTTACCACTTACGAAACCTTGGTTCATTTTCACAAGATATTCACCTGGTTTTCCTAACATAGAAAGGTCACCAACTTGGAAAAATTCATTTATATTTAAGTCTTTCGCTAAGTCTTGCATAACTGGTAAGCACACTTGACGAGCACCCGTAATTTCTGGATTCGGCTTATGCTTCACTTCAAAGTCTGTACGATAATCGCAAATTAACTTTAAGCCAGACTTTTGCAAATAGGCAATATCCCATTCAGTTAGCCCTGCTAATTCTTCAGAACGATATAATTTGCCCCATTTTACTTTACGGCCTTCAGTCGTTTCATATCCTCCCATATCACGGAAGTTAAACGCACCTTGTAATGGCAATCTACGCTCGGCTACTGTTACTGCTTGTCCATTACTTCCTACTAATCTAAAATATGGACGTTCATTTTCACTCGGGTTTTCAATTGTATATGATAATTCTCCATTTACCGTTGCAAGTAGTTCTCCATTTTCTTCAATATGATCTGGTGAAGTACTCCAATAAATACGAACTTCTTCTATATTATTTTCCCACTTTATTTGTAACGTATTATCTTCAATTCTTTCTACAGTTGCTTGTAGCCAATTTCTTTGCTGCTCCATTCTTTCACCAACGCTTTCTCATATAATCGAATCTTTCTTTATTGTATTATAGGAATATCTATTTTGTCGTTCTCATTTTTCTTTTTATCTTACAAAGAGGCAAAAAGTTCTTTTACTTGTTCATAAGTTGTACACGGATTCCCTCGAAAGACATATGCAATTTGTTCATCACCTAAATCTTTATATACAACTGTCCCGCGATCAGGGTGCGAATAAATAGTCCCCTCCCGCTATACGAGTTCGAGAATATAGACCATTCATCCTCCTAAAACACCCTCACATACCGCTCAGTACAACTTAGCAGCTGACATCCATTCTTTTCAAAAACATCCTTCATCCATTCATTTTGTATATTTGTCTCACCAATATAATAAGATGCACCTATTTCCTTTAAGACAAACAACGCACCTGCAAATAATGCAGCTTCATATCCCTTATTACGCATATTTGGAGTAACTGCGAAGTACATAAGTTTCCCTTCTTCTAACGTACCTCTTTCAATATGCGGGATTACAATTCCTATCGGCTTTTCATCGACATTCGCTGTTAAGCAATGTTCTTTCCATTGCTCACCAATTTCTTGTAGCATCATATGCACAAATTGATCATGAACGACTGGTTCTCCCGTCGCTTCATTCCACAGTGAATAAAAAGCCTCTTCCCCTACTTCTTCAATTAACTTAAAATCAACTTCACTTTCTATATCTTCTACTCCGTATATATCTTTAAATACAATCATGCTTTCCGTAACATATTCAAATGAATACGTTTCAAAACATTTTTTATACACATCATAATTTGGGCTTTTTGAAGAAATTTCAAAATGTAGTTTTTCTAATTCACCTTTTTTAGCTTCAGCAACGCAATATTGCATCATTTCCTCTAATTGCTCTTCTGTAAAAATCTCTGCATTATTTTCTTTTATCATAATAGAAGAAGCACTTCTTCTTATTTTAAAATGTTTTTCTAACTGTTCTATCGTCGTCATATTCTTCCCTCATCTATATCATACTCGAATTTCTAATCGTTCTCCTTGCATGAGCAGGATTGTCCTTGAATATATAGAATACTAGAAAAGATCGCATCTTTAAAGTGCGGAGGAGGTTCTCCAGTGGATATTACAGCATTGCAACAACAGTTAGAGCTTATACAACAAAATGACTATACGCAACTACAGCATATAGACGTAAATGAGTTAACTTTGAACATGCTTCAGTATATCGGAACGACTGATAGCTACGTTCGTTACCAACTTATATATAAATGTTTTGCGCATTTCATTCATCATGAATTCCTTATGGACGATCAGCTGAAATTACTTCTGCAAACTTGTTTAAGTGATGAGTATTTATATTGTGACATTTACTCCCCACATACAGATGGGGTTTTCACACGTTCTTACACTGTTTCGTTAATTGCGTTAATACTCCAATTCGCTAATTCGCACTACTTTTGTACAGAGGAGGATATCGAAGAAATAAAAAATAAACTCATTACATATACAAACTTAGAAACGGATTTTCGAGGCTATATTGAAAACAAAGGATGGGCTCATTGTCTTGCTCACGTATCTGATGCTTTCACCGAAATTGTTCATAATACGTATACGACCTTTGAATGGTACGAAGAATTAATTCATTGTTTATTAAATAAAATTTTTATTCCATCTGACCTTTTTCATAATAATGAAGATGAACGCATTGTTACTCCATTACTAGCAATGCTGTATCATGATTTTCCTCAAAACGAGTTAATTTCTATTATTCATAAAAAAATAAAAAGGCTTCCTCAAATTAGAAAACGCCTTTCACTTAATGAGTATTGTATTTTATGCGCCAACATTAAAACCTTTTTACGCACATTATTTTTCAGAACGAAAGATGACCATAACTTAGCTTTTACAGCGCGTAAAACAGAAAGAATGTTAAAAGAACTCCCTAACTATTATTAAATACAAGGAGCAAAAATATGGGCTACATTGAAGACATGAGAAATCTAGTAGGAAATCATCCACTTATTTTAATAGGATCACATGCCATTATATTAAATGAAAAAGATGAAGTATTACTGCAGCTTCGGACAGATTTTAACCGATGGGGCATTATTGGGGGTGCCTTAGAATATAACGAAACGTTAGAAGGTGCTTTAAAACGAGAAGTATTTGAAGAAACTGGACTTATTATTAAAAATCCAGAACTATTCCGTACATACTCAGGGCCAGATTTCTTTCAAATCTATCCAAACGGCGATCAAGTACATGGTGTACTCGTTGTTTATATTTGCCGCGAATTTCACGGGGAGCTTATATGTGATAAAACTGAGTCAAAAGAATTACGTTTCTTTCCGTTTGATGAGTTACCTAGTACTCTTCATCCAGTCATTGAGGGGATTCTTCGCGATTTTCATCACTCTAATTAAAAATATAAATAAAACAACCTCATTTCCCGTCATTACAACGTGAAATGAGGTTGTTATCGTTCACCGTAAATCCCTATTTCCCCAAAATGATATTAACGCTCTCTTTCTACAACTTTATATCCCTTTATAAAAAGGATAGTTATATAAGAAACAATAAATGAAAGAATAGTATACATGCCAACCCAAAAGAAAAATGCTGGATCGTGCACTGTAACACTTAACATAAGAAAAATAAGAAATGTTACAATTGGCATCGCGTAAAATGTACCTACTTTATATGTCACAGCTATTGAAAAAATACAAATAAGCAATGGATATATACAGAAAATAAAAATGATTTCACTCAATGTTATGTCCCCCTTTCTGCAGAAATAATAGGTTTCTCGTAAACATTTGGGGGAACAATAAAATTTTATTTTTTATTAGTAAATATAATGTTAGATTGTTATCTCAATCTGATTCCCTTCAGGATCACTTACTACACTTTCATAGTAACCATCCCCTGTAGTTCGTGGGCCGTTTAACACAGGGTACCCTGCTTCTCTTAATGTATGAGTTAATTCGTTCACCTTTTCTTTATTACCTACAGAAAAAGCAATATGCGCATATCCTACTGTTTGTGTTTTTATTTTATCGTCTATCCCTACTTGTCTCATAAGTTCTAGACGCGCACCACCTTCAAAAGTTATGAAATAAGATTCAAACTGCTTTTTCGGATTGTGATATAAGCTATTTTCTTCACCACCGAAGTACTGTTTATAGAAATCACACATTCCTTCTAAATCATTCACCCAAATTGCTACATGTTCAATTTTCATAATCGACACCTTTTCTTTTATGTTATTCAACTGGCAATTGGATGCTTCATTGCCAGTACATTTAATTTTCTTTATTTGTTCTCGTAATCATAAGATCAAGTCCAAGGCTTTTTAACCCATATAAATAATCTTCTTTCCAGTTGCTCACTGTTATTTTCGGAATATGTTCTGCCGGAATGTACTGCGGACAACTTTTTACAATTTGATCTATTACAAATTGATTCACTTCATCATCACAGAAGATAAACGTATGAGGGTTAATAATAGCTATACATGTAGCTATTAAACGAGTAATAGCATCTATATTATATTCCTCTGAATTATGCGAATCCCCACTTCTCAAAGCTTGTAAGAAATTTTTATTATCATACTGCGGAACGAAAGATATCTCTCCTGAGAAAAATGTACTTCCGCGTACGACATCTCCATTTACCATAATCCCCGCACCTGGGCCATTTTGACCTGAATACAAATATACAAGAGAGGAATTGTCATTATTCCTCGTGTTTTTATGATACCCGAGCACTGCAGCATTCATATCGTTTTCTATTACTACTGGTATAGAAAACAGTTCCTCAAAGTGACTTTTCAAATTAAAATTTTGAAACTTTTCATATCCAGGAATATAGAAAATACGCCCATTATCGACCGCACCAGGGACACCAATTGATATAGAACTTATTTTTGGAAACATAGCTATAAGACTTTCTATATGTTCTGTTAATACGCTTAGTCCCGCATCAATTAATGCACTTGAAGTACTCCCTTGTTCTTTTACTTCCCCTAAACAGTTAAAAATTGTATAATTCGTCTCATTTTTTTCTAAAAATATCGCTAATCCTAACATATATTCTGGATTATACGCATATCGTTTCGCTCTTCTTCCGCCACTTGAATCATCTAAACCGACTAAAGTGACTTCACCATCTTGTTTCATATTTTCTATAAATTTACTTATCGTTGGAAAACTAATTTCTAATGTATTACTAAGTTCAACTTTCGTCGCACTTCCTTGCTCTAGAAGAGCCGTACGAATGCCGCGAAGGATCGTCTCTTTAATTGATTTTTGAGTAACAAATTGTTCACTCAAATCGCTCACCACCTTAATCAACATACTTATTAAACACTTTTAATAAGTTGCGTTGACAATATATCATACATCATTTTCTAAAGCAATAGAGATGATATATTTCCGCTGCATGCAATCCTTATTTAGCTCGGTGTATTCTCTCTTGTAATAGACGATACAATTCCAGACAAAAGAACAAATAATAAAACCGCTAGCAAGGCATTACGTATTCCGAATGCTTCCCCAAGTATCCCTAAAAATGGTGGTCCGACTAAAAAGGCTGTATAACCAATGATAGAAACTGCAGCAACATTAGAAGTCGCATTTTCACGGTCATCTCCAGCAGCTGACAGACCAATTGGGAAACCTAGCGCTGCACCAATCCCCCACAGTACTACACCAAATGCTAGAAAATACGAATTACTCCCAAATATTACGATTGAAATTCCTAGAATCGCCATCATAATAGTGGCACGTACGACAGCGACACGACCGAATCGATCAAGGAAATAGCTGCTACACATACGAGTTAACGTCATTGCTAATACAAAAATTGCGTACATAATAGAACCTGCCACTATACTTTGCTCATGTCCATCTACCATCACGATAGGTAGCCAATCATTTGCACTACCTTCTGCAAATGCCATTCCAAGCACAAAAAGACCAATTAAAAGCACCTTTTTTTCCATACGTAAGGAAGTACGCTTCTCTCTCCTTTTGTTCCGCGATTTCTCCTTCTTTCCTGTTCCATGCGGAAGAAAACGATACACCATACATACAAGTAATAGAAATATGACCGAAATCACAAGAAACTGATACAGAATCGGGATGTGAAGCGACGCTGCGACAGAACCACTGAGCGCGCCTACTAAAGTTCCTACACTAAAAAAGCCATGGAATTTCGGAAGAAGAGTTGTTCCTAATTTCTGCTCAATAGAAGAACCTTCTACATTCAATGCGACTTCCGCCAATCCGTAGCCTACTCCAAATACTAGTAAGCTACTAAAAGCCCCCATACTAGAAACAAAATAAATATTTATACCTAAACAAATCAATCCAACAATCATAAAAAACATACTGCCTATAATAACGTCTCTAGCTCCCTTACAGTCAATGAAGCGGCTTGCACTCAGTAAACCAATTATTGAACCAACAGATAGTCCGAACAAAATCCAGCCCATTTCTGCATTTGACACTGCTAACATATCTCGAGTAGTTGCTGTTCTTGAAATCCATGTAGCAAATGCCACACCTGGCAAAGCAAATAAGAGAAAAAGAGCATTTCGAGAGGCAAGTAATCTCTTTTTATGATTGTCCGCACTATATTTCTCCATATGAAACACCTTTCACATTGTCTATACGATAATTTACGAACTGTTGAAAACGCCCTTTATTCTTCTATCGTTTTAATAACTTTAGCTGGATTACCACCAACTACTACATTATGAGGTACATCTTTTGTCACAACTGCCCCTGAAGCAATTACAGCGTTGTCTCCAATTGAAATACCAGGGTTAATAATAGCTCCCCCGCCAACCCAAACATTGTTACCTACCTTTACTGGCTTTCCATATTCTTTACCAGAGTTCCGCTCTACCGGATGCAACGGATGCGTAGCAGTATAAATGTGAACACCTGGTGCAAACATACAATTATCACCGATTCGCACTTCACAAACGTCCAAAATCACACAATTAAAATTTGCGAAAAAGCTCTTTCCAACATGGATATTGTAGCCATAATCACAACGAAAATCAGGATTAATTTGGGCTTTCCCATCAGCTGAAGAACCTAAAAGCTGATTTAATAACGTAAAACGTTTTTCATCTCCTATCTCCATCGCCTCATTATAAAGGCGTGTTAAACGTTTTGCTTCAGTTCTATCAGCTACTAACTCTTCATCATCTGGCATATACATTTCTCCTGCCACCATCTTTTCTTTCTCCGTTTTCATACATTCATCTCCTTTTTTATTGAATGAGATCCACTTATTAAACTTCTTTAATAAGTGACTTAAATTATACTTATTAAACACATTTAATAAGTAACCCTATATTAGCATACTTTTTAACATATGCAACTAATAAGTTTTGAAAAGAAGTGCGAATTCCTTGCTCTACATATCAATATGAAGAATATTATATAGATAAACAAGGGAACGCTCAGCGCCCCCTCTCAAATCCAATCCGTTTTTTAATTTCAGCTAAATTTACCTTCGCGATTTCTCTTGCCCGCTCAGCACCTTTTTCTAACGCTTCGTATAATAAATTTGGCTCATTCATATACCTAGCGTATTTCTCACGAGGTCCAGCTAACTCACGATCTACAACGCGAAACAACTCTTTTTTCACATCACCCCATCCGATTCCAGTCTCATATTTTTCACGGATCGACTGTATTTCAGCCTCTGTCGCAAATTCTTTATAAATTATAAATAACGTTTCTAGTTCTTTCGGTTCATTCGGAAGTGAAGAATCTGTTTTGATTTTAAATATTAACTTTCGTAGTTTTTCTTTCTCTGCAAATAATGGGATTACATTCCCGTAACTTTTACTCATCTTTCTTCCATCAAGTCCTAGTAATATTGCTCCTTCTTCTTGTATGACATACTCCGGAAGTGTAAATGTCGTGCCGAATGTATGCTTAAAATACGTCGCAATATCACGTGCAATTTCAATATGCTGAATTTGATCTTTCCCAACTGGTACATGAGTAGCTTGAAATAGTAATATATCCGCCGCCATTAAGATCGGATACGTATATAATCCCATATTCACTCCTGCATCTATCTCTAAACCCGCTTCTTTATTTTGCTCCACCTTCGCTTTATACGCATGAGCACGGTTCATAAGTCCTTTCGGAGTTAAGCAAGCTAATATCCAAGCTAATTCTAGAATCTCCGGCACTTCTGTTTGTCTATAAAAAATAACATCTTCCCCAAGTCCAAGCGATAACCAAGTAGCTGCTACCTCTTTCGTATAACTGCTGAACTTTTCTGAATCATGCACAGCATTTAATGCATGATAATCAGCTATAAAGTACAATGCTTTTCCTTCATTATTCTTTAACATTTGTAATGCAGGTTTAATCGCGCCAATATAATTTCCTAAATGCGGATAACCTGTCGGCTTAATTCCTGTTAACATTATTTTTTCACTCACACTAACTCCTCCTTTCTCAAAATAAAAAGAGCCTCTCATCCTTAAAAAGGACGAGAAACTCCCGCGGTACCACCTTAATTAGCTATCATTATAGCTCACTTCAACTTCTTAACGTGAAGTAACCGTCTTTACCTACTCATTTCAGTTAGAAGCTCCAAAGCCCATTCCATATTCATCCCTTACTGATTCTCACCACATATCAGCTCTCTGAAAAGTTTCGAATATGTACTCTTCTCTTTCATTGCTTTTTCGTTATTTTTTTACAGTTTATCACATTCCACTTCCAAACAAACCCGAATTTTCTATTTTATATAGCAGGAATTTCCACTTCAATTGTCTAATCTTATATAGGTTTGCAGAAATATTCAAAACAACTTTGGAGGTTTTTTCATGGTAAAATATATATCCATTTTAGGTTCCACAGGATCCATCGGCACATCTGCATTAGATGTTATTTCAGCTCATCCTGAACATTTCAAAATCGTCGGTTTAACCGCAAATTATAACATTGATCTTCTTGAGCAACAAATCAAAACGTTTCAACCTCGTATTGTAAGCGTTGCGACAAAAGACTTAGCAGACACGCTTCGTACGCGTATTTCAGCAAATACAAAAATCACACACGGGACTGATGGCTTAATTGCAGTAGCTACTCACCCTGATTCAAATCTTGTATTAAGTTCTGTTGTCGGTGTTTCAGGATTACTCCCAACAATTGAAGCATTAAAAGCGAAGAAAGATATCGCTATTGCTAATAAAGAAACTTTAGTTGCAGCTGGACATATCGTAACTGAACTAGCGAAACAAAACGGATGTCGCTTAATTCCAGTAGATAGTGAGCATTCAGCTATTTTCCAATGTTTAAACGGAGAAAATAATAAAGAGATTGAGAAGTTAATTGTAACAGCTTCCGGTGGTGCTTTTCGTGATAAAACACGTGAAGAAATGCAAACGTTACAAGCTAAGGACGCTTTAAAACATCCAAACTGGTTAATGGGCGCAAAACTAACGATTGATTCTGCCACATTAATGAATAAAGGATTCGAAGTAATGGAAGCGAGATGGCTATTTGATATTCCGTATGAAAAAATTGATGTAATGATTCATAAAGAAAGCATCATTCATTCTTTAGTAGAATTTATTGATGGATCAGTTATGGCACAGCTCGGTGCTCCTGATATGAGAATGCCTATTCAATATGCGTTTCACTATCCTACTCGGCTACCTTCTTCCTATAAAAAATTAAATTTATTAGAAATCAGTAGTTTACATTTTGAAAAACCAGATTTAGAGAAGTTCCCTTGTCTACAATACGCATATGAATGTGGCAAAATCGGTGGTACTACTCCCGCTGTATTAAATGCAGCAAATGAAATTGCGAATGCACGATTCTTAAAAAATGAAATTGTCTTTTTCGATATTGAAAAAACAATTTACAAAACAGTTGAAGCTCATCATAACGTAAAAGACCTTTCACTAGATGCTATATTAGAAGCGGATCAATGGGCGCGCCAATATGCAAATGAATTGTTAATAAAAAAGAGCTAAAACAGTTCCCACTGTTTTAGCTCTTTTTTCACGTATTCAACTTAATAAATCTATAACCGTGCGTAACTAACACTTTTAATATCGCGTATCCTGGAATGGCTAAAATAATGCCCATAATCCCGAATAAGTTTCCGGCAGTTAAAATGATAAATATGATTGTAATTGGGTGAATATCTAGCTTTTTCCCCATTACTTGAGGAGAAATAAATTTACCTTCTGCTAATTGTACAACCATCATAACAATGATTACTTTTAACACCATTGCTGGCGAGTCAATAAATGCGATAATTAACGCTGGTGTAATAGCAATAATTGGTCCTACGTACGGAACGATATTTACAATCATCGCTAAAATCGCAAGTAGTACCGCATATTTAATACCGATAATAAGATAACCGATTAATAGCATAATACCGATAAACAAGCTCACGATAATTTGCCCTCTAATATACGAGCTAATCGCATAGTGCATATCATCTAGTATTCTCATTGCTGCTGGTTGTCTTTGTTCTGAAATGAATTTTAAGAAGTGATTCGGCAATTGTTCGCCATCTTTTAAAAGATAGAACAATATAAATGGAACCATTACAAATGTTAAAACAACCTCTGTAACAGTACTCAAGAATCCAGTTACATTCCCAGTTACTGATGATAATGACTTTGTAAAATCAACTGTATAGTCTTTTACCATATTCGCAACATTAATATTTAAATTCTCCTGAATTTTACCAAGTAAATTACTTTCCCCGAATCTACGCGCTGCTTGTTCAATCTCATGGCCAAAGTACGGTAAGTTATCAATTAATGCATCAATTTGATCTTTAATAATAGGGATAACAGTTACAACTAAAAACACAAATAATCCGATTACTATTAAGTATATTGAGGCTATCGATACGATTCTTGAAACACCTTTCTTTTCTAAAAGTGAAACGAATGGATGCAAAATATAGAATAGCACGCCTGCCAATAGTACTGGGAAGAAAATTGTTTTTAAAAATACGATAAACGGTGTAAAAACAAATGATATTTTTGTTAGTAATAAAATATTAATAAACAATAACGCAAATCCAAGCAATACCGCCAAATAATTTTGTTCTCTAAAAAACTTTCTTAACTTATCTCTTTTTCTTATATTTATTTTCTCCAATGAAACCACCTCTTCGAATGATGAAAAGCCCTTATTCAGGGCTCTTCATCATAATCTATATCTCTATTTCCTTGCAGCTTTCACTACAAATGATACAATAAGAATTAACACGATTGCACCTAATAATGCCGGCACGACATGAATCCCACCAAATGATGGCCCAAAGGATCCAAATAATCTACCACCTAACGAAGCACCTAATAAACCTGCGATAATATTTCCGAACATACCACCTGGGAAATTTTTACCCGTTATAGAACTAGCAATTGCACCTATAATAGCACCAACTATTAATGTGATAATCCATCCCATTTTTAGTCCTCCATTTCTATTATAGTTTGTATGATTCAATACAAACATATGTATTTATCATTGCTAATCATATTTCACTATAGAAATATATTTACTACTATTTTACATATGGAGATACATATATTATATGCAAAAAAGAAAAATATTGTCAAACTCACCCATAAAGCAATTATATTAATATACCATATTCAAAGGAGGCTTCATTATCTATGATTCTTAAGTTAAATTCCACTTCTTTTGAAGTAGCAACATCCATTTTACAAGTTCAAATTCCAGCCTATAAAGTTGAAGGGGACTACTTAAATAGTACTGCCATACCCCGTTTATATGATACTGTAAACGATATTCAAAGTTGCGTTGAAACATTCTATGGATATTTTTCTGAAAATAAACTTGTCGGCTTTATTTCTTTTGTACAAGAAGAAAAACTAATTGATATCCACAGGTTAGTTGTATCGCCCGATTTTTTTCAAAAAGGAATTGCGACGAAACTCCTAATTTATATATTTAACATGTTCCCTTCTTCTATGACATACATTGTACAAACAGGTAAAGCAAATACCCCTGCTATCGCATTATATAAAAAACACGGCTTCCTTGAAGTAACATACACCGAACTACCTGATGGAATAGTACTTACACAACTAAAAAAAAACAGAAAAAATAAAATAATTTGACTAATCGTTTTATTTATGTTACCTTTTACCTTATAATACCTTTTGCTGAGTCCAAATTTTGGAGCGGGGGAACCAATTTTGTAGCTATGCTACTTGGGGCGAATCTTTTTTTAAGTAGGGAAACTCTCACTTCCCGAGTCCGACAGCTAACCTCGTAAGCGTAATGGGAGAGGAAGGTGCTTTTTGCCTATGTTACACATTTTGCCTCCTTAATTATAAATATGGGATCGATATCAAATAGTCACCTATATTTATAGAAAAGGAGATATGTATTATGTTACGTTTATCTGATCACGCAATAAAAATGATGGAGCAAAGACTTCGACTCGAACAACATCGCACATATCAAGCAAATAAAATTGTAGATAACTTACATCACAAATACTTCTTTCAACATATTTTTCAGCCAAAAAGATAAAGCAAAACTTTAATCAGTGGGGGCATCCCCACTGATTATTAGTTAAACCAATCGGGCTTTTACGGTCCGTTGATCTATCACCTAACTTCTTTACTCTAGCTGAATTTTGTAGCGGGTGTCTTACTGCCCGTTAATGCAGGATAAAAAATTGTTCATTTAACATCAAAAACACAAGGTGTGTCTAAAAAGACATTCCTTGTGTTTTTATATTTCTTATAATATTCTCACTACATTTAAACTTGCCGTAATCGTACCTGCTATTGTAGTCACATGCCCAACACCGAGCGGGCCATTTTGTAATATAAACGTTGAATTTGCACTAGCTACATTTACAAGAAGCGTATTTGAAATAGATGGTTCCAATACTACAGTTGATGTCGTTACATTTTGTATAAAACTCCCTGTTACTTGTGTTCCATTTAATAGTAATCTTACAGATACTACTTCATTCCCACCAGTCGCGTCCCCTTGGAAATAGTAGCTTACTAAATATATTCCTGGCGTCGATACTGTGACAGTTGTAGCACTAGTTAAAGATACACCAGTTCCATATACAGTGGATCCCGAGTTAATTGGAATATTGGCACTTGCTGCAATTGTGCTTGTTGATGTAGAAAAGAAATAGCCACCACCTGTCGATATAGCAGATGATCCTGTTGCTCCAGTTAAGCCGGTTGGACCAGTGGCGCCGGTTGGGCCTGTTACTCCCGTTCCCCCTGTTGCTCCAGTTATTCCTTGTATGCCTTGTATTCCAGTCGGGCCAGTGGCACCAGTCACTCCCGTCTGGCCGGTTGCTCCCGTCGAACCTGTTATCCCTTGGAGACCTTGGATTCCTTGAAGACCTTGGGGACCCGTTTCTCCAGTCGGGCCGGTTGCTCCCGTTGGACCCGTTATCCCTTGGGGACCTTGGATTCCTTGAAGACCTTGGGGACCCGTTTCTCCAGTCGGGCCGGTTGCTCCCGTTGGACCCATTTCTCCTTGTGATCCTTGAATTCCTTGAGGACCTTGGGGACCCGTTTCTCCAGTCGGACCGGTTGCTCCTGTTGGACCGGTTGGGCCCGCCTGGCCGGTTATTCCTTGTAGACCTTGAGGGCCGGTTGGACCAGTTGGGCCGATTGGACCTTGCACTCCTTGTATCCCCTGAATTCCTTGGGGACCAGTTGGACCAATCGGACCTTGGATTCCCTGAATTCCTTGAGGACCCGTTGCCCCTGTCGGACCTGTTGGACCTTGGGGACCTTGCACTCCTTGTATTCCTTGAGGACCGGTTGGGCCTATACTTCCTTGCGGTCCCTGGATACCTTGTATTCCTTGAGGACCGGTTGGGCCTGTTATGCCACTCGGACCTTGTACGCCTTGCACTCCTTGTGGGCCAGTTGGGCCACTCGGACCTTGTACGCCTTGTAGACCTTGTAAACCAGTTGGACCTGTCGCTCCCCTTACTCCTTGCTCACCTTGTATACCTTGAACCCCTTGTGGGCCGGTTGGACCGATTGGACCCTGTGCCCCTTGCACTCCTTGGGGACCTGTCGGACCGGTTGGGCCGATTGAGCCTTGTAATCCTTGTAGACCTTGCGGACCTGTCGGGCCGGTTACTCCTTGTATCCCTTGTGGACCTTGAATGCCTTGGTCACCCGTTGGACCTGTTGCCCCCATCGGCCCCTGTACCCCTTGCAAACCTGTTAAACCGGTTGCTCCTGTTGGACCCTGTATTCCTTGCACTCCTTGGATTCCTGTTGCTCCTGTTGCTCCTGTCGCCCCTGTTGCCCCTGTTGCTCCTGTCGCCCCTGTTGCCCCTGTTGCTCCTGTCGGACCAGTTGGACCCCCTGGTGATCCTGCTGGACCGGTTGGACCGGTTGGGCCTCCCGGAGGACCGGTTGGACCGGTTGCTCCTGTTGGACCCGTTGCAGAACCAGTCGGACCGGTTATCCCAGTTGATCCGGTTGATCCAGTTGGACCTGGATCCCCTTGTAAACCAGTTGCCCCTGTCGGACCGATTACACCTTGCACTCCTTGGATTCCTTGAGAACCGGTTGGACCTACCTGCCCCATTTCTCCCTGGGGACCTTGTAAACCTTGAACACCAGTTTCCCCTTGTGGCCCCATTGGCCCCTGTTCCCCTTGGATTCCTTGAGAACCTGTTGGGCCTGTTGGACCAATTAGACCCTGTATTCCTTGTATTCCTGTTATACCTTGTAAACCACTACTTCCTAAATTACCTTGAACACCTTGTATACCAGTATTTCCAGTCGGACCTGTTGGACCATTGTCCCCTTGCACTCCTTGTATACCTTGTATTCCTGTTGGACCTGTCGGACCGACTTCCCCTTGCATTCCTTGTATGCCTTGTATTCCTGTTGAACCTGTTGGACCGATTGGACCAGGAATTCCTTGTATCCCCTGAATACCAGTTGGACCTGTCGGACCTCTTTCGCCTTGAATTCCTTGAACACCTTGTATTCCCTGTGGGCCTTGTTCTCCCATAGGTCCTTGACTACCTTGAGAGCCTTGTGGTCCAGTTAAACCTGTTGGACCTGTTGGACCATTTTCTCCCTGTACCCCTTGCACCCCTTGTATTCCTGTCGGACCTGTTGGACCGATTGGACCTTGTACGCCTTGTATTCCCTGCGGTCCAGTTGGTCCACCTAAAGCACCTGTTGGACCGGTTGGTCCAGTGGGCCCCGTAATACCTGGCGGCGGAAAAGGAATAGGTGCTTGAAACTTACTACACTTATCTTGATTCTTCACAAGCATCTCCTCCCGTTTGTAACGCATCAAACTATTTGTAATATGTTTAAGCTAGCTGTTATTACTCCCGCTAATGTCGTTACATGCCCAATAGCTAATGGACCATTTTGTAATGACAAAGTGGAATTTGGAGAAGTAACTTCAATTACCATCGTATTTGAAATCGCTGGTTCTAATATAAAATTACCTTTTGTAACATAAAGAATAAAACTCCCTGCGACTTGCGTTCCGTTTAAAACAAGCCTTACCGAAATCGTTTCATTCCCCAAAATTGCATCCCCTTGAAAATAATAACTTATTAAATATATCCCTGGCGTACTTAACGTTATAGTTGTCGCATTTGTTAAACTAACTCCTGCTCCAAAAATTGTAGAACCAGAATTAATTGGTATTAGCGCACTCGCTGCAATTGTACTCGTTGCAGTGGAAAAGAAATAACCGCCCCCACTAGGTAAACCAGTCGCTCCAGTCGCTCCTGCTATCCCCGAGAAACCTATTGATCCTACATTACCAGTTGCGCCTGTTGGTCCAACCGCTCCGTTTTGCCCCTGACTACCTTGCGCTCCAACTGGGCCTATACTACCACTAGCACCTGTCACCCCACTTGCTCCAATTGGGCCTTGCAAACCTTGAATTCCTTGTATACCTTGTATTCCTTGCGGACCCGTTGCACCTATATCGCCTGTCATTCCTGTTATTCCTTGTATTCCCGTAATCCCTTGAACACCTTGCACACCTTGTGGTCCAGTTGACCCGGTTGCTCCAGTAGCTCCAGTTTCACCCGTTGCACCAGTAATTCCAATATTCCCTTGTGGGCCTTGGGGTCCTTGACTACCTTGTGCCCCTTGGACTCCTTGAGGGCCAGTTATACCGACCTCCCCTGTATTTCCTTGGGGACCTCTAATTCCTTGTGCTCCTGTTGGACCGATTATTCCTTGCACTCCTTGTATTCCTTGCACTCCTTGAACTCCTGTTGGACCCGTTATTCCTTGTAATCCTTGAGGACCTTGCAAACCAATAGCTCCAGTCGGACCGATTATTCCTTGCACTCCTTGAAGACCTTGTGCACCTTGTGCACCCGTCAATCCCGTAGTCCCTTGTATCCCTTGAACTCCTTGAGGACCTTGTGCTCCAGCTGCTCCTGTTTCCCCTTGAATTCCTTGTACTCCTTGTATACCTTGCGCTCCAGCTGGACCAGTTGCTCCTCGGATTCCTTGTTCACCTTGAACTCCTTCCGCTCCTGTAACACCAGCTGGACCGGCTATCCCTTGTACTCCCACCATTCCTTGTGCACCTGTTGGGCCTATTACACCTTGAATACCTTGAATACCTTTAGGGCCTTCTGCACCTGTCGGACCAGTTACTCCACGCGTACCTTGTATTCCTTGAGAACCTTCTGCACCCGTTGGACCCGTTATACCTGGGTTACCTTGAGGACCTTGTGCCCCTTGGACTCCAACTGCTCCAACTACACCTTGGGAACCTTGGACTCCCCTTACACCTTGAGGACCTGTTGGACCTGTTATACCTTGCACTCCTTGCGCTCCAATTGGTCCTATCCCTCCGCTTACACCTGTTGAACCAGTCGCACCCGTTGGACCTGTTGGACCTCCTGGCGGGCCGGGTGGACCTGATGGACCAGTCACTCCACTAGATGGACCAATTGGACCGGTTGTTCCCGTCGGACCACCCGGTGGTCCTTCTGAGCCTTGTGTACCAGTAGGACCAGTTGCTCCTGTTATCCCTCGTACTCCTTTTGCTCCTTGAAAACCTGTGGATCCACTTACTCCTTGTATTCCTTGAACTCCTTGTGGACCTTGAGGGCCTGTTACACCGGTTATTCCCTTTATTCCGCTTATACCTTGAGGACCTTGTATTCCAGTAGAACCAGTTGGTCCTACTACACCTTGTGCCCCTTGATCACCTTGGTGTCCTTGTTCTCCAGTAATTCCTTGTATTCCTTGAGCGCCGTCTTCTCCTTGTATACCAGTAGCCCCTTGCTCTCCTTGTATCCCTTGAACACCTTGAGGACCTTGGGAACCAGTTACCCCTGGAACTCCAGTTACCCCTCTCTCTCCTTGTATTCCTTGTGCCCCCGTTTGTCCTCGCTCACCTACTTCCCCTTGTATTCCTTGTATGCCCTGTATTCCTTGACTACCAGCAGGACCCGTAGCTCCCTGTGTTCCTTCTAATCCTTGTACCCCAATATCACCAATTGGACCTTGGTTTCCGATTAATCCTTGAGCACCTTGGAGGCCAGTTGGACCAGTTATACCTTGCTCTCCGGTATCACCAACAGCTCCTTGTATTCCCTGCGCTCCTGTTGTCCCTCGCGAACCTTGTATTCCCCTGATACCTTGAGGTCCTTGGGGACCAGTTGCTCCCGTCGGTCCAGTCGTCCCTGTTGGACCAACAGGACCTTCATGCCCTCCAGTTGGACCTACAGGGCCACTATTACCTATTGGACCAGTTGCACCTATAAGCGGAAGAGGCAGTGCCACTCCGAATTTTTTGCAATTTTTATGATGACGCACAACAATCCCCCTTCCCTAAAATCATTACACCTTTTATATGAAATGCATTTTTAAAAAAAAAGTACACCTCTGACCTTATTTTTTAAAAATAAAGAAGCCTATCATTTCAACTATTTGAAACGATAGGCTTCTTTTTATAAAACAATTTATTTCCTCGCCTTAATAATAAAAGTAGTTGGTACCATCCTAGCTTTATATAAAGAATAATATTTCGTAGACGGCTCAGCTAGTTCTCCATCAAACGAGCTCGATGGTTCAGGCTCTTCTATTCTCTCAATTATAAAGCCTGCTCTATTTAACTCATTTATATATGTACTTATTTTTCTCTTATATAATATCGCTTGTACATTTTCTCCTTTAAATGTTTCAAACGTAATGGACGTTTCCTCATGATAAGAAGACTTTATAGCAACTTCTTCTGTACCATATTGTAAGTTTGAATATACTGGGTGCTCCCAACTAAAAATAAAACTTTCTCCTGGCTTTAAATAGGAATATATAAACTCTACTGTTTTTCCTAAATTTGAAGTCCAACCTAATGCATAAATGGAATATATAATATCAAAATACCCTTTCTGAATATCTCCTTCTTCTTCCATTGCTCCGCATATTAACTTTGGATTCCAACGCTTTTACGTTTTATTCGCTGTTTTAATTTGTTCACTTGAAAGATCAAGACCCCATACTTCCTCTGCCCTATGCTCTGCCATATATTGCAACGAATGTCCACTTCCACACCCAATATCAAGAACTTTTTTATTTCTAATTGAATCGAACAAATGAATCTCATCTTCAGACGCCGTATACGGACCATATTTCGGTAAACAATCCACTTGAAAGAAATATGGTGCAACTGTATCCCAACACTTTTTGTTTAAAGCTAACATTTGTGTGCCTTCCATATCATTCCCCCCATCCATTTTTCTTTCTCTAATATTACTTACATATCATAACCAGATCGCCCTTTTCTCTTCGCCCGGTAGTTTTTCACTTTTGCAATCGTCCCGCATGCTCTTCCTCCTTCTTCTCCAGCATACATACCGCACCATCTTTTACTTCCATTTCGCGAATAATCATAAAATACCCAGCGACAATCTGGACATGCTTTTAACCTTCCCCACACATTTTCTTGAATTGACATTAACACAATGCTTAGCACTTTTGTATACACATTCTCTTCATATACTGGTTCATATGTAATACCTTTCATATCTTCCTTTATATGTACATGAAATGGGTATTCCTCTAACCATTTTTGCAATGATCCTTCGCCTTCAATTGTCATCCGAATATCTTCTCGAAAACCTCTTAATTCCTCTATCGTATGAAATGGAAACTCTTCATCAAAATATTCTTTCATAAAGAGCTTTATATCTTCTTTTGTTTGCAGCAAATCAATTGGCTCTCTCGTATCGTTTGGTATTCTCCATGTATTTAAAAATTCCCGAATATATTCTAGTTCATTTGGAGCGTTTTGATTCAATTCGATCCACCTTCTTCTTAAAATTTACTTTTTTCTGACTTTATGTATAATTATAGTATAAAATAGTTAACCATCAAATAATTTTACTGGTTACATAATTAGGGGGATTTCTATGAAAAGTTTCTCAACACCGATACGTTTCATGCTTATTTCTTCATTTTTTATGTCTTTTGGGTATTTTGCAGTATACGCATTTTTAGCTATTTATCTATTAACCTTTCTTCATTTTTCTGCTGTCCAAGTAGGAACAGTGTTGACGGTTATGACAATTACATCACGAGTTATCCCATTATTCTCAGGGTTAATTGCTGACAAAATAGGCTATATCATTATGATGATAGCTGGTTTATTTTTGAGAGGAATCGGATTTATCGCTTTAGGAATATGCTCTGATTTCTATACAATTTCTATTTCTTCTGCACTTATTGGCTTCGGAACTGCATTTTACGAACCTGCCGCTCGCGCTATATTTGGCTCACAGCCAGCTCATTTGAGAAAAAATTTATTTACATATTTAAACCTTAGCTTTAATTGCGGTGCAATAATCGGACCAATTGCAGGAGGGTTCTTACTCTTACTCGATCCACTCTACGCTTTCTCTCTAACAGGATCTCTTATGCTGTTATTTGCTTTTATCTTTTCCTTACTTAAAAATCACTTCCATGTCACTACTGAAAACACGTCTATTACATTAGGAATACAGGCCATCTTACAAAACAAGTCTTTCCTTCTGTTTTCCTTTATCATGATTTTCTTCTATATTATGTTTACTCAGCTTACTGTCGCACTTCCACTTCATATGAAAAACATTAGTAATAGCAATCAACTTGCTACACTCGTTATTACGATAAATGCGATAACAGGCGTCATATTTATGGTATTATTCCGAAAATTATTCCACAAATACAACACACTTTCGATTATTAAATACGGTGTTTTATTAATGAGTATTTCCTTTTTACTCATTCCTTTATTTCAACACCCATATTGGCTCTTTATTTGTGTAATTTTATTTACAATCGGTGAAACACTCGTATTACCTAACGCTGATATCGCTATTGCAAATTACAGTAATGAATCATATACAGCCACTTTCTTCGGATTTTATCAACTATCACTCGCATTTGGTTTTATCATCGGTAACTATACCGGGACATCGTTTACATCCAATTTAAACGGAATGTATACACCATGGCTTATTTTCGGCGGAATAGGAGTTATTGGTTTTATTTCACTCCATATTTTAAATATTAAAAAAGGGAGCTCTAAAGAGGATATATACCTATGTAATGAGACGAAACCTCTTTAACACATTACAATTGAAATGGTACCTTTAGACAAGCAACCTATAATAAAAAAATTCGACCATCATACTTGACAGTCGAATCTTTTTATTTTTCATATTCAAGATGATTATGTCTTTTACAACTAAATAAATAGCCCCCCCCTAAATGATAAGTTTCAAATTCTAACCCTGGAACATATCCAGATTTGATACGTTCTATCATTGTTTTATAACAATTATTCTCTTCTGTATATTCCTCAATTAACTCTTTCTTATCTTTTTCTGTCCAGTTTTCTTCTACTTCTTCATTCTGAACATCTTCTATTTCTGATGTTTTCGCTTCGATAGATTCCTGTATAACTTCATTTATACGGGAGAAATTATTAGCTTTATATAGAGCATATACAAACCTACCAATCCAGTTAGGACTTTTCCAAACTTCTTTGTATCCCTTTTCGAACCATTCAATTGCTTCGTTATAGCAATTCAACTCAACATATAAATCTGCTACATGAATTTCTCCTAAAAAATTATCAGATTTCCTGTTAAAAGCATCTAACTTCTCTTTCGCTTCTGTCGTTCGCCCTAAATCAATTAAGCATTTTACATAGCTATACATTATATAGTCCGAATCCCCTGCAACTCGCAAAAAAAATTCCGAAGCTTTTTCTAACTCTCCAAGGTTATAATGCGCTACAGCTACATTGTGAAATGCTTCATCCGATGGTTGCATCGAAATAGATTTTTGCAATACTTCTTTCGCTTCTTCCCATTTTTCTTGTTTCGTGTAAATTTCCCCTAAGATGTTATAAGGAAAGTATGAAGAAGGATTCAACTTAACAACTTCTCTTATTAATTCAAGAGCTTTATCATCATTCTCTTCCTCATAAAAGTACATCCAAGCCAGATTATTGAGAGATTGTACGTCTCTAGATTCATGTACTGCTTGTTGAAACAGTTCCATTGCTTCCTGATATTTATTTTGTTCAAACATTTCAATTGCCTTCTCATTAATGTTCAAATAACTACCTCCGAAGTAAATGAATTCATCTATTCCCTATCATTATTGTAAAATGTAAAAATTATAATTTCTATAAAAAAATTTCTTTCTCTCGTCTACATTTCGATTGAAATAGAAGCTAAAACACACGAATTTACAACAATCAGTAAATTTTTTAATCTCCCTTAAATTGGATATACATCCTGTTTTAATTTACATATTATGGTACAATTAAAAGGGTACTAACTAAACATTTACGCTCCACACTAGTAATCTAGCAATACCAAAATCAAAATTCACATGGAATTGAGGGATGTTATGAAACAGAAATTAGCTGTTCTTCTATTCACCGGAATCATATTATCCGGATGTTCAGCTATTGCAGGAAATTCTTTAGAAACTGGAAACGGCAGTATGGAATTATTAACACCAACCATTACAACAAAAGATAATGAATTAGAAATTAAGACCGAGGGCATTGATGAAAATAAAGTGACCTTTATTTATGTTGCTAATAAAAAAGTATTGGAACAAAAAATTAATAATGGTGAATCCTACAAGCTTAACATTAAAGATATCGAACACGCTCATAGGACGGACTACAAGCCAAAAGTTCAACTTTTGCAAACAAAAGATGATGATAAAGATGGAGAAATGGTAACCTTTAAACAAGTTAGGTATACAGTTAAAAAAAATTAATTTTATAGGCATTTCATTATAAATGTAACGAACGAAAATTTACTTTTAACAGTGGGTAAATATAAGGGGTGCTAGCATGAAAAGAAGATGGATTTATTGGTGGATTGGTAACATATTTTGGATTATAGCTTTCGGGATATTGACAGCTATCATTTTGCTAAGAGAGGTTGATGGGACCGGTGTTACTCAAACACCTGAGCTGAAATTAATAGCCTTTATCGTTTTATTAATTGCATTTATATTACCAATAATTATTCAAGTTGTATGGTTACTTGTTAATTTAAGAAAGAGTAGAAAAAAATAATACATAAAAAAGAGAGGAATCTTTTTCAAACTTGATTCCTCTCTTTTTATTTTGGGATTATGCCATGCTTTTAAAGCTGCACTACCCCCTTTTCTTTACGATGCATGTTCATCTTTCTTCTTCATTAACGCTCTCTTCTTCATCGCCTTCGTTAAATATCCGCCTTTAAATGAACGGATTTCATAAGAAGACATAAACGCTTTCGGTGCAATTTTATTAATGATTTCTAACAGTTCTTTCTCTCTAGAGCGCTTTGCAACGATATCTAAGCGATAACGTATAGAATTAATTCCTTCGCCTTCAAATACCGTAACACCAAATCCAGAGTGACGTAGTTCATCTACTAATTCATTACAACGGTCTAGTAAACTAACTTGATACGTAATATAACCAATTGCTAATTTATTCTCTATATAACCGCCTAATAAAAGTCCTGTACTAAAGCCAATGACATAGGCAACGATGTTCATCCAATTTGATAAATCTTGAAACACAATACCTAAACTGACAATGTAAATAGCTCCTTCTAACAATCCAACACCAGCAGCGGATCTTGTTTGATTCTTTACAAGCAAAATCGTACGGATTGTTAAAATTGGAACATAAATAATTTGAAGCACAAAAATAAGTAACGCTTGTAACATTGGTATCCACCTCTTTCAAAAAGTCTTTTGTCATAATAACATACATAACCTTTAGAAATCGATGGGTTTTTAAATTTTTTTACATTATTTTTCATACTATTGAAAAACGAAAAAAAGAAGCGTATTATATTTGTCGTAAAATTGATTCCTTTCATTAGCTCACTTAAACACAAAAAAGGAACCCCATTAGGCCCCTTTCATCATAGCTCTATGTTTTTCGAAGCATGTTCCCTTTGCTTCTCTTCCTCTTCCTCTTTCACTAACTGCATATTCGCATAAGCTAAATTTGCAATCATTAAAAAGTGACCACCTAAAATGCCTGTACCAAATGCCCACATTTCCATTTCATGCTCAATTTCATACATGATGATTGCTCCTAAAATGGCAGCTGCAAATCGGTTTAGAACTCCTAACCCAGGAGCCTTTTCCTTCATTACGATACTTTTTCCGAGTTTCTCCACCCTGCGAGCTAATAACCAAAGACAATAGGCGCTTACTGCTAATCCAATACCAAACCCTGTCACTTGTTTTCCAAACGGAGTAATCGTCCACATAAGTAGTAAACCACTAAAGATCACATACAATTGTAATCGATATACACGTAAGGCTTCTTGAATCAAAATATCCGCTCCTAAGTTCTCATTTTTTGTACTTTAGAAGAAAAGCAGCAACTTACACAGTTGCTGCTTTCTCTTCTTCTTGTTCTTGTTCCATCTTACGAATTTCAACACGTTTAATTTGGTAAGCGTCTTTTTCTAACACTTTAAATTCATAACCTTCCGCCTCAACGTGTTGTCCTTCTTCGATTTCATGATTTTGCATCATAATCCATCCACCGATTGTATCCACATCATCTTCTTCGATGTGTAATCCAAATAAATCTTTCACTTCTGAGATAAGCACTTTTCCATCAACAATGATATGTTGCTCGTTCACATGTTGAATTGGTGGTGCTTCATCTTCATCATATTCGTCACGAATTTCGCCGACGATTTCCTCCAAGATATCTTCAAGCGTTACAATTCCGGCTGTTCCTCCGTACTCATCATATAAAACAGCCATCGGAATTCGCTTTTTCTGCATTTGAAGTAATAAATCGTGAATTGGAGTCGTTTCCATCACTTCAATAATCGGACGCATATACGAGCGAATAAATGATAAATCTTTTTGATCCTCGGTCATATATCGAATAAAGAAATCTTTTACGTTGACCATACCGATAATATCATCTTTATCTTCCCCAAAAATCGGATAACGTGTGTATCGCTCATTTTGGATTACTTTCATGTGTTCTTCTACTGAATCTTCCAGGTAGAAACCAATGATTTCTGTTCGCGGTACCATAATCTCTTTCGCAATACGATTATCAAATTCAAAAATGTTATTTACATACTTGTATTCAGCTTGATTAATTTCGCCGCTTTCATAGCTATCTGAAAGGATAAGACGTAATTCTTCTTCTGTATGAGCTACTTCATGTTCTGAAGCTGGCTTTAAACCGAATAAACCAGTTATCACACGAGCTGAACCGTTCAATACCCAAATAAATGGATACATTACTTTATAGAACATCATTAATGGACCTGCCAATAATAACGTTACCCTTTCAGCCTTTTGAATTGCCATCGTTTTCGGAGCTAATTCCCCTACTACAACGTGTAAATACGTCATAATCATAAAAGCAAGACCAAATGTTAATACTGATGAAATAGAAGGATTTAAGTTCCATTTCTCAAATAACGGGTGTAATAACTTTTCGATTGTCGGTTCACCTAACCAACCTAATCCCATAGCTGTAACTGTAATACCTAATTGACAAGCAGATAAATATTCATCTAAATTTGTTGTTACCTTTTTCGCTGCTAAAGCACCGCGTTTTCCTTCCGCAACAAGCTGATCGATACGGCTTGAACGTATCTTTACAATCGCAAACTCTGCTGCTACGAAAAATCCAGTAAATGCGATTAAAATCGCAACCATGACTAAATTAAATATTTCCAATGAATCCCCTTAGTTAAAAAACTAAGGTGTCCACCTCCTGTATACTATAATGTTTTCTTATTTATTTGTTAGAAAACATAGCCCGATACAAAAATTAAAGAGGTCGGATTTCACTTATTCTATAATAATAGAGCAAGTGTCTGTATTAAAGCTGTCGTTTGACCTGATAAAGATTTCGATATTTTTTCACGTTGTGAATCAGTCAATTCATCTAAAAGCGGTTTTAACTCAGTAAGCTCCACTTCTAATCGGTGAATATGGTCTGTCACTTCATTCACTTGTTTCGAAACGTGTTCATTGATACCGAGCAGCTTCTTCTTCTCCTCGATTTTCTCTTTAATCTCACAAAGCGGCATATGCATTTCTTTGCACTTCTCAATAAATTGTAATGTCTCAAATGCTGTTTCGTCGTAATAGCGATAATTAGATTGAGATCGCTCCGCTTTTAAGATACCTAGATTCGTATAATAATCAATCGTTCGTTTCGACACGTGAGCCATGAGAGCCAACTGTCCGATTCGATACACCTTCCCAACGATCTTCCCCCCTTGTTTATATTACTTACATCATACAACACATAAACTGTACAGTCAAACGTGACGGTTTATTATTCACAATTTATACACAACTTCATATATTTTCTTAAACTTATAGAATATGATTCTACTTATATAATTAAATTATTAAATTTCATTAATTACGTGCTAGCCAAATATATTTATGAAATCACCTGTTCTTTTCAAATTTTCTTATTTTAGAACATACCGTTCTATTTCTAAAAAAATAACCCAGTACAATAAACTGAAAATTAAGTTATAATATCATTATAAAATATGAAGGAGGAATGCACTCATGTACTACAACACTTCATTCGAAAACGATCAGCCTGTAGGCCGTCTATAAACTAAGACGGGCATTCATTTAGCACATACACTACGCCTCGTCTTAGGGAACTCATATTACCCTAAAAATAGACGGAGGTACTTTACATGAAACAAACAATTTTAGGAGCTATATATTTATCACTAACAGCAAGTATATGGGGTGGTATGTATGTTGTTAGCAAATACATACTCGATTTTATCCCACCACTGACACTCGTTTGGTTACGCTTTATTATCGCTTTTGTTGTTTTGTATTTCATTTTGAAAATAGCTGAGAAAAAGCAAAAGAAAAAAGCAACCATTCGCAAAAAAGATTGGCTATTATTCGCTTGGATTGGATTTATCGGCTATTTCATTTCAATCACATGCCAATTTATCGGAACAAAATTATCCGACGCTCATACAGGCTCGTTAGTTACATCAGCTACACCTGCATTTATGGTTATATTTGCAGCGCTCATTTTGAAAGAAAAACTAACTGCTCGTAGACTTTTATCTACTATAATAGCGACAATCGGTGTCATTATCGTAATCGGATGGGATATTGAAATCGGCTCCTATTTTATCGGAACAATCATTTTAGTTGGAGCCGCTATTACGTGGGCTTTACTATCTATTTATGTAAAAATCGCTTCAATCCAATTTTCATCCTTAGTTATTACAACGTACGCAATTTTCTTTTCACTCTTTTTTATTACACCTTTTATGATATGGGAGCTACAAGCGGCCTCTATCGGAACAGTAAATACGTACGTAATATTAGGCGTATTATACTTAGGAATCGTCTCAACAGCAGGTGCCTTTTTCCTTTGGAATAAAGGATTAGAATTACTGGATGCAAGCATCGGTTCCTTATTTTTCTTCTTCCAACCTATCGTTGGATCGTTACTTGGTTGGTTGCTCTTAAATGAAACATTAAATAGTAACTTTTTCATTGGTGGTATTCTCATTATATGTAGCGTTTTAATTACTACTTTTGAAAAGAAATAAAAAGCAGGCAGAGATTCTTAGTCTCTGCCTGTTCGTATAATTGGATCTTGGTCGTGAAAACCAATACAAATCGGTATATTACTTTGCACTTCACTACGTACACTTATAAAACTACACAGCGTTTTAGCAATTAAATATAAAGTTATACCGATTGCTTTTTCACTTGTGTCAAAGCCATTTTCATTATACATATCCGCTAATTCTACAGACCCCGGCCCCTCAATATTATATGTCCATTCTGAAGCCCAATTATCGTCCTCTTCTTCCATTGAAACATATTCCTCACAAATATAAAGTGAAACTTTAATCAGTGGGGGCGTTCTTCATCCCCACTGATTATTAGTTGAACCAATCGGGCTTTTACGGGCAGTTGACTTCCCACGTAACTTCTTTGCTTTCGCTGAATTTTGAGGTGGGGGTCTTACTGCCCGTTAATGCGGGATAAAACTGACTATTCCACTCGTTATCAAGATCATACTCAAAATAAATCGCCTTTGCTTCTTCATTAGTAGCCATTTCTACAGCTGCATCCAAACCTACTCTAATACTTTCCTTATATGACTCTAAATCAATTGCTTTAATTCGTTCTGCATATTCTGTAGACGCCAACATGCAACAAATATCATAATACTTCGCTTCTATTTGCTCTACTGCTAACGAAAAGGCATCCTCTTGCACCTCTTCTAAATACTGAAATATATCCACACTAAATACTCCTCACTCTTTACGCACTCCAATGCGATGGACGAGACAATAATTTCGGTAATTTCGTATGTTTGTCCCCTCTAGCCGCATTAACTTGAACTTGCGTCAGGAAAATACTATTTGTAAAATCAGTCCCGCGAATATCTGCATCTCGTAAATCTGCTCCGATGAGATCTGCCCCTCGTAAGTCTGCTCCATTTAAGTTTGCCGCAATTAAATATGCTCCTCTTAAATTTGCACCTTGTAAATCTTTCTTTTTCAGATTTGCTCCCATAAGGTCTGCACCGCGGTGTATGATTCGTTTCTTACGCGCAGTATTCATTTCCTTCCATACTAATTCGCTCGTTTCTAAAAGAAGAATGTTTACCTCTGCCCTATGCACTGGAACATTTATTTTCATTAACTCATCTGGATTTAAATTCGAAAGTCGCTCTGTCTCCTCAATTGCGGTCTTCAGCTCTTTATGAATTGGCTGTGTTGCCTTTAAAAGAATCGCTTCATTCAAATACCAAAGCATTTCATGAAGTTGATGCATAACTGGAAAAGCATCATACATTTTTCTCGCATGCTTAGCATCTTTCCGCCAATCAACCCCGTTAAATGTAACTTGAGAAATCTTCTGCCCAGCGCCGAAACATTCAAATACTGTACAACCTTTATAACCTTTTCCTCTAAGATTTTTATGTATACTACATTTAAAATCTGATTGTAAGTTGGAACATGGTTTACCACCATCTTTATTCACTGCAAAATCTACCGATGCTGCGAACGGTAATGCAACGCAACATAGACCGAAGCATTTTTCGCAGTTTGCTTTTAAATGATCATTATGATTAGTCAAAATCTATACCCCCTGTTGTCTTTTGACTATTTCATAATATTCCAACTGTAATAAATAATCAATTTTAAAATAAACCGGCATCTTTCGTTTCAATTCATAACTTTATCATTCGATTTCCTTTCAATTGAAAAGGACTATTTTTATTTAATGAATTATAATTAAATTATAAATTTTCTAACTAAAAGGAGACTTATTATGGCACTACAAATGAAAACAAACTGTCAAATTTGCAATCAATCGCTCGAACAAGATTCTGAAGCATACATTTGTGTATATGAATGTACATTTTGCGCACCATGTACAGAAGAAAGACACAACGTTTGTCCAAACTGCGGCGGCGAATTAGTACGTAGACCGAAAAAGAAACAATAAAAAGCAAAGCGATATCGCTTTGCTTTTTATTGTTTTCTGAGTATATGAAATTATATCGAACACAACTTAAACATTTAAAAACTTCACACAAACAGGCTCTGGCACAGCAACATCAGATTGTAAAAGTGTTAACTTTCCTGTAGATTCATCTCTTGAAAATAGCACAAGATTATGTGACTTTTCATTTGTAGCAACAAGAAACTTTTCAGTGGGATCTAATACAAAGTCCCTCGGCCAATTTCCTTCTGTAGATGTATGTTCAACAAATGTAAGCTGACCTGAATTTTGATCTACGCTATAAATAGCGATACTATTATGACCACGATTACCTGCATATACAAAACGGCCGTCAGAAGAAATATGGATAGCACTTCCTTGACTATTTTCATCAAAGTGTTCTGGAAGAGTAGAAATATACTGTACTTCTGTAAAGGATCCTTCTTCCGAGTTATATGTTAGCGCAATAACCTCTGAACTAAGCTCCGTCATTACATAAGCGTATTTTCCATTTGGATGAAAAGTAATGTGTCTTGGACCACTCCCTGGATTTACAGATAAACTATTCACTTCTGTTAATGTACTATCTTTTATTTCATACGTAATTAACTTATCAATTCCTAAATCAACACCTATCACATATTTTTCATCAGGAGTATATCCCGCGTAATGTGCATGTGGTTTTTCTTGTCTTTCTTTATTTGGACCTGAACCTTCATGCGCCATAATAGATGAAGCAGGATTTACAGTTCCATTTTCTTCATTTATTTCAAAAGACTCAATCGTTCCTTTATGGTAATTTGCTGTAACTACCGTATGATTCCCACTATCAACGCTCACATGACAAGGAGAAGCCCCTTCTACTACTTGTCTGTTTTCTGCCTTTAACTCTCCAGTTTTACTATCAATTGAATAGGCAGCTACACCACCAGATTCTCCTTCCTTAACAACGGAATAGAGATACTCATTATTTCGGTTAATCGTTACATATGTAGGGTTATCCAGCTTAGCGGCAAGTGTTACATTACTAATTTTTTTTGCTTCTGTGTCTAAAGTAATCTTATATATTCCTTCACTATTTTCTTTTGTGTAAGTTCCAACATATCCAATAAACTCTTTGTTATCCTTCATTTTTATAACCCTCTCTCCCTATATTTTTCGTTCATCATACTTCTTAAAATATTTTATGTTGAAAGAGTATCCTAAAAAATCGGAGTACCTCTTTATACGTTACCATATTTTCTTGATAAATAGCTTTTAAACCCACTTTTTTTGGTACGCTGCTATACTTTCATATTCTTCTTCCAATTGACGAGACAGACGAATATAGATTGGTGTTAAATCTTTATATTTTTCCACACTTTCCATGTTTGGCCCATGATGAAAATCTGCCCCTACCATTTCAGAAACTACGCATAATGTATCTATTTCACCTAAACTATATAAACCGAGGATTGCAGCACCTAAGCAAGAGCTTTCGAAACTTTCAGGAACATATACGTCTTGATGGAAAATATCTGCCATCATCTGTCTCCAAAGTTCCGATCTTGCAAAACCGCCTGTTGCTTGAATTTTTTTTGGTTCGCCAATTAGCTCTTTTAAAGCGAGAAGAACGGTATATAAATTATAAATTACTCCTTCTAAAACAGCACGGATAAGATGTTCTTTCTTATGATGCAATCCGAGTCCAAAGAAAGATCCCCGTGCATTTGCATTCCATAAAGGAGCTCTTTCCCCTGCTAAATACGGATGAAACAATAAACCGTCAGATCCAGGATTCACATTTGCTGCTATTTCAGTAAGTACTTCATATGGATCTTTTCCTAAACGCTTCGCAAGTTCAATCTCTGAAGTGCCCAATTGGTCACGAGCCCATCTGAAAATCATACCACCGTTATTAACTGGACCACCGATTACCCAATGGTCTTCAGTTAACGCATAACAAAAAATTCTACCTTTTGGATCTGTTACAGGACGATTTGTTACAGCACGTATCGCACCGCTTGTACCAATTGTAACAGCCACAACGCCAGGGTCTATTGCATTTACACCTAAATTAGATAGTACTCCATCACTCGCTCCTACTACAAAAGGCGTAGAAACAAGTACATTCATCTCTTTGGCAAGCTCTTCATCTAATCCTGTTAAACTGTGCGTTGTTGGAACAAGTTTAGAAAGCTTGTCATCTGTAATTCCCGCAACATGTAAAGCCTCTTCATCCCATTTTAAAGATTTCAAATTAAACATCCCTGTCGCTGATGCTATAGAATGATCAATTACATATTCTTTATATAACTTGTAGAAAACATATTCTTTAATAGAAATGAATTTATAACTTCTTGCGAACAATTCTACCCGCTCATTCTGTAACCAAACTAATTTCGAAAGTGGTGACATCGGATGAATAGGTGTCCCAGTACGTAAATAAATTTCATGACCATTCATATCATTCTTTATTTTCTCCGCCCAGCTTGCACTTCTATTATCTGCCCACGTGATACATTTCGTTAACGGATTTCCATCTTCGTCTACAGCGATAACGCTATGCATTGCCGAACTGAAAGAAACACAGAGAATATCAACCGCTTGTATATTACTTGATTGCACAACTTCTTTAATCGTATGTATCACCGCTTGAAAGATTTCTTCTGGATCTTGTTCTGCTATTTCAGGCGTAGGAGAATATAAAGGATATTCAATTCCATGACTTGCAATAACAGATCCATCAATTGAAAACAAAACCGATTTTGTACTAGTTGTCCCAATATCTACACCGATCATATATTTCGATCTCACTATGTAACCCCTTTCAGAATATACCATTAAAAAAGAACACTCTCAATTCTTTACTAATTATGCATACATACTTGGGAGCACCATGGTTTATACGAAAAAAGACTCTCCCTTATGAGAATTACGTGCTAACTAACTTTACTCTCATAAGGGGGCCTTTTCATATCTATTGTACTAATTTGAAAATGAATCGTTTCTATATGATATTGCTGTTTTCACGTAATAAGATGTCAAAATCAAGATTAAGTTTATAGGATGAAGTCACATAGAGATTGACCCTCTCGTAAAAAAGCAATTAGTGAACATTTCACTTCATTATAATTTAGGCGCTTTCGCCCAATCAGCAGCAAATTTCTCAATACCTTGGTCTGTTAATGGGTGCATAGCAAGTTGTTCAATTACTTTATAAGGAATTGTTGCAATGTGAGCACCTGCCATCGCTACACGAGTTACATGATCTGGATGTCTAACAGAAGCCGCAATAATTTGTGTATCTAGTTGATGAACATCGAATAATTCAGCAATTTTAGCAACTAATAATACGCCATCTTCAGAAATATCATCTAAGCGTCCTAAAAATGGAGAAACGTACGTTGCACCTGCTCGAGCAGCTAAAAGTGCTTGGTTCACCGTGAAAATAAGTGTAACATTCGTTTTCACACCTTTTTCAGTAAGGTAGCGACAAGCTTCTAATCCAGCTAACGTCATCGGAAGTTTAATTGTAACTTTTTCATCGCCACCGTTAATTTTAATCAGTTCTTCTGCTTGGGCGATCATCTCTTCAGCTGTAACAGCATCTGGCGTTACTTCTGCCGAAACAGATTCAACTTTAGGAACTGCCTGACAAATTTCTGCAATACGGTCTTCAAATTTAATGCCCTCTTTTGCTACTAAAGAAGGATTCGTTGTAACACCAGCTAAAACTCCAAGTTTATATGCTTTTTTTATATCCTCAAGATTTGCAGTATCAATAAAAAATTTCATGATTAATTCCCTCCAGTTTTTAAACGTTGATGAGTTACATGTTTAATATGCTTATCCCGTAAAAGCCCGATTGGTGTGGAATGAAGCCCCTACTTATTAAAGTTTCACTTTATTTCTTTTCTACTGCATGTCCGCCAAATTCATTGCGCAGAGCTGCTACAACTTTTCCTGTAAATGTATCATTGTCTAATGAGCGGTAGCGCATTAATAGAGACATTGCGATAACAGGAGTTGCTGTTTGAAGGTCTAATGCTGTTTCTACTGTCCATTTTCCTTCACCAGAAGAATGCATAACACCCTTAATCTCATCCAATTTTGCATCTTTAGAAAATGCATTTTCTGTTAATTCCATTAACCAAGAACGAATGACTGAACCGTTGTTCCATACTCTTGATACTTTTTCATAATCGTAGTCAAATTCACTTTTCTCTAGAATCTCAAATCCTTCACCAATAGCAGCCATCATACCGTATTCAATTCCGTTATGAACCATTTTTAAGAAGTGACCACTACCAGCTTTTCCAGCATATAAGAATCCATTTTCTACAGCAGTATCGCGGAAGATAGGTTCAACGATGTCCCAAGCTTCTTGATCTCCTCCGATCATGTAACAAGCACCATTACGAGCGCCTTCCATTCCGCCAGAAGTTCCTGCATCCATAAAGTGAATGCCATCTTTCTTTAATTGCTCATATCGGCGGATAGACTCTTTATAATGTGAATTACCAGCTTCAATTAAAATATCTCCTTTTGATAAAAGTGGTGTAACCTCATCAATAACAGAATCAACAACAGCGTGTGGTACCATTACCCAAAGAATTCTTGGTGATTGTAATGACTGAACAAGTTCACTTAAACTAGATGTACCCGTTGCCCCGTACTCTTTCATTTCTTCTACTGCGCTCGTATTTAAATCAAATGCTACTACTTCATGTTTATGATCCATTAAATTTTTCCCTAAATTTAATCCCATTTTACCTAACCCAATTAATCCTACTTGCATAATATAATTCCTCCTCAAATCATCTTTTATTAAAAATCCATATCACTACAATCTGGAATACCTTTCAGCACTGAAATGTTAGTATGTACAGAAAGGTATTCACAGTCATAGCTTAAGAATTCAACACATTTTTTGTAATTTGAACAACATTTTCTGTCGTAAATCCAAATAGATTCATGACTTCAGCTCCAGTTCCTGAAGCTCCAAATGTTTCAATTGATAGTACTTTTCCTTCTTGTCCTACATAACGTTCCCAACCTAGAGATACACCCATCTCAAGAGATACTCGTTTCGTTACAGAAGACGGAAGAACGGATTCTTTATATTCGTTCGATTGGCGATCGAATAACTCCCAGCTCGGCATTGCAACGATGCAAACAGAAACTTGTTCTTCTTCTAATTTTGCTTTCGCACTAGCAGCTAAGGATACTTCAGAACCTGTCGCAATTAAAATTACATCCGGATTTTCATTTGTTTGTGTTAATACGTAAGCTCCTTTAGAGAGATTCTCTATGTTCGCTTTCGTTTCATTAAACACCGGTAAATTTTGACGGCTCAGTACTAAAACGACTGGACCATCCGTTTGCTGTAAAGCATACGCCCAAGCACTTGCTGTTTCATTTGCATCTGACGGACGGATAACTGTTAGACCAGGAATTGCTCGAAGCGCTGCCAATTGTTCAATTGGTTCATGCGTTGGACCATCTTCTCCTACAGCAATCGAATCATGTGTAAATACGTAAGTAACAGGTAACTTTTGCAGTGCAGCCAGTCGAATCGATGGACGAAGGTAATCATTAAATACAAAGAATGTACTTACGAAAGGTTTTACTCCTCCATGGAGAGCCAGTCCATTCGCTGCCGCGCCCATTGCATGTTCACGTACACCGAAGTATATATTTCGTCCAGCATATGATTCTACTGCATATACTGCTTCACCTTTTATATCTGTCATCGTAGAATGAGAAAGATCCGCACTTCCACCGAAAATAGAAGGAATCGATTTCACATAATGATTAATAGCTTCCCCACTTGCAACACGAGTGGAAATTGTTTTTTCAGTATCAAAAGATAGAATGTCTTTCGCTTCAATTAAAACCTCACCTGTAATCGCTTTTTCTAATTCATCTGCTAGTGCAGGGTTTGACTCTCTGTATACGTTAAATTGCTCATTCCATTCGTTCTCTTTTTCAATACCTTTTTGTTTCAGTTCATTAAAATGAGCTGTTACTTCTTCAGGCACAAAGAAGTCTTCCTCATAGTGCCAACCATACACTTATTTTGTCGCTGTCGCTTCTTCTACTCCAAGCGGATTACCATGTGCTTTATTCGTTCCAGCAACTTTTGGACTTCCATAACCTATAATGGTTCTAATTTCTATAAGAGTAGGTTGATCCGTATTTTCTTTCGCTAATGTAATGGCTTTTGTAATAGCATCGACATCGGTTCCATCTTCAACTCTTACATATTGCCAATGTACAGATTCTGCCCTTTTCTGAATATCTTCAGAGAAAGCAATGCCTAATTCACCATCAAGTGAAATTTCATTTGAATCATACAGTACAATTAACTTGCCAAGTTTCATATGTCCTGCCATTGACATCGCTTCATAAGCGACACCCTCCATTAAGTCACCATCTCCGACTAAAGCATACGTATTGTGATCTATAATAGAGTGACCATCCTTATTAAACTTCGCTGCTAAATGAGCTTCTGCCATTGCCATTCCGACAGCATTAGCAATCCCTTGTCCTAACGGGCCTGTAGTCGCTTCAACTCCAGGAGTATGACCAAACTCAGGATGTCCTGGTGTTTTACTATTTAACTTTCTGAAGTTTTTCAAGTCATCAATTGAAACGTCATATCCAGCTAAATGAAGTAGGCTATATAACAGACTAGATCCATGTCCTGCCGATAAAACGAAACGATCACGGTTAAACCATTCTGGGTGATTAGGATTGTAATTTAAATGATTCGCCCATAATGCATAAGCCATTGGTGCTGCTCCCATCGGAAGACCTGGATGACCTGAGTTTGCCGCATTAATAGCATCAATCGATAACGTACGAAGTGTATTCACTGCTAATTGATTTATGTTTTGTGCCATAGTAATCGTCCCCCTAAATGCTTTCATGAAAGAAAGTACTTATTTTTCCGTCTCTTGATCTAACCACCATTTAAATCCACTTTCTTGCAACAGTTCATTAGACGCTTCTGGACCATATGAACCAGACTCATATTCATGAAGCGGTAATAAGTTTTCCTCGAACGCTTCAAGAATTGGTTGTACCCATTCCCATGACAATTCAACTTCTCTCCAATGTGCAAAGAATGTAGCGTCTCCACTCACCGCATCATGAATGAGTCTTTCATACGCTTCAGGTACTCCCACATCCACTTGCTCGCAAGTAAAGTTAATACGCATCGGTTCAATCTCTCCATTTTTCAATGGATTTTTACTATTTAACTGTAATGAAACATTCTCACCTGGGCTAATTTCAATTATTAATAAGTTAGGTGCTGCATTTGGATTATTATCTTGATATTGCTGTTTTAACGTATTTTTAAATTCAATTACAATACGAGTAGACTTTTCTTTCATTCGTTTTCCTGTTCGTATATAGAAGGGAACGCCAGTCCAAAATGGATTATCGATCCACAAACGAGCAGCAACAAATGTGTCTATGTTAGAAGAAGGATTTACTCCTGGCTCCTCTTTATACGCTACAACTTGCCCGCCTTTTATCTCTCCTGAAGAGTATTGACCGCGAATGATATGGCTTTGAACGTCTTCTTTTTTCACTTTACGAAGCGTCTCCATTACTTTTCGTTTTTCCTCTCGAATTTCACACGCATTAACCTTTTCCGGCAGATTCATAGCAGTCATCATTAATATTTGTAACATATGATTTTGAACCATATCTCGAATGGCTCCTGCATGATCATAATATCCGGCTCTTTCTTCAACCCCAACTGTTTCACTAGCTGTAATTTGTACATTTGCTATATGTTCTTTGTTCCAAATCGATTGGAGAACAGGATTTGCAAATTCTAGTGCTTCAAGGTTTTGAATCATCGGTTTACCTAAATAGTGATCAATACGGTATATCTCGTCTTCTTCAAACGTGCGACTAAGCTTATCATTAAGCTCACGAGCAGATGTAAGGTCGTGCCCAAACGGTTTCTCAATCATCAGGCGTTTCCATCCATCTGTTTTATCAAGTCCGCTTTCCTTAATATTTAAAGCAATGGTCTCGAAAAATTCAGGAGCAACTGAAAGATAGAACATTCTATTACCTTTTATATGTAGTTCCTCTTCCCTTTCACGAACGACTTGTAATAACCTCTCATAGTCTTCCGGTTTACTCACATCTAATGGACAATAGCGAAAATTATCTAAAAAACCTTCGAGTTCCGGAGTACCTTCTTCCCTCTGACGAGAAAACGTCTCTATTGATTCTTTTATTCTTTTTTGAAAATCTATATGAGATACTTCACGTCTTCCAAGCCCGATAACAGATATTTGCTTTGGAAGCTGTTGATCTCTATATAAGTTATATAGCGCGGGGTAAATTTTGCGTTTTGCTAAGTCCCCTGTCGCTCCAAATAAAACAAAGGTCATTGATTCCAAGTTCAGTCCCCCTCGTGATGTATAGTCATTGTCACTATAGTAAAAATGCATTGTACAGAAGCTACTATCATTGTTGATTCACTCTTGCTTCTTAACTTCAAATTTTTTATATTTGTCGCTTTCTCATTGTCCCCAATATTAATAGTGGCAATTCAAAGCATTTTTACCACATACTACTTAATTACTATAACTTATATAAAATAATTTAATTATTAAAAGTAATTAAGTTATTTTATATCTATCATATTAACTACATAAATTATCATCGTCAAGAAAAGTGTCTCGGATTAAAGATTCTTCATTCCCTAATATCTTTTAGTACTCATGTATTTATTAGAAAAAGATTAGATCTATGTTCATTACATGAAATGAATAATAAAAAGGCCAAAATGAACATATTCTTGTTCGTTTTGGCCTTTTTATTATTGCTTCAGATGATTCTTAACTGCTCTTATAACCAATTCGTGATCTTCTTCTGGTGGTAATCCCGAAACTGTTATCATTCCAATAACCCCTACGTCTTTTATTCTGATAGGAAAGCAGCCACCAAACGCAGCATATTCCGAAGTATCTAAAAGATATTTTTCATTATATGAGATTCCAGTTATTTCACTTTGTATCTGCATATAATACGAGCTATGATCATGCAGAGAAACGACTCGTTTTTTACGCTCAATCCATTTCGTATTTTCCTCATTTGTCCCTGTCATTTTGAAATGAAACAATTGCACACCGTTTTTCGTTATATCAACAGCAATCAATTTCCCCTCTTTCTTCGCTGTTTCAACGATAAATAAACCTAGTTGCAGTGCATCTTCATTTGTAAAAGAGGAAAATTGAAGTGTTTCCTCCTCTATTAAAATTCGTTTACTTATTTCATTCAAATTTGAAGTACTCATATCTTTAACCTCCATAATTGTTTTATGCCACACCGACATTTTTTCGAAATTATTAGGCCATATAGTACAACCTTTCAATCAATCTGATTCTAAATAAACTACTGTAACATCTTTGGTGACTAGTACCGTAAAGCTTGTTTTCTTCTTACTGGTGCTATTATGAATGATATTCAAAGTTATAAAAAGTACTATTCTAGTTACCCTTATCTTACAGAGACTATTATGAAATATATTTAACATCTTAAAAATGTATGTACTAAAGAATAATATTTTTAATCACTAGCTTTTTTGATCAATCATTATAATCCAATTTCATCAAAATTTTTATCAATTATTACACTATCCAACAATAGGAGGAAACAAAGATGGATGAAAATATATCCAAAAGCTGAAAAGCAGTTGAATCCCTTGAAGGAATAGTTGTAATTCACTACATATAGAAATAGACATACAAAAACGCTATCCTTTCCTATAATTCTAAAGAAAGAATAGCGTATTTTTTCAAAAATGAGTTCTTTTATTGAGAAACTTTGATTCTATATCATACATAAAAGAGCAACTAGTGCTAAAACAGCTGGAAGTCCTTGTTTCACAATAATTGATTTATTAGATGTGAAACCTCCGAAAATAGCTGCTATCACCACACAAATCACGAAAAATAATTGGACCATATAACCAATTGGATTGAGCCCAAGTACAAGTCCCCAAATGAGACCAGCCGCTAAAAATCCATTATATAAACCTTGGTTTGCAAACATAATGGCTACGTTTCGATCTCCTTCTAAATGCTTCGGTAATTTGAAAGCACGTTTCGCTACTTTTGAATCAATAAAAAACATTTCAAGGATCATGATAAACAAATGTTCTAATGCTACGATCCCGACTAAAATAGCTGCGATTATTTCCACACTATTCTGCCCCCTACACTCTCTATTCTTTAATATTCTCTACATTTTTTTGTATCTGTAATAGAACATGAATAAGTATTTTGCGTTCTTCTCCACTGATATTTACGAACATTTCCTTCATAAAATGTTCCTTTTCTTTCTTGTCAAAATATTAATTGATGTATCAATTATTGATACATCAATTAATATACATCTCTCTTTTTATTTTTGCAAGTTTTTTTGCTCAATTGGTTTTATTTTGTTCCAGCAACTTTAAACCAATTCAAAACATCAGTTCGTATTTCTAGAAATCATAATTACTTTAAGTTCATTCTGACAATCATATTTAACTAAATATATAAAAGAATTGAGTTATATCTCCATCAATTTATAAAAATTATTTTTTTCTAAAAACAGATACTTTACGTTTTTTATAGTAATAAAAATCATTTTTTGTTTCAGAGGCAATCCATTTTGTTAGCTTGATGGGCATAGGATAGCACCATATGACGAACCAATTATCTTTCAAGAAGACGGCTAGAAATCTGGATTTGGTACAGGAGTTGCCTACTTCCCCGATCCAGATGGTACTAATTTAGAGCTAATTGCTCCAAAAGGGCCATTCAGACATGAATAGTTAAAATAAATTAATACCGAAACAAGCCACCTTCTGCCTGGAAGATGGCTTGTTTGTCGGCAAGTTGATAGAATGACTAAAAAAGGACAAACTCTCCAATGTGAGAAGTTTGTCCAAAAAGTTTTTCATGTTAACTATTTTTACACTAATACCAATAATAGTGAATTAGAATAATGACTTAATACTTGCTAAGACAGTAAGTACACCTACAATAATAACAAATACGTTGCTCATTTTCCCTTTGTATTTAGCTAGTACTGGCACTTTTTGAATCGCATACATCGGTAATAGACATAAGATAGCAGCAACTAAAGGACCGCTTAGAGAATCAATAAGTCCAAGAATACTTGGATTTGTATAAGCAACAAACCAACATGATAATACAACAAAAGTAAGGACGATTGTCTTAATTGTTTTTTCTTCAATATCTTTTCCACGTGATTTACCGAACTTAATAATCATGTCACGCATTACTTCAAATGCTCCGATATAATGGCCAAGGAAAGACTTTGTAATAGCCACAAAAGCAATAATTGGAGCTGCAATCGTGATTACAGGTGAATTAAGTTCATTCGCAAGATATGAAAGGATTGATAAGTTTTGCTCTTTTGCCATTTTTAAATCCTCTGGAGTTAAGCTCAGTGCACTACTCCAAACGAAGAACATAACAACAGCGAATGTCATGATATAACAAACCTTTTGTATTTGCGCACATTTAGCATCAGTGGCTTCGATTCCATACGTAGCTCTCTGTTTCACAACAAATGATGAAATCATAGGTGAATGATTAAATGAGAATACGATGATTGGTAGAATCATCAATATCGTCCCAAAATAGCCTGTTCCTGTTGAAGCAGTTGAAACAGCTGAAAAACTAAGCATTGACGTATTCCACTGTGGAATTAAAGATATTGCGATAAAAAGTAGAGAAACTATGAAAGGATACACTAACATACTCATTACCTTTACAGTAATATCTTGACCAAAATTTAGTATAGCGATAAGACCAAGAACTAATACAAGTGATAAAATAGCCCTTGGAGGTTCTGGCATGTGCAATTGATGCACGATAAAACTACTTGCAGTATTTGTAAGCGCAACCGAATACATTAGTACGATTGTATAAATTGAACTGAAATATACGATGTTAAAAATGATACTCGCTTTATTTCCGAAATACTCTCTAATTGTACCTGTGATCCCCTCATCAGCAGAATTAGAAGCGTATATCATTTTAGCAAGCGCCCTATGTGAGTAGTACATAACTGGATATGCAAGTAATGTAATTAGTAGTAAAGATAATAAACCACCTGAACCTGCATTAATCGGTAAAAAGAGCACCCCTGCTCCAATTGCAGTTCCAAATAGACTGAGTGCCCATGTAGTATCCTGCTTATGCCACTTTTTCGGATCTGCATATTGCTCATTTTTTCGTGCGGTATTTTCAGCTTGAACTTCTATTTTCTTTGCAGTATTCCCGTTCATATAATAACTCCCCCTTGTATCTATTCCTACATCTCTCTTTGCACCTAACAAATATTCCCTTTTCGGAAAATGAATTCCTTACAAGTTGCCCCACTTTGTATGTCCTTCATCATAATGAATCCAAATTGAAACATTCGCTAGTTAGCGTCCTAATATAATTGTTAGCGTTCACAAAAAAGTTTACTCGTAATATCCGCTCTTTATATAAAGACCTCTTAAGAGAACAATATAGAATAGACTTCATAAATACGTTGCAACATTTCTAATAACAGTGTATTACTTTAATGGTTTCTCTTTTTTTACTTTTAACAGTAATTTTAGCTAAACCGGCCTCTCTTAATTTGCGAGGCATTTCTTTCTCAATTCTATACATTACTTTAATAACTTCGGCAGCACTGATGATATTGCTTACACAAGCCACTGAAGCACTTTACATACATTTCGCCTCTAATCACACACCTTTCTTACTAGTAATCGCATTTTTTATATTTTCTCCAGAGATAATAAAATTTCTCTCGACGCCCTCATTATAACGTGTATATTTATAAAATTAATATTTTTATATTTTCAGAAATATTAAAGGTGAATAATTTTATATGGATAATATTTTACAGTTAGCATGTAGCCATTGTTTTTATCGCTTAAAGCTGAATTAGTTAGTAAAAAAATACAATAATACATTGTTTTTCTAGGTTACTCATTATAAAGATACTTATATCCCCTTTATCAAAAAATTTCATTTTAAACATAAAAGATATTCTAATAAATAATTAATGTAGGTAAAAAGAAAAAATTCCAAAATAAAAAAAACCAAATTTTAGGATATATATTATTAATATTGAATTCATATACATTTTAAAAAGATACACTGAGTAAAAAAACAAAAAAGCTGCCCAATATGGACAGCTCATTTACATAATTATCATTATCAAGGATGCACAAACAAATCACTTCAATGTTATCTTAATTGTAGTTTGTTCGACTCTTCTTCAGGAATATCTCTATGTTTATAATGAATCGTTTTTAGATCATTTCCTTTTATGCGAAAAGTAATTGTGTCCTCTCCATAAGGCGGGTTGTGTGCACCCTCAAAAGTTTGAATTTGAACAGTTACATAAAAAGTATAGTTTGTTGTATCTTTTTTTATTTCAAGTATTTTTTCACAACCTCGATACCAAAGTTTTGGTTCCTTATAATAGTTTTCAACCTCTTTACTTATTGGCTCCAATAAGAGCTCAATTACTACTTCTTTTAAAAGCTGTTTTGATACAGTTATTCTGCTGATTTTCTTTCTTTTTACATCTATAATTCTCCAAAAATCCCCGCTCTTTTCAACGGTATAAAGAACATTCGTACCGTCCGCTTTCAAAAGATGAAAATAACCTTTATTTCCCTTAATATATAATCGTGGTTCATTAATCCACTCACCTTCTGTTTGCACTATTCCTAAAAACAACTGAGTAAGTGGTGTTATCTTATAATCTAATTGGTTAAATTCACCAAACGAATAAAGTTTATAACCAGTTAAATCTATGCCAAAATTTCTGTTTATATCATTTTCCTTTTTTACAATTGCTTGAGCAGAAATGCAGGGTAATAAAAAAATAAACAGACATATGATGCTAACCATTGTTAATCTTATTTTCATAACATCCATCCCCTCTTTTATTAAGATGCAACAAAAGAAAGGATATTATTGATTAGGGTATAAGCTAAAAAATTAAACTCCCCCATTAACTAGCTCGTTTATCGAGTTTAATTTTGAAGAAAGTCCGATAAACCATTCTTCGTCTCCTGTTAATAATGCAAGGTCTATAAGGTAAAGAATTTGTTCCTTATTTATTGCCTTTGATTCAGGGAGTTTTTTTACATGTTTACTTAAAAAGGACATTGTTTTATTTATTGTATCTCTGTTGTCACATTTCACAACATTAACCTTAACTACTTCCCCTACATTATCAAATGATTCAATATAACCAAGTATTAATTCACCCTCTACTGATATTCCTCGAACCCAATCGCCTACTTTTAAAACAGGATTATGCTTTGACATCATACTCTTTCACCTTCCTACAAATTATTTTTAGTGACGATAAACAACATAAAAAAATAAATTTAACTGTAATATTTTTCATTACATTTATGTGTTAAGAACTCACGGCTATATAATAATTAAGCCGCTTAACGCTCTTGATTAATAAGGTCAACAACTTCTTTCATTGTATAATTCTTTAAGTATTCACCTAGATGTTCTTCAGCACCTAAGAAAATAGCAAAAAGAACTTTTCGCATGTTCGAACCTACAACACACTGATCGTTTGATTCCGGACACTTCGGCTGCAAAGCACCTTCAGAGGTTATCTGATAAATATGCCAAAGATTAACTTCACCTAAATCGCGAGCGAAAATAAAGCCTCCACCAGTTCCCTCTTTTGATTGTATAAACTTATGTTTTTTTAACAAACTTAGTACTTTACGAATACGTACTGGATGTACACCTGCACTTTCTGAAATAGCATTACTTGTTGACATCCGGTCTGGCTGTAAAGCTAAATAAGTTAAACTGTGAATGGCCAAGGTAAAGTCGCTGTTCATTGTTTTCCTCCTACGATTAAAAATATTGTTTCTCATATATTAACATACTGTAGCCATAAATATTACAGATAGGTTAGAACGTTAAAACATATAGAATACTTCTTACCATAAAAAATTAATTCCTTTATATTCTATCCGGTCTGGCCTATATCCGATAACTTCATTTAGCTTTTTAAGTTGAAAATAAAATTAAACACTCCACTGTTTCTTCACTTGTTCTTCTGCCAGTTGTTTAATTTTTGTCCAAATCGTATCTTTACTCACAATAACATTTGTTTGATAATTTCTATCATTATAATTAACTGTAACACATACTTCAATCATCTTCTGCTTCCTCCTTTCAAAAAACTTTTTCTAAAAAATATTACTTATTAATTGGCCAATTTTTGCAGTTCAATGTTTAAAAATGTTCGAACGCTACGTGGTAAAAACTTGCGAATTTCTTCATCATTAAAACCAATCTGTAATCTTTTCTCATCCAGCATAATTGGGCGACGCAACATTAGTGGATACTCGATTATTAATTTATAAAATTCATTAAGCGAAAGCTCCTCAATATTTATATTTAAGTCCTGAAAAGTTTTGGATCTAGTTGAAATAATTTCATTAGCCCCCTCTTCAGTTAAACGAAGAATTGCTTTAAGCTCATCAACTGTCATAGAATTTGATACGATGTTTTTTTCAATATAATCAATTTGATGCTCTTCAAGCCATGCTTTCGCTTTTCGGCATGAAGCACAGCTTGCTGTTGTATATAGAATTACCATATTTAACTCACTCCTTTAATGTTTTTTATCAAACGTACATTTTACATATCGGTTATTGAAATGTATTAAAAAAAATTACAGTTTAGAATCAAATTCACGTAATGTTTCGTTTATCTCTACTATTCATTTCTTTTCAAAATGCTTCTTCTATAACATTGTTGAAACTACATTTTACAGACGATGACAACTCACTTCTAAAAATCTTACTGTAATTTTAAACTTTACAGTTCGATTAATCAACTGTTAAGTCTTGGATTAATTATTGTAACGCAACAAATCGTTTTCTTTTGTATGAATGTCCTCATAGTATTACAGCTAACCAATCTCAAATGCACTTCAAAGCACATTTTATTCATTTCTTGCTTACAAGTGCTATTATGGAATATATTTAACATAATAAAAAGTACGTACTTTAAAGTGTTATAGGTACTAAAAAGTAATATATACACTTTAAAGTGCAGTTCTGCTTACTTCTCTCTTACATCAGTTATTATGAACGACATTTCGCACAATAAATAGTACGTACTTTAAAGTGTTATCGGCACTAAAAAGAAATAATTTTAGTATTACAACGTATTTAGGCTCAAAACTATAATCTAAATTCATCAAAGGAGTTTTTTTATGAAAACATACAATATTCCTGTAGAGGCGACTTTAGAAGTTATTGGCGGAAAGTGGAAAGTTGTTATCCTTTGTCATTTAAAAAAAGGGACAAAAAGAACGAGTGAATTAAAACGATTAATGCCTGGTATTACGCAAAAAATGTTAACGCAACAATTACGGGAACTAGAAGAAGATGGTGTAATCCAAAGGAAAATATATGACCAAGTACCACCGAAAGTAGAGTACTCTTTAACCGATTACGGTTCGTCTTTAGGAGCTATACTCGATTCCCTCTGTTCCTGGGGAGAAGTTCATCTTGAAAAAACCGGGAACACATCCATGCTGATTACAGCCGATGAATAATAACTGCTCCTACTATATGTGTAAATTCTATCCAAGATAAAAAAACGGTTGAGACAATACTTGCCTCAACCGTTTTTTATGTCTCTTTATAATTTTTTGCCGTAATGACTGTTTCAAACTCAAAGGTTTCTGGTAGATGATCTGCATAAGAATATTCAAAAGTTCGTCCATCCGTTAAGTAAGCTACTTGTTCAACTCGCATTAGGAAATCCTGATTTGTTAAGTTCATAAACTGCTTTTCCCTATCATCTGGGCGAATTCCTTTAACCCTGACAACAGATGTCCCTACTTCAAGGCCAAGTTTATTTTGAATATGTGAGTATATCGACTCCTCTAAAACAGAAGCCTCAACACCTGGGATAACCGAAATTGGCATCCATGTATGCTCCATAATCGTCGGAATGCTGTGAATGATGCGGAGGCGAATGATTTTATAGACGAAATCACCGATTGAAACTCCCAATTTCTCAGCAACTACTTCATCAGCCCCAACAATCGCAAACTCGATAATTTTACTTTCTACCTCACTGCCGTATACAGCTTTCGTATCCGTTAAAGTTTGAATCATTCGTGCCTTTTCCTGTTGACGCCAATCTTGCACCACTGTTCCGCTTCCGCGCCGGCGGATGATGTAGCCATCTCTAACTAATAGATCCAGCGCTTTCTTAATAGTAAGGGCTGAAACACCAAATTCTTCAGCAAGGACGGGGCTACTCGGAATTTTTTCGTTGATTTTATATTCACCGTCTAAAATTTGCTGTTTAATCTTTTGATAAATGCCGAGGTATTTTACTTGTGTTGATCCGCTTGCCATTTTCATACCTCCTTTATACTGCAAACTCTCTTCTATTCATTCAAATGTAAAGCCTCAAGTTTGTAAACTGAAGGTGATGGGGCAGCAAATCCATTTTCTAAGATTTCAATATTCGTTACCGCTTCTTCGTCTTTCACAAGTTTTGGTGCACCATTTATAATTGTTTCATACGCGGAATCATAGAAACGACCGTAATCACCAAGCGGCGTTTTAATTTGTTTTTCAATCCAGTCACCATTTGCATTACGATATTTAGCAACTCCATAGTACATCGGTGAATCTTCACCAAACCCTGCACTCTCAGGCATAATCCCCGCTTTCAAATCATTTTCCTGCTGATCTTCACCATATTTAATAAATGATCCATTTGTTCCATGGACGATAAAGCGTGGATAATCTTTTGCTACGACATGGTTCGTTTTCAGTTTAATTTTCAACTGATTTCCGTAATGTAGACCAACATCGAAATAGTTATCAACCGCACCTTGCACTTCATTATTACGAATATCGTATGTCACCGTATCTGGACGGCCGAATAGTGAAATCATGCGGTCCATCGTATGAATACCTAAACTGTAGAATGAACCTTCTTCTTTTGGAGCTTCATGAGTGATTGAACCCGGACGGAAATAATCAATATGCGATTCAATCTCAATAATATCACCAAGGAATCCTTGTTCAACAACCTGTTTCACAGCTAAGAAATCACCATCAAAACGACGGTTTTGGTAAGGCATAACGACTACACCTTTCTCTCGTCCTAAAGCTAATAATTCTTTAGCATGCTTTACTGTATCGCAAAATGGTTTTTCAACGATAACGGATTTTCCGGCTAGTATAACTTTTTTCGCCAATTCGTAATGCGTATGTGCTGGCGTACAGATCGTCACTACTTGAATTTCTTTGTCATTCAACAATTCGTCCAAATCAGTAGTGAAGTAAACATCTTTTTCCTCATATGGATCCGCTAATTCTTCATTTATTTGACGTACAAAAATCGTTTTTATTTTTATATTATTACGTGTGTTTACATAAGGTAAGTGATAGCGGTTAGCTGACTTTCCAAATCCAATAAAGCCCATTGTTAATGTCATGTTTTTCAACTTCCTTGCTCATAAATTTTCGTTTCTATATTTATTATATAATTTAATCATTAAAAGTATATAGTTTTAATTTTTTAATTATATATTAAATAAAAAATCCACGATTAAATTCATTTTCACTATAAGTTATGGACCTATAAATTTATACATTGCTAAAAACTATTAGAGGGCATCAAGTATTACTGCCGTTGTTCCTAACGTATTGTAGAAGATCAAAACGCATTAAACATAGTAATTCCAGTAGCATTCTGAGAAGAAATGCGCCAACAAAAACTAGTAGCACCTAATGCACCACTACCAACCAACGTAAAATAAAGTGAAACTTTAATCAGTGGGGCGGTTTATCCCCCTACTGATTATTTACCCGTAAATACCGGGATGAAAAGGAGCGTAATGAACATGACATATACTACTACATCTATGGAAATTTTCGGTTCACCTGAACAAGTATGGCAATTAATCTGAGGTTTCAACTCCCTTCCAGACTGGTTACCTTATATACCTAGTAGTAAATTAACTGAAGGCGGTCGTGTACGTCATCTAGCTAATCCAGATGGTGATACAATTATAGAACGCTTAGAAGTATTCAATGATAAGGAACGCTACTACACGTATTCAATCATGAATGCACCGTTCCCGGTCACTAATTATTTATCTACAATCCGGGTGAAAAAAGGTACTGAAAGTAACACATCATTAGTAGAGTGGTCTGGTACGTTCACTCCTGTTGAAGTTAGTGATGAAGAGGCAATTAATCTGTTCCATGGTATATACAGCGATGGGCTCAAAGCATTGCAGCAAGCATTTCTAGATTAATTAATATAATTGATTGAGAAGAAAAAGTTAATTAACAGTCAAATATTCGACTTTGTGGTTAAATTCATTATGAAAGATAAACAAATACAACTTTCATGCCTGCTTGTTAATGACAAGAAATAAAAAATACTACCTCCAAATGGAAGGTAGTATTTTTTTATTAATCAGGAAAAACAATTAATCCCTCTTCTTTTTCCTCCTGTTTTAAATCTTCTTCTGGGAAGGTTACAGTTGAATTTTTATCACCTGTTCTTTTTGTTTCTTCACCTGGAAATACGAAAGTTGAATTTTCTTTTCCTTCATTTTTTTCTATGTTATCTGGAAATACCATAGGATCATTGGTAGTCAAATCACTATTATATCCAAGGTTAGACAAAATCGCCCTTAAATCTGGTAAAACCCCTATTTTATCAGATGATGGGTTATTAGACTTTGTGCCTGTATTTGGATTACTTAAAATTGCTCTCAATTCTTTTGGTGAATATGCCTTACCTAAATGTTCTTTAGCAATCCCTTGAATCGATACAGCAGCCCCAGCAATTATAGGCGAAGCGCTAGAAGTACCACGGAAATTAGGAGTATAACGATTAATTATGTTCTGATCTGTAATTTTTTGTCCTTTACTATTTTGATTTTGATATGTATCTAATGTATCAACATATTCTCCCCAACCATATACATCAATTCTACTACCATAGTTAGAGAAAGCTAAACGTTTATGAGGAACTCTTGCAGTAGATGCTCCAACTATAATAGATCCTGAATCTTTAAAGTCTGGACTATTTCGATTTAAAATCTGTTTACCATTACGGTCTTTAAATTCATCTAAATCAATCCCACCATTACCAGCTGCTTCTACAATAATAATGCCTTTATCTGTCCCTTTGCGAATTGCGTTAAATATACTAGGATACACTTCGACTGGTAAAGGGTCATCTCCATATCCATCATATTTAAAGGATTCTTCAATTAATAAAACATCTCCAGCCTGTAAAGAATCTACGGCACTTAAAATAGCATCTCTTACATCGATTCTCCCATTATCTCGGATCACTGAAATTACTTTTGCCTTTGCTTTTGGTGCAATCCCAATGTTCCCAATTCCATTGTCAGCTGCAGAAACAACACCTAGAACTGAAGTACCGTGAGAAAGATCATTACTCATTTTTCCAGACATAAATTCAATATTTTGACCGACTAAATCTTCATGATTTAATAACCAGCCTTCTTCCAAATCTACAAAAGTTGCTCCCTGACCATTTCCTCCTTTAATTCCCCAAGCATAAGGAGCATTAATTCCTAAAGGTGCCTCTTCAAGATATCCCTGTCTCGAAAATCTAGGTTCATCATAAGGATTGACTGATAATACAGGCCCTCTCGAGCCAGTTGTTGTGTTTATACTCTTATTAGAACGAACTTGTATTTTACTAGAATCGTTATTAGCAGCATGTACTGTATTTGTTACAAATGTCGTACCTACCCCAGCAAAAGTTGTAATTGCAAGTGATGATATCAACATACCCTTAAAATTTTTCATTTTTCCACCTCTAGTTTTCTATTAGAAATAACATATTTAATAATTTGTGCGAACAAAAAACATTTTATCTCATTATAAAAATTAATAGATTTTTATAACTTTTTGATTTACATAAAAACTCCCTTCATTCTTGTAATTCAATGTGTACATTTCAAAACAACGAACTTACTGTAACTATTATAGTTACACCTTTATTGATTTTCAACTACGAAATATAAATTTTAAAAAATAAATTTATATTACTTTAAAACAGTACTAGCCTTTTACACACATACAAATGCAAAACGTTTGTCCAAATTACAGCAATCAATAAGTTTATGGACTGCGAAAGAAATAAGAAAAAGCAAAACACTAAGTGCTTTGCTCCTTATAAAATCCCTTTTAACTTTTCACCAATTAACTTCGCTACATACTCATAACCTTCTGGTCCAAAGTGTAATCCATCTTTTTCATCATTTTCTACAAATCTTTTATAATCCCGTTCTTGAATCATTTCAGCGAATACGTTTAGAAAATAACTTCCTGTTTCCCTCACCACTTCCTCCACCACGTCTGCATACTGACCAAGTACTCTATTTGTTCTGTTATGCTGTCTTTCTTCATCAACTGGTGCAGGACTAATCAGTAGTACTTTATTTGATGAAATTTGGTTCACAATCTTCTCTAAGTTTTCTTTATATGCTTGTAATGACACTTGAGAAAAAGGGACTGCATCATTCGTACCAAGAAAAACTGTTACGAAATCTGGTTTATATGATATTACATCTTCTTCAATTCTATTTAACGCATCAAATGTATTATCACCTGGAATACCTGCATTCACTATTTTCCAGTTCGGAAACACCTCTTGCAAACGTGGTGTTAATCTCGGCATTCCATTAAAAAATGTTTCATCAGCTGTAATACTATCTCCAAAGCATACTAACGTTTTCATTAAGCTATTCTCCTTTTACGTATGAAACAACTTTCCTTCTATTGCTTTTATATATCTTTCAGCAGAACGTTCAACTGCCTCATTTGCATTTTCTTTTACTACTCGATGAAAAGCGTTGTATAAACGATTAAACTGTAACGGCTTCACTCGATTCACCATTTCTTCCACTTTTCTCGCTGGTAGTGGAATTAAGTTTGGATAGCTGTACATGAAGCTTACCCACCTTTCATCCGCTACAACTTGAATAATATCACCTGTTAACAAAATCCCTTTTCCATCATTACCTTCTTCCCAATGTAAGACAGATCCACCTTTAAAATGTCCCCCTAAACGATGAATGACTAATCCATCAGCTAATTGTAATGACTCTCCAGACCAGTAAATAATACGACTACTCGGGCGCATTACCCACTCTTTATCATCTTCATGTATATAAATTGGTACATCAAATGTCTCCGCCCATTCTACCTGCGTTGAATAATAATGCGGATGAGACAATGCAATTGCATCTAATCCACCAAGCTCTTTTATCTTCTCAATTGTCGTTTCATCTAAATACGTAATACAGTCCCATAGTAAACGATATGACTCTGTTTTCACTATAAATGCAGTTTGACCGATCGCAAATCCTGGTTTTGTCGTAATACTATAAAGTCCATTTTCCTCTTCGATTATTTCATTTTTATATGTATCACCTGTTTGTAAGCTTTCTAGTGTCGTCCAAGATTGTCCTTTTTGGTTAACATATTGCCTCTCTTCATCACAAATATGACAACTCACCGGTTCTTCTACACTCGCTGCATACTGCACACCACACGTTGTACAAACGAAATTTTCCATAATAATTCCCCCTATCCCTATTTCTTTATTAAGCTGACTTTTGTTGATAATGATCTGCTTTTTTATTTTCAATTAACAAACTTATAAAAGTAAGTAAATAGACAACTGTAACCGATAATGGAATTACAATAAATCCTTTTTCTGCAAAAAGAATCCCACAAACTGACGTTACAAATACAGTCCCTACTGACAATAAACCATAACTTTTACTTTCATAAATCCATACGTACGGAATAAAATGAACACCTATTAACATCGCTACTACAAAAGGTAACCATTCTGGAAATTGAAAATAGGCAAGTAATACAAGTGGAATATTCAATACATTTATCCCACCAATTAAGCCTGCCAAAACCCCTAACGGATTTCCTTTCGCAAACATATCAATTTTCAATATAGCAGCTATCATTAAGCCAAAAGGAAACACACAGCCCATACCGATTAAATATACCCACACCACTTGTTTTTCAGAAAGAACAAATCCCGTTATACTCATAACTATCCAAAATAAAACGCCGGCTAATATAATCGGTAAGCCTCTCTTCGTTTTTATTGCTAAATCCTTTTTCGCTTCTGCAACATTCATTTCACTATCTCCCCCAAAAATATTTGTGCTATAAAGCCGGCTTAATTTCACCCATCCAATAACGCCAAGCTATTAAATAATCTTCTAAATCTTTCGGGTGGTGTCTTAAACATGTGTCTATACGTAAATATAATCCTATGACTATTTCTTCATATAAATCACAGTCTTTTTTATGAAATACACACTGTTTCATCGCATAATTAATTGTTTCTTTTGTTAAATTTTCCGGAGTTGAACAAAACGCGTAAATTAAATCGTATATAGGATCTCCTAACACTGGTAAAGGATCAATTACACCGTGCAGTTTATTCTCTTTAAATATAAAGTTATGAAATCCAAGATCACCATGCAATAAAAATGGCTGATTTATTCCAGCATCCCTATTTGCTAAATTAAGAACCGTTCTATACTCTTCTTCACTTATGTAACGTCTTACATTTTCATGAGCTTCTATCACATTTGTTGTTAAAAATTCACTCCAAGATTGAAGCAGATTTTCTTTCCATCCCCAGCCATCAACCTCTGTAGCCACTTCATACTTATTGATAACTTCCTTTACAAGTTTACAAAGAACACTCCGTTTATGGCCTAGTTTGCAAGACGTTGTGCCCTCAAGGAATGAGTAAACAATATAGCGATTTAAAGGTTCCTTATATAAAAGCTTTGGAAATAATTCGTCCTTTTTATAAAACTGAAGAAAATAAGCTTCTTCACGTATGACATCCGATTCATTCAACTTTACAACGTATTGTTCATCCAACAAATATACAGTACTTGTCGTTCCCCCGTTTAATGCTTTTACGCTATTTGGATAATGTGAAATAACTTTTTCCTTAATTAGTTGTGCAGTGATTATTGAAATTTCCATTCTCTCACCCTTTAATTCGGAATATTCCCTTAATTCAAAAGACAACTTTACTATTATTTGACAAACGTGAGGGGAATCCTGCCAACCATCCTAATATAGCAAACAACAATTTTATTTTATTACAATGGCTTTCTTCAATATTCCATCATATAGTTCATTCCATTTATGGTAATGTGATGTGATTTCATCACTCTAAATGCTCTTCATATACTCTAATAATTTCTATTGCCGGGTCTCTGTCTTGTAATTTATGAGCCAAACTTTCTACACCAAACACTTCTGTAAAAGTATGACTGCCTACAATTAAATTAATCCCTTTAAATTTCGCATGTTGCACTGTATATAATGTTTTTTCACCTGTTATGTACGTGTCACATCCTTTTTCTAATGCACGTTCAATTAAATTTGTATTGTTTCCTGCACCGGTTAAAATCGCAATCCGTTTTACTGGTTTATCATGATTTCTCCAGCTCTTCACTTTCTCTTCCATTTTTTCTTCCAGTTTTCCAACTAAGTTTGAAAAAGGAATCGCTTCTTTATATTCTCCTATTCCCGGTAGTTCTTCTTCCTCATACGTGGAATATTCTAGTATTGTATCTATCCCAATTCCGTTAAATAACGACGTACACGTGCCAAACTTTACAAAATCTAACGGCAAATGAATCCAAAAATGATTCATTTCATATTGCTTCAATTTCTCAATACAAGCCTTTTCCATACCAAATAAAAAACTCCACGGCGCATGATGTGTAACTATCATATCGACTCCATTTTTATACGCTTCTTCAATCGTCTCTAATGTCAGATTTGTTGTGTAACCGATTTTGTGAAATTCATCTTTACTTATATGAGTAAAACCATATTCATCATCGCCATATTTGTGAAGATGCTCTTCAAATAATGATGTTATCTGTTCGTTAAACTGCGTTATATTCATTTTATTTCTCCTTTCATTTACTTTTATATTTCAAAAATAAGGAAATACTAAATAACAACGTTACATACATATAGGAGGACACCATGAAACCTGAATTTTTAAAAGCTGTACATGATGCTATCGGAAATGTCGAACACATTCATATAGAAGAAAGCGGTGCTGACAGCTTACTTATCCATCATGATGATGCACAGCAGTTACAACAAGTTGCTGTGGCGTTAGAAAATAATAATTTCCGCTCCGCTTTAAGAACAACCGGAAATGCTTCGTACATTGAAGTATTGAACAGATAATGAAAGTCCGGATGTATTCCGGGCTTTCTTTTTTATCTTGCTATTCACCGGGCAGTAAAACCCCCACTGATTAAAGTTTCACTTTATATTGAAACTTCAAACTCTTTCACATACACCGCTGTTCCAGCAATATCTATTTGTAACTTCTCGTTTTCTATCTCTTTCGTTACATAAACAGTTACACGACCATCTTTATTTATTTCCTGTCCTTGCTCAACGATTAAATCCAATTCATGTTCAAAATCTTTCTCTAAATACTCCGCATAATACGCTCCCATTACACCTGAAGCTGTTCCTGTCACTGGATCTTCAATCGTCCCAGCGTAAGCTGATGAAAAATGACGGCCGTGCATTTGTGCTAGTTCATCATAAGTTTCTAGACAAATTGGGTGAATAGAAGCATTAGGTATTTCTTTTAATACTGATGGAAATGCAGCATTATTAGGTTTCATTCTCTCGCATGCATTAAGATTTTTAATCGGTACAATTACAGTCCAATTACCAGTACTTCCATATACAATCGGTAAACTTACATCTAAATCATTTATTTCTAAACCAATACTATGAGCTAATTTTTCTTTTGAACCTGTAAATTCTTTAAACTGAGGTGCTGCCTGTCTCATTTTAATAAAGGTTTCTCCATTTTTATTTACACCTATTTGTATCGGTAAAATCCCAGCCTTCGTTTCAATCGTAAGGTTACTTTTCTCTTCTAATAAACCTTTTTCGCGCAAAGCATATATCGTCCCTACTGTCCCATGACCACATAAATCCATTTCAAAACCAGGTGTAAAATAACGCATTCTTATATCTCCTACTTCTGAAGAAAGAACAAAAGTTGTTTCGTTATATCCAACTTTTTCAGCAATAATTTGCATTTTCTCTTCCGTTAATCCATCTGCTTCTAATACAATACCTGCTGGATTTCCCTTATTTGGTTTATTCGTAAATGCGTCGTAATGAAATACGTTTATAGTCTTCATTTTCTTTTCTCCTTATTTGTTCATTTCTTTATTTTTATAATAAATAAGAAAATCCATCCACTTACCATTCTCTAAAGAAAACGCCTCTCTCTCGCATTCAAAAGAAAAACCTGATCGTTCCGCAAGACGAACAGATGGCTCATTATCAACATGTATATGTAATTCAATTCTATGAAAATGAAGACTATTATAAAATAACGATAACGCAGCTTTCACGCTTTCTATGCCATATCCATTTTTCCAGTATTGATTATGTATGGAATACCCCATCATCGCCCATTGGTAATCCATTCGTAAAATTTTTATCAGCTCTAACTTTCCAATATTAGCTCCGTCTTCTTTACGAAAAATGCCTAATACATACATCTCATCTCTATGTGCTGCTTCATCAAAACCTCTTATCCATTCCGTGAACCATGCTTTTGTTGATGATACCAGAACTTGATAGCCATCGTCATATTTATACTGCGATGGCAGTCTCTTATTAAATCCATCTAACCAACTTTCGTAATCATCTTTTTGAAATGGACGGATAATGAGTCTATCCGTCTCTACTTCTAATAACGGTAGCTTCATTTAATTTCATCCCTCGAATTATTAATTGAATATTCTTTATTATCTTACACGAAATACAAAATCTAGTAAATTATTATGTTTTTGATACATAAAAACCCAGTCATGCTTTATACATAACTGGGTTCTCCATCGTTTCATAATTTTCTATTTCATAAGAACTACATCTCGTAATTCCCTCTTCAACACTTTTCCTAAAGCATTTTTCGGTAATTCTTCTATGAATACCACTTCTGGTATTTTGTAACTGGCTAATTTCTCCTTACAATACTGAGTAATACTTTCTTCTGTTAATGTTGTTTCGCCATCCTTCACAATGTAAGCTCTTGGAACTTCTCCCCAAAAGTCATCTGGAACTCCAACTACTGCAACTTCTAAAACACCATGTATTTCATGAATAACATCTTCTACTTGATCTGGATATACATTGTCACCACCGCGTATAATAACGTCTTTATATCTTCCCATAATATGCAGGAATCCATCGTCATCTATCATGCCAGCATCACCCATGTTAAACCAGTTATCTTTTACTACCTTCTTTGTCGCCTTTTCATTATTCCAATACCCTTTAAACATGTATGGACTTTTCACATGAATCTCTCCGACTTCATTTGTTGTTAGTTCATCACCTGTTTCTGGATGAACAATTTTCACCTCTACATGTTTCAGTGTTTTTCCTACAGAAGACATCTTTTCTTTTCCCATCATTGGATGCCATGAGGTTACAACCCAACCTTCTGTACTGCCATAGCCTTGCACCATATATATTCCTTTTTCCATATATTTTTGAATGAGTGTTTCTGGCACTTTTGTACCACCGCTTTGTGCTACTTTAAAGGTTGAAATGTTACGTTCTTTTTTATTTAGCTCATCAAGCATGTAACTATAAACAGCTGGGAACGCAAGCATCGTAGTAATTTTCTCTTCTTCAATCTTATCCCAAATAATAGCAGGATTCGAATCAGCTAAGAAAATCATCGTAACGCCATGATAAATACAATTTAAAATAGAAAGCACGCCACTCATATGGAACAATGGATGCACGGATAAAAAACGTTCACCTGCTGGGATTTCTCTTTGGCCCGCAATTTCAGCAAAATAATGATGCAAGTTTTTATGTCCAATTACACATGCTTTCGCCTGTCCAGTCGTTCCTGAAGTAAATAAGTAAATGGCATCGTCTTCTTCATGAACTTCTACGTTCGGTTCTGACGTTGGCTGTTTTTGCAACTCTAATTCAAATGAACCAAAGCCTTCTTTTGTCGTTTGAATTACATAAGGGATTTCTTTAACAGCATCAATCTTTAATAATACTTCACTAAATTCTTCATCAATAACTAATACTTTTAATTTCGCTTCTTTTACAATCGTTTCTAATTCATAAGCAGTAAGCTGATGATTTAGCGGAATACATACCGCTCCAATTTTTAAACTTGCCATCATAACGCTTGGAAACGGGTGATTATTTTTGCATAGTATTCCTATACGGTCTCCTCTTTGCACACCATTATGTAACAAATAATGTGCAAGCTGATTTACTCGTTCATTATACTGCTGAAACGAATACCTTTTCTCTCCGCCTACAAGCGCTTCCAAATTTGGTGATTGCATTGCTCTTTTTTGTAATAATTTTTGCATCGTTCTCAAGTAAAACTCCCCTTTATATATGTTAGGTTTTTTATTTTACCAGATTAACTATTAATTTACTAAAGATTACACTTAGTGAATATAAGAAGAATATAAAATAGCCATTTACTTCACAAGTAAATGGCTATTTTTCATTATATATTAGAATACTTCTTGTTTATCACATATTGCACATATTCAGGTGCACTTTTATCAATCTCTTCATCACTTAGTTTATATTCTGCACCATATAAATAAAAGGAAGGTATAAATTCCATACCTGTATATAAGCATGTAGCTTGGAATGGTTTCGTCAACTCATCCATTGTAATCCCACTATTTTCATAGTCTTTTTCTAATCCACCTATAGAAATAGCTACACCAAATTCTTTTCCCTTCACTTTATCTCCTTGTGATCCGTATGCAAACCCATATGTTAATACATCATCGAACCATTTTTTCAATAAAGGTGGTGAGCTGTACCAGTAGAGAGGAAATTGAAATATATATCGGTCATGTTCTACTAACAGCTTTTGTTCCTCTTCCACATTAAACTCCCAATTCGGTGCCACTTTATACAATTCATGCACCGTAATTTCATCCGAATATTTCTCAAGTTCTTCAATCCATCTTTTATTAATTTTTGATTTTTCAATATCAGGATGTGCTACAATTACAAGTGTTTTCATCATTTTTCATCCCCTTTATAAATTATTCAACCCTTTACGTATTAGTATGAATGAGTCACATATAATTGAAAAGTACGTACTTTAAAGTGCTATAGGAACCTTAAAGTACCTGTGGAGGTGTTATATGAATCAAAATGATGACTGCCCAATTGCAACGACACTCGATGTAATCGGCGGAAAATGGAAAGTTCATATTTTATGTGTCTTAATAGATGGAAAAATGCGAACAAATGAAATCCGACGAGAAATTCCAAACATTACGCAAAAAGTTCTGACTCAACAACTTCGGCAACTTGAAGCTGATGGAATTATCCATCGTACTGTATATCAAGAAGTTCCACCAAAGGTTGAGTACACAATAAGCGAATATGGGAAATCTTTAATGCAAATTATGGATGAACTATGTGAATGGGGAAAAGATCATCAATTGAAAAGATTACATGACTAAAAAAACATTACCGTCTTTATTAAATCTTCTACATTCATATTAGTAGTTCAATATTTCTACTGAAATTTTATATTAGAGGGACTCCAACAACTCGTAATTTAGAACCCCAAATCTTTCAGAAATAAAAAACAATAACATTCATCTATAAATACTCTTTATCACAAAAGTATCTTATACTTTTCACCTTATATTTTGCTCGGACACTTTTTATTAATTGAACCGCATCCTAGTTGTTAGACATATAGTCAACAATTTGAGATGTGGTTTTATTAGTCGAATAACAGCTCTCATCAACTTTAATAATCATGACTGCAGACAAAATACTTTGCAAAGAGTTCCTGTACAAGGTGATTTTTCACATAGACTTACCAAATAGCATTTTTATAAAAAACTTCTCACATTTAAATTGGACAAGCATATTTTATTATATGAGGACTCCCTACTCATAGAAAACTACCTTTCTATTCTAAGAGCGCGCATATTTGTGTGCTCTTAAATTATTTACAATAAAATAAAGAGTTTATTAATTTTCTTAATTCACTATCGGAAAAGTACCCATAATAATATCTTTATATTTATCTATTTTTTTTTTTGATTTTTATAAAACTATATTATTTTGGAGTTGGTTAATACGTTACAAAAAACTGACCGTGTAATCATTATGGTCCCTCCATTTTCACAAGTGTTTGTTACATTTTACTCCTCATCAGGAGCACTTCTTTCATCACAAGTCTTATCTAATACCTCTCCACACCCTGTATCAATGTATGCACTTAATGAAATTGAAAGCGAATTATTTGAAGTCGAGTTAAAACCACTACTACTTCATTAAAACTACGAATAGCGGAAAGACCTTTACAACTCCCATATGGAACTACAGCAGTAGCATTTTTAGCAAAAATAGCACAAGCAGAAGAAGCTGCAGAAACGATATATAGCTTTAACTACACACTTACTATGTAGACTTCTCCTAGGAACTTCATTTTAGTTTCCGAAGAAACTAAAATGAAGTATAATTATATATGTACAATAGATATCATTAATCTATTTACAATTTTTCACATTAGCTCTTAAACAATTAAATAAATGGAGGGCATGATATGGACAATTATTATGATGTAGCGGTAGTTGGTGGTGGTCCAGTTGGACTTATGGCAGCATGTGAATTAGCTATCCAAGGCGTAAAAGTTGTTGTTTTAGAGAGAAGATTAGACCGGGTACGAAATTCTAGAGCACTCACACTACACCCTCGTTCCTTAGAATTGATGGCTATGAGAGGTATTGCAGATAGATTTTTAGCTAGAGGACAGAAATTAAATACAAGTCATTTTGCTGCCTTAGATACAAGATTAAACTTTAAAAATTTAAATACTGATTTTCCGTATACACTTTTTATTCCCCAATCTATTACAGAAGAAATATTAGAAGAACATGCATTAGAATTAGGCGTAGTCATTAAACGCGGGCATACTCTGAAAGACTTAAAACAATATGAAACATTCGTACAACTAGAAATAGAACAAAGAGAAACAATATATAAAATAGAAGTTCCATATGTAATAGGAGCTGATGGAGCAAGAAGTATAGTTCGTGAATTATCAAATATACCGTTTAATGGAACAAACACAACAACTACCGCTATATTAGGTGATGTTATTTTAGAAGGTATACCAGATAATCCATTTTTATCTACTTCTAATATAAATGGGATATTAATGATGGTACCTATTACACCTGATGTATTTCGTTTTGCAATTATTGACCCTAAGAATCAGACAATACCTGTTCATGTTGCTGTTACAGAAAAAGAGTTTATAGATAGTATTTATAGTATTACAGGTAAACATCTTCAAATTAAGAGCACAATATGGCTTTCTCGTTTTGGCAATGCAACCAAACTAGCAAATACTTATCAACATAAGCGTGTATTCTTAGCTGGGGATGCAGCACATATTCATTTCCCTGCTGGAGGACAAGGTTTGAATGTAGGTCTACAAGATGCTTTTAATATAGGATGGAAATTAGGACTCGCAATAAAACAAAAAAAATATGAAAGCCTATTAGAAAGTTATCATATTGAAAGACATGCTGTGGGAAAACAATTTTTCAAGGAAGTACAAGCGCAAGAACAATTAATGATAAACTTTTCAAACGCAGGAATGGAATTGAGGGATTTATTTTCGTACCTACTTACATACCCCGAGATAAATCAAGATTTATCTGAAAGAGTAAGTGGCTTAGGGATAATGTATTCGTCGATGCACGATATAGAAAGGCATCCATTGATAGGAAAAAGATGTACAAACCTCACTATTTCTTCTCTAAATAAGAAAAGTTATAAACTCTTTGAATTAATGCAGGATGGTAAATTTATTTTATTAATACACCCTACTTATATAGATAAGATAAATAAAATAAATATTGATTCACACATAAAGGTGATAATAGGAGAAATACAAGATTCCAAGTTAAAAAATATAGATACCGTTTTGATTCGACCGGATGGTCACATAGCCACCATTGAGTATACCAAGATAGATAACTGCGAATAGTCCGGAAAAATAATCATCCATTGTATTAGTGATACAAAATAAGTTCACTTTTATAAAACGAAAAGAATCCTATTTATTTAGGACTCTTTTCGTTTTGCCCATCTCACTATTTATAAAAACATATCTACAAGGGAAGAAACACTATATTTACAGTTAACTATAAAATCCCGTTCCAAAGGACTACCCAAAACTCCTCACCTATATACTCCCATGATCAAAAATATTTGTCTCTATTTCATATAAAGTATGAAAAGCATCCATAAAGATAAAGCACCAAGGATAGCAAGCACTATACGAGTAGATAGTACTCTTACTTCAAAATCGGTTTTCTTGGATGGTTCAGGATATGCAATTACATAAATCCCTTTTAATAGTGCGAGCCATGCAATAAGTGTAATGAGTCCCTGCCAATTAAGTGTCCAAACATTATGTAAGATAACAGTACCTAACCCGAGGAAAATTGATAGAAAGCCATACATAATTCCAAATCCTCTGTCTTCTACCACTAATTTTTTCAGTTCACGTAGTATAGATGGTCGTACAAAAAGTATTCCTGAGATGATAACCGTTATCCACCCCCAAAAAAATCCTAAAAAAAGGCTTACCTCCATTGTTACTCCACTCCTTTCAATTACATTTATATTTCAGTTATTTTCCCTTTAGTATTAGATCTATAGATAAAAAACTAAAAATGTAACTTTGGAGTAAAGTCGTACTCTTTATAAAATATTTCATGTGTACATAAATAATCCTTCACCTTACTAATTTTTAATAAAATAAGCTAATTAAGAAGTATAACAAATTAATAACCACCCTACATACAACTTATGTTAGTAAGAAAATCACATGCACTTATACATATTACTTTTGTATAAAATCTTAAAAATTGTAGTCAAAGAATTACTTTTGCATCCTCTTCTTAATGTCTAGACAATCAGTATTTAAACTAAACATGCTAATATTGATTTTGTGCGATTGTCCGTTACCTCATAATAAATTTCTAATCCTTTCCGAGTACCTGTAACCATTTTAGCAGCTTTTAGTTTAGATAAATGTTGACTAATTGTACTTTGAGGCATTTGTAAATCCCCATACATTGTTGTTACATTAGTAGGGCCTTTTGCAAGCATTATTTTTACTAAAGATAGACGAACGGGATGCGCCAATACCTTTAACACCTCAGCAATTTCTTGAAACATTTCTTTTTTTTCTCTCATCTTATTTCTCCCCTTTTATATACATATTTATGTTATCCATATATATAATTCGAAGGTATATGCGTTTTTATGTCCGTCATTTTAAAAAAATATAAAAAAACTTTAATCCGAAACTAAAGGAGAATCTTAACATAATGTCTCACCACTACTCTATATTCAACTTACTAAAATCAATAAAAAAAGAGCAGATAGTCTGCTCTCTTATGATGCCTCCTTATGTTCCGTGGAATGTTTAACACTCCCCATTCTCTTTAGTTTATTCCATCCTACCGCTACTCCTCGAAGCGATGAACATATAGATTTAATGACAACATAAGTCATAAATTGACGATAAATAAAGCGTTGTAAAATTAACCACACTAACGGTTTAGGGTTCTCTTCCTCTAATTTAAATGCAAACAGAGATGCGAGCAGATCTAATAAAAAGAATACAAAATAAAATCCTAAAACTTTTAGCGGATCGCTACCAAATAGCCCCATGATCATTAATATATCCGCTAAAGGAGCAATGAATTGCAGAACATATTGGAATAACCACATGTTAGGCAATGCAATAAACCCTAATGTTTTATGTTTTGAATTACACAAAGCTTTTCGATGTTTCCAAAGACATTGGAGCGTACCATATGACCAACGATACCGCTGTTTAATAAGACTTTTCACATCTTCAGGTGATTCCGTAAAAGCATACGCTTTTTCTTCATATACAATTCTATGCCCTTGACGTAAAAATGTAATAGTAAGATCCGTATCTTCTGCTAATGTATCTTCGCTTAAATATCCAGATTCAACTACATTCTTCTTGCGCCACGCCCCAATAGCCCCTGGAACAACTGTAATACAATTTAACTCATCAAAAGCTCTACGTTCTAAATTAAACCCTGTAATATACTCAACATGTTGCCAAGTAGTTAACAAATTTCGTCTATTCCCCACTTTAACATTACCTGAAACTGCTGCTACATTCTGATCTTCAAAGTGTCTAATCATTAGAGAAATGGCGTCTTGCGCAATAATAGTGTCCGCATCTAAAGTAACAATGATTTCTCCTCGCGATTGTTGAAACGCTAGGTTCATTGCCGATGATTTCCCGCCGTTTTCTTTCTGAATGAAACGAACTTTAGAGTGTTTATAAAATGTTTCTTTCATTACTTTTGACGTATCATCTGTCGATCCGTCATCCACAACAATAACTTCAAATTCTCTATAATTACTATCCAAAATTGAGCGAATCGTCTTAGCTATCACCTTTTCTTCATTATATGCCGCTATGACAACACTAACAAAAGGTTGATATGACGAATTAATATAGCGAGATAGCGTTTTTCTTTTCTGCTTCCATGCAAAATAAATTAAGAATAAGAATCGAAAAATCCCTAATCCAATAGCAACATAAAAAATAGTTGTTAATATATGTTTAAAGTATCCTGCCCCTGAAAAGACAGCTTTATTGTAAAGTAAATATTGCTTCCCCTCTGAAGAAACAGGAGGCATAATTTCCTCTCGTTCTTTATTCATTAAATCCGAGATTGTTACAAAACTATATCCATGCTTTCTTAGGTCTTTAATAATGATTGGGAGCGCCTCTACTGTATGGGTACGATTCCCTCCCGCATCATGAAGAAGAATAATATTTCCCTCTCCCTTATAAACGGGATTAAGAGCACGCTTTACTAATTCATTTGTTGATGGTGTTGCCCAGTCTTCGGGATCCACTTTTTCTGCTACCATTGTATAGTTCATATTTTGCGCCCGTAAAATAGGCACTATTTCATTTGAGGAATCCGGGTTAGCATCCGCTTCGTATGGTGGCCTAAACAAAACTGTAGAATGCCCAGTTATTTCCTGGATCAGACGTTGCGTCGTATTAAGTTCTACTTTTGTTCGTAGTAAAGACGTATCAGCTACGTTAGGATGCTTGAAAGTATGATTGCCAATTTCATGCCCTTCATCGTATATTCTTTTTACAATACTAGGATTTAGTTGTGCGTTTTCACCAAGGACAAAAAAAGCAGCTTTTATTTTATTCTCTTTTAATATATTTAAAATTTCTGGCGTATATTTCGGGTCTGGTCCATCATCAAATGTTAATACTACTTGTTTCCCTTTCGGTTTTCCATATCGTTGCACTTCGTATGCAGATGGTAAGGATTGATATACTTCATCTGTAAGATAACCATCTTTGCCTACTTTAAAATCTCTCAATCCATTTTTTCTTTCATTCTCAATCTGTAAAATTTCACCTTGTCCAGAATAATTTACTTCATCTAAACTATTGATTTTATGTAATACATTAGGATTTTTTTGTGCCTCAATAGGATTTTTTAAAACTTTCCATATTGTAGGATCTTCTGCTCCCAATCTCCATAACGCAACCCCCTTTGCATTGTTGTCCATTGCGATTTTCACTTGATTATAGAGAGTAACACCGTCTAAGAACCATGCAGTATGTTCTTTCTCTCCTGTTTTATATCTAAAATAAGGATTTCCACTCATGTTATCCCATTGAATTTTCATATTTGAATCATGAGCCATTGCCATAACTTCTGAGAAAGTTAAAGACTTCGCAGCTTCTTTACTATTCACTTCCCAATCATATCCATAGTTACCGAAAGCAACTATAAGCTTATTAGACGGAATATTCAGTTCTTTTAATGTATGTTGGAACCATTTATTTGAAGCAATTGGTCCTGGTTCCCCGGCTCCATAGTGCTCATCGTACATCATTACAATCATTCGATCTATTATTTTTGCTAACGCACTATAATCAAAAGCCTTATCATTAGCTGGAACATCTTGTGTAACGAGCAAATCATGTTCATGAAATTCCGTAGTAAGTTCTTTCATAAAATTTGTTAAGTTTTCTCTATCACTTTCAGGTACGGCCTCAAAGTCAATATTAATACCTGAAAACTGATTCTTTTTAACTTGGCTTACTAAATCATTAATAAATTTCGTCTTCACATCATTCGGCGAATTCAGTAACTTATGGATAAGCTCACTATCAGGGCCAGAAGCTTTTTCTGTATAGTTAGTAAGTAACGGCATAATTTTCACATGATTTTTTTTTGCTAGTTTTACAATCTCAGGTTTTATCTCACTTCTAATCGTTAAATCTTCTTTTAAATGATACCATTCTGGTACTAACGTGGTTAATGAATCGATATTTTCTTTTAAAGAAGCGGTACTATTTTCATCCCAGTTTACATAAAAACCATACACTTCTTTAGGTTGTTTACTATCGTTTGTCGAATTCACCAAATTTTTATTATCCTTCATTTCGGTATTTGGCTTGAATTCTTCGTTCTTTAACTGCTCCTCACTAAGTTTTTGATTAATTGGTACAAGTTTCGTATCTTGTTTTACAGTAGGATTCATGTTTGGAATTTCTGGTGTTGAAAAAATACTTTGAAAGAAAAAATAAAATACAACACCTACACTAACTATTGAAATACATAGAAACCAAATAAAGGCTATGTTTCTCCTTCCTTTCGGATCATAAAAAACAGGTTTTTCTTTATCTTTCTCTTGTTGAATGTTTTTCTCCATTATATTTTTCACATACTCCTTCTTAATAGAACTATAGAATAATAAAGTGCAACTTTAATCAGCCCTCACCAATTGGGCATTTACAAGCAGCCCAACCCCCACCTAAATTCTTTGCCCAAGCCAAATTTTGAGATGGGAGTTTTACTGCCCACAATAGCGAGAGAAATCCTTTTAGCTTTGAAATGAATCTCTCACTTCCATATTCTATTGATTCTTCTTTTCATTCCCTTGCTGGTGGCCTCTATTTTCTTGTTGAGACCCCCTACCATTGTTCCCTTGCTCGTTTCCATCATTTTCTTTCTGGGGTCCTCTTCCATTGTTTCCTTGCTGATTCCCATTATTTCCTTGTTGAGATCCTCTTCCGTTGTTCCCTTGCTGATTTCCATTATCCCCTTGTTGAGATCCTCTTCCGTTGTTCCCTTGCTGATTCCCATTATTTCCTTGTTGAGATCCTCTTCCGTTGTTACCTTGCTGATTCCCATTATTTCCTTGTTGAGATCCTCTTCCATTGTTCCCTTGTCGGTCCCCATTATTTCCCTGTTGAGATTCTCTACTGTTATTCTCCTGTTGATTCCCTCTATTTTCTTGCTGGGATCCTCTTCCATTGTTTTCTTTTATTTGCTTCGATGGCTGTTCTTCTGTTTTCTTTTGTTCTTTATGCTCTGGCTTCTCATATTTTTTTTCTTGTACGGGAGACAAATCCGGTGATGCATCAGGAGATGACTCCGGCTGCAATTGTATCTCTTCTTCGTTTTCCACCGGATTAGACGGCGTGGCAGGAGGCGTAAGCGATTTGTTCTTCTCACTCTCTTGCTTTATATAGACACCTGTGCCAATTCCAGCTTTTCTAGCATTCTCTCGTACTTGCATTGTGCTACTTTGATATTCAACTGTAATATGTTTTAGCTCATATTCTTTCTTTAATTCTTTCATCGCCTTTTCCAACTGTGGTTCTAATGCCTTGTCCTTTGCAACAGCTGTTAGCATAACTTGCTTATCATTCGTTAAATACTTATCCTCTTGACTTTGCTTTATAATCCTACGTATTACTTCTTGCAATTGTTTATTTTCCCATTGCTTCAATTCTTTTAAAATACGCCTTCCATCATCATTACAAGCCTGCAAATCTATAACACGAAAATCCTTTGTTACGCTCACCTCTAAACTTGGATTTATATCAACTGAGACGTAAGCAAATACTTTTTCTTCTGGTTGGTTGTAGAAAAACAGCACTGCAAATAGAAAACAAGCAACAAGTATTGATGCAGGTTTTAAAAAGGAAGGGATCGAAAAATGCGATGCTTTTTGTTCTTGCTCATCAAATAAGATTTCCTCCCCGATTATGCAAGAATCCCCTTTTCTTTTACACGTAATAAACTCTCCATTTGGTGTTAAAACAACTACGCTATGCTTTTTTATATCCATCACAATTCCTTTATTCATCATGCTTTTCCCCTCTTATGTAATCCAGAATATATGTATAGTTGTTTGCAAAAATAATACACATTGCAATAATGTATTTTCTATGTCGTTCCAACGTTTTACGACTTACCCTAACACGTGGTTCTATATGTTTAAGCGGTAACTTTTTCTTTCGGAACAGCTCTTCCATCATTTCCTCTTCTTTTATAATAATTTTTACAATTTCTATTAAGTGCTCACGTGTATCACGATGCTTAGGAGATTCTTTAGCAAGCTCTGAGAATGTGATTTTAAACTCAGCTAGCACACTTTGAAAATGAAGAATTTCCTCCTTACGGTTACTATTTTCCATCTCTTTCATATACTCCGTAAGCGATACTTGCATTTCTAACATTTCCTCTTGCTCATCTTCTTTTAAAAAGACAAAGTTATGTTTAGACTCCTTACGTATATAGTCAATTACATCTCTTTTTATAAGAAGATCAGCAAACGCTAAAAAGGATTTTCCTTTTGTATATGAATACTGTTCAATTGCTTCGTTAAACGCAAACAATCCAATGCTATATTCATCATCCTGTTCTGTAATATATCGGCGGCAGACAGATGAGATTGATTTTCTAATAAAAGGCTGATACTGTACGATAAACGCTTCTTTGTCTTCTTCGTTGTTTTGTATGTTACATACGATATCTTCTATTTTCGGTTTTCTTAAGATCTTCATTACTAAACTCAACACTTGTAATCTCCCAGCCTCCTTCAAATAGCAAAATGGCCACTACACAAGTGACCATTTAACCAGATTTTCTTGGTACTTTTCTTCGGTCTTGTCTTCTTGCTGTTAGTTATATTTTTCGATTCTAACTTTTCCTAACGTTTTCTTAATGATTTTCCTTTTCTCTCGGCACAAAAGTTAAGTTTTAATTTTTATCTACTTTCTTATTTTCTACCGTTCGTTTTGCTTATTCTTTTTCTATTTTATCTGCAATCCTTGAATAACTCTTCTCTATATCATTGGTAATTTCATCCTTTTATTTCGGATGCCCACTTAATCTAGTAAATTTATTAATGCTTCTATATTCTTTCATAGTCATTTTTCTTCTATTTATTTTCTTCACTATACATATTCGGAGGAATACATAGTTTTATGGGGGTCAAAAAATATTTTTTTAAAAAATACATATTTATTTCAAAAATAAAAACCATCAATTTGAAAAAGGATAATCAAATTGATGGTTTTCTTATAATATCTATTAAATTGGATTCTCATTTTGTACATTTTATCATGATTGAGGAGAGAAAAGATTAATATAAACCGATGCAGCTAAGTCATATTATCGAATCGAATGTAGTGTAATCACATATTTCTCATTCTCTTAAGTAAGGACTAAAAATAACCTATCCATAGAGCTACTAAAACCACTACGAATAAAGCAAAGCAACATGTAATATTTCGAATCCACTTTTGTATATCATCAAAATACTTTTCTATAAATGCAGTGTAAATAGAAAGCATAAGAAGTAGCACAATGAAAGTAAAGGATCCCAATTTATCGTTAAATCTTTCATTAGTAAATGTACTTACATGAAGGAATAGAAAAACAAACGTTACTATGAATAGCTCAAATAGCCTTTTTTATTCTCCCCACCACCACCTTACAGTAATTCCCTTTTATTCCATTTTATCAGAACATACTGTGTAGCAGTATATGAATATTATATTCATTTCAAAAAGGCCAACAATACAAGATCATTAGCCTCTACTTTCCATATTCGCACCTTTTATCACTTTACTTCCTAACAACCGGAATCCACATTTCACCAAATACTAGGCCATTTCTCTGTCCCATCTCAACCGTTGTATTCGGTCCACCAACATAGGCAAAATCCTTTGCTTCTGGTAAAGCTTGACCGAAGGCGATGCCAGTAAGCTTATTACTTAGCTCTTTAGCCGTTTTGTCTTCCCCTTTCACTACTAAGTATTCTCCCCTCGGAAACTGAATCACTCTAGATTCTTCTTCTATTTGTGCTTCTGTCATGACACCCGCATAATACATCATTTTGTTATTCACCGCTTCGCTCACGGAAAAAATGTATTCATTTGTAGCTAAAGCTTTTAAAGTGTCCAGCCTTCCATCTTCTTTAACAGCCGACCAAAAGTCTTCCTTTTCTTTATTTATCCCAGCAAAGTCTGTATAGTCACTCTTAATTTCAGTTCCAATACCTAACACAATAAAGCTATCTTTTTCTTCAATCGTATAATTTTTCATATTCAAAACCTTCCTTCTTTTAAAATGATTCAAATGATTTATCTTTTCATCTGATACGTTTATAATACCTTTAAACCATGTCAAAAAATGATACTGTTTAGGAGACCAAAATGAAAAAAGTTGAACGGATTAATACAATTATGCGGTATATCAACAACCGCTCCCACTTTACAATATCTGAAATTATACAAGAATTTAACATATCACGGTCGACAGCTATTAGAGACATTAGAGAAATTGAAGCTATGGGAATGCCACTTGTCGCTGAAGTTGGGAGGACCGGGGGATATTTTGTTATGCACAACTCTATCCTGCCCGTTGTTCGCTTTACTGATAATGAAGTGAAAGCTCTTTTTATTGCCTTTATGGCTACGAGGAATCAACAACTTCCCTACCTAAAGAGTCGTCAATCTTTAGCCGAAAAACTACTAGGACTCATCTCAGAAACCCAGCAAGATGATCTCGTTCTTTTAAATCAACTCTTGCTTTTCCAAGGGACTAATCCTTATAATCCCGATCTACTTGAGCTTTCTGATCTCCCCCATCCTATGTTAGAAAAACTCATTCAAATCCTTCTTTTAGATAACCATTTATTGATTACTATCAAAGAAGATGAAGAAATCAAGTCTTATCCAATTTATCTATTGCACCTTTATCAAGAAAAAAGCCATTGGATCATTGAAGGGTTTGACTTAAAAGAAGAAAAGAAGATGATGTTTCCTGTCGATGATCTCATTAATATCGAACCATACACGACGAACAAAAGGCTAAATAAGAAAAAGATTTTAGAAAAACTAAGTAAGAAGGACGAAGCAATTAACCTTGTATTTGAACTTGGTCCGACAGCAATTGCCCAGTTCAAAAAATACCATCCTTTAAAAATTTCAATATCTTATACTAATCCTTACCAATCCACAGCCATTTTAAAAACTTTTATCAATGTTAACAATCCCGATGAAGTGATGGAAATAATAAATTGGCTGCTTTTTCTAGGGAAGGATATTAAAATCAAAGAAATACCCGATGAAGTATTAGCAGATTTACAAAAACGAGTGTGCTTATACATTCCATAAGCAGTGAGCCTCAAATATTAAGCTTTATCACTGGATAATTATCCTATTTTTAAATACCATTTCATTTACTACAATGAGAGCATGATAAATAATAAAAGCACGGAAAATCTCCCGTGCTTTTCTAAATATATATTATTCCTGAAGGTTTCGTTTATCTCGTTTCTTACCCTAACTGACGTTTAAATGCTTTACTGGCGAAAAAGTAAGAGATGACCATTATACCTACGCACCAAGCGAGTGCAATCCAAATATCGTTACCCACAGTTCCTTCATATAAAAGAGCACGAATCGCATTCACGATTGAAGTTACAGGCTGATTCTCTGCAAACGCACGAACAATTTTTGGCATCGTTTCGGTAGGCACAAAGGCCGAACTAATAAATGGAAGAAAAACTAGCGGGTACGAGTAAGCAGTCGCCCCTTCCATAGACTTCGCTTTCAATCCTGGAATGATAGCTAGCCATGTTAGCGCCAGCGTAAACATCCCAAGTATTCCAGCTACCGCGAGCCACTCTAGAATATTAGCACTGGAACGGAAACCCATTAATAATGCAACAAGAATAACCACCACGATAGTAAGTACATTAGCAACAAAAGAGGTTAAAACGTGAGCCCACAATATCGATGAGCGCTTAATAGGCATCGTAATGAAACGTGCCATCAGCCCACTCTTTACATCCGTAAATAGTCGCACGGAAGTGTAAGCTACACCGGATGCGATAGCCATTAGCAAAATTCCCGGCAATAAATAATTAACGTAGTTATCCGTTCCTGTCTTTATAGCCCCGCCAAATACGTAAACAAATAATAGCATCATCATAATCGGTGTAATTGCTACCGTAATAATTGTATCCGGACTACGCATAATATTGCGCATTAAGCGCCCTAGTAATACCCCTGTTTTGCTTTTCATTTACATCTCCTCCTTTTTACCGATAATCGCAAGGAAAATTTCTTCCAACGTCGGCTGCTTCTCGATATACTCTACTTTTGCTGGCGGGAACATCTCCTTCAGTTCAGTAAGAGTACCTGTCGTAATAATTTTTCCGCCATGCAAAATAGCGATACGGTCCGCCAGTTGTTCCGCTTCCTCCAAGTACTGAGTAGTGAGCAAGATCGTTGTGCCGCTGCCGGCAAGTTCCTTGACGGTATCCCACACTTCGATCCGCGCTTCCGGATCAAGTCCAGTCGTTGGTTCGTCAAGAAAAATAACTGCTGGCGCCCCAATCAAACTCATCGCGATATCAAGTCGGCGCTTCATCCCGCCTGAATACTGGTCTGCCCTCTGGTTGGCCGCATCAGTCAGGCTAAATCTTGCAAGTAGATTATCAGCAACTTGTGCGGGATTGGAAACACCACGTAACTTAGCGATCATTATCAAGTTTTCCCTTCCAGTAAGCATGCCGTCTAAAGCTGCGAACTGTCCTGTCAAACTGATGCTTTGACGAACATGATCTGGTTGTCGCTGGACGTCAAAACCGCAAATACTCACTTCACCATCATCTTGTTTCATTAACGTCGAAAGGATATTGACCGTTGTCGTCTTTCCCGCTCCATTTGAGCCTAGCAGCGCAAAAATTTCGCCACGCTGCACCTCAAAATCCACTCCCTCTAAGACTTCTTTATCTTTAAAAGATTTTTTTAACCCTTTTATAGAAATTGCTGCATTGCTCATACTTTTTCCCCCTTATAAAATTAGATTACATACACCCTCTATTTAGTATCACTGATAATCTGTATTACTTAGTACTAGTTTAAAAATATAACTGAATAGCGATGGCGGCAATTCACATTTGTAACCAGCTAATCAGTCGGTATTACTAATTGCATTTATTTTTTTCTCAATTTCTTCATAATACTTTCATTCAAATCTTCACGATACTTGGAGACATACGTTTTAGCGTTTGCCACTAGTTCGTCAGCAAAGGAAGCCACGTCATCCCCAGTAATGTCAAGCACTTGTCTTCCTTCCGCTGCACCCGCTTCGAACAAATCGATTAATTCATACTGTATGTGTAACATATCCATCCCGTTACCCGCTGAGAAATTCCACATGTAGTTTTGAATTTTCTTAAATACAAATTGGTAGTCCTCTGGCAGAGCCTCAACTCGTGCCATCATCATTTTGTACTCTTTTTTATCACCAATTAACTTTTTGAACATTTCTAACATCTTATTTTCCTCCTTTTTTATAAAACCGAACAAGAAATTCTCAAAATATCGGCCGGAACATTTTATCTTATGAACCTATTTTGACTTCAAGACGTTAATTTTTGACGATACAAAATCCCATTTTTTCCAAAACAATTCAAGCTCCTGGCGGCCTTCTTCATTTAATGAATAAAACTTACGCGGCGGTCCCATATCTGATGGTTTCTTTTCAATATTCACAAGCTTTTTCTTCTCTAATCGTACGAGGATGGTATACACCGTACCTTCCACAACTTCGGTAAACCCAAGATCATTCAGGTGGCGGGTAATCTCATAGCCATACGTTTCACGGCGACTAATGATTTCCAGTACACACCCTTCCAGTGAACCTTTCAGCATTTCAGTTAAATTTTCCATGTCCTGATCCTCCTTTACCCCCTATTCTATCTGACTTATATTTAGTATCACAGAGTACTAAGGCGAATTTTTTACTGAATAGTTTTTGAGTAAAACTACACTATTCAGTATTACTTATTACAACTACATTGTATGACTAAGTAGTTGTGGATGTCAACCTTATTTTCAAAAAAATTAAAAATCCGCTTTACCCTAACCGGATACAGTCTCCTTTTTTTGTTGTAAGGGCCATCAAACTAGTAAAACAGCGCTGATTCAAAGTGTAATTTAAATCAGCTCTGCTTTATTGTTTTCATACCGATATATCATGTTTTTTCACGATACAAATTGTTTCTCACTACCATTCCCATTGCATATAAAGCATAAAGGCAAGTGCGGTCAGAGAAAATTCCCAGAGATTATCCGTACATGATACGAGCTCCTAAAATACAATTCTGTTAGAAATTTGTTCTCTATATTCTCTTTTATTTTATTTCTGATAGTTGATTCACAACACTATCTAAAAATTTTTCTACCTTTTCTTTTGATGTATCCGGCGCATGATAACCAATCGTAAATGTAAGTCTTCCATTATAAGAGCTTACTCCCATTGAAAAGAATGGTGCATACATAATAGGCGATGCCATATACCCGTCCTCAGCTTGAATTTGACCAAACTGAATAGGTTCCTCAGCGATCACTCCCAAATTTGTCAGTAATGGCAACGCCATCCCCATCTGTACAGCCTCTTCATATTGCTGATTATACATTTCCTTCACTGTAGATAGCTTCATTTCTGCCAGTAGCTCCATTCCTGCTGCTGAAGAAAGACCTGGATTTTGAGACTTTATTTTATCCATTGATTGTTTAACTCGAACAAGAGTCTGCTTAAATGTTTCATCGTCTTCCATTTTAATCACTGGCATTTCCATACCGGATAAGTTGCAAATAGCACCAGTTGTATTATTAGGCAGATATCGACGTAAATCAATTGTCAAGCCAATCATTTTTTCTGCAGTGCGAGGTTCTGCATACACAGTGAAATGTGATAAAGCTCGGAAGTATGCAGTCATGATTACATCATTCAAGGTAGCCTGTTGTGCTTTTGTCCATTGGGTTAAACGTAGAGTTTGCTCATGGCTCAATCGCCGTACGGACATTTGGGGAAATTTATTTTTGTTAGGTTGAGATGGAAAAGACCATAACGATGCCTGTTGTTCTTGGTTAGGACGATACGCACTTTTTATGTCCGATATTCCAGCGTATTTGAATACATGTGATTGATCTCGACAACTCTCATTTCCCTCATCAAATTCCTTTATAATTTGCTTCTTAGACCGTCCCAATGAAAGGTGCGTATATATTGTTCCAAGCAATTTAATATATTCCTTGACTCCTGCACCATCTGAACATAGATGAGATAATTTCACAACTAACATATCTGTTGTAGTGCCCCGTAATAATTTCGTTTGAACCATAGGCCCCTGTATACGATCACCAGGTTCTTTAATAAAATCTATTGCCATTATTTCAAGTTCTTGATTATTTCCTTCTGCAAAAAAGCAAATAGATGAGTTAGTGTCAGATGAATGTTCCTCCCAGTAAGGAATATCATTTTCTACAAACCGGCTGTTCAAAACTGGTTGCAATTGCAACGTTATCCTTACTGATTCTTCAAGTATTTCCTTGGATATACCTACAGGAAAATAAAGAACTGCATTAATTTGTTGATCTGCAGAATAAAGACCTAATACATAATTCATTCGATCTTGTGGTGTTACTGAATACTTTCTTTTCTCCATAATTCCGTCCCCCTTTAGGACTTTTTGTATAACCCTATTTTCCATATGCTTGTAATTTTTCTAGTCATTTTTCTTCAAGAGCTAATAACGCTTATTTTTCGAATTTTTAACGAAATCATCTTCTCCGTATTGGTTTCATTCTTTTTGCAGGTGATATATCCATTATTTTATTGTTATTAACACTGCCTAACCTCCCAATTAAACCAAACAAAAATAAATTAAGTTTACATATACACAAACATTTTATTATAACGTCTATAAATTATCAATACAGCAAATAAATCATTTTTATGTCTGTCAATAAAAAACAATATATTTAAGGGCTACTTCATAATAAAAGATTGATGTGCATGTATATGTACCCATATCACTATCAAAATAAGAATGAGAATTTTTTCAACAAAAATAAGCTGCAGATATTGATTTTACAGTAAAAAAAGCCCCTCCATTTTGAAAATGAGTAGGGCTATTTCCAATTTGAATTTTATAAAAGAATGATTATCATAAATAATATTTTACTTTTTAGTCTACCTTATTATTTTTAATCCATTTTCCTAATAAATGAATGGATTTTATTCATATAATTTGAGGTGGTATCGTTGGTTTTTAAAAATAGAAAGCTTATTTTCAAATCAAATGAAAAAGAGGTGAAATTATAGATATTCATGTAAAAATTTCGTTTTGGGGATACTTAAAATCTTAAGGTGATGGGCATGTGGTGTTACACTTTAAAAGCTTTATAAAATTATAAAATTTATAGATATAGCAAATTTTCTTTATTAATAATCATTTGTATGTATGTACGTTTACTCACACACATACAAATGATTTATAAAGCCACAATTAAGTGAAAACATCTTTTCCGTTACGATAACATCATAGCCATATCTTCTGCTGCATTTGTAATTAGTTTTAAACCAAATGTTTCTTGTAATACATCAAGCACGCCAGCTGAAATAAATTCAGGAGCCTTTGGACCGATGCGAATATCTTGAATCCCAAGACTAAATAGCCCTAGTAAAATGGCAACCGCTTTTTGTTCAAACCATGATAGGACAATACTTACTGGCAATTCATTCACTTCACATTGAAAAGCATCAGCTAAAGCAGCCGCTATTTTCACTGTAGAAATTGAATTATTGCACTGTCCTAAATCAATGTAACGCGGAATTTCCGTACCAGGTACAACACCGTAATCCACATCATTAAAGCGGAATTTCCCGCAAGAAGTTGTTAAAATAACCGTTTCTGGCGGAAGTGACGTTGCTAATTCACGATAATATTCTCCGCCTTTTCCCGGTGCATCACAACCGGCGATAACAAAGAAACGCTTTATTTTCCCTTTTTTTACTGCGTCAATAATTTCTGGAGCTAATGATAATACTGTATTATGATGAAACCCTGTCACTAACTGTTCATCCGACTCCATATGTACTTCTGGAAGTTCTAGCGTTTTTTGAATTAACGTTGTAAAATCATCATTTTCAATTTTTTGTACACCTTCTAAACCTGCAATGTCATATGAAAAGAATCGATCAGAGTACGAGCCTTTAATTGGCATAACACAGTTCGTTGTAGCTAATATGGCACCAGTAAATTTTTCAAAAAGGCGTCTTTGATCATACCATGCCTTACCGATGTTTCCTTTTAAATGTTTATATTTTTTCAGCTGCGGGTATCCGTGTGCTGGTAGCATTTCAGAATGCGTATAAATATTAATGTCTTTTCCTTCTGTTTGCTTTAATAGTTCTTCTAATGCAAATAAATTATGGCCCGTAACTACAATTGCTTTACCTTCTACACGATTTTGTGTAATTTGTACAGGTTCTGGCACACCAAAATGATTCGTATGTGCCTCATCCAATAACTCCATCACCCGTAAAGCTGATTTCCCAACTTTCATAGCCATATCAATATGCTCTTGTTCGTTAAAATTAGAATTTGTTAATGTCATATATAAAGCTTCTTGTGTTGTAGCATCTACAAATGCATCCGTATACCCTAGCTGAGCAGCATGTGTGCGATAAGCTGCAATTCCTTTTAGCCCAAACACAATCGTATCTTGTAAACTCGCAATCGTTTCATTCTTACCACAAACACCCATCACTTTACATCCGCCTGTTGGCGTTTGTTCACATTGATAACAAAACATATCATCCCACCCTCTCCCAATCATTTATTACACCTTAAGCATAATACCCATTGAAAAAAAGTGATGTGATATCAATCACAATAATATATAAAGATTTGTGACAGTTCATATTGTTGACATAATATTTTTATTGACACTAAAAAATGTACATTAGTGTGCACACATCTTTCGATACTTTTAAATAGCTAAATAATTAATTTGGAGAAATATATACAACGAAAATTTTTTGAACCCTTATACAAATAGTTGCAATTCATCACATATGAAAATAGACATACAAAAACGCCATCCTTTTCTATCATTCAATAGAAAGAATAGCGTACTTTTTATTTTAAGGAACTATCATTTTTTATTAAAGCCTTTATTGTAAAGCTTTTTATTTACAATACATTTACACTATCTTAACATTACTTACATTATTTATATGATATATTTATATAGAAACTACTTAAGAAATTTCATATACATTTTATCTTTATGATCTCTTATCTAATCAATAAAAAGATCATGTTATATTTTTATAACAGGGGTGAATTAGAATTACTGAAACTTTAAAAACACTTATAATGCTTGATGCTACTTACGTTGTTATAGCAATTATGACAGTTCTAGTATTTGTATACTTGGAATTAAAATCTCAGTAATACATGCTGGCGTAATCGACAGATTCAGCATTTAAATATAGTTAGAAGAAAGAGAGGAGAAAATTATTTCTCCTCTCTTTTGTATTTCTACAATTTCTTATTTTAATAAATCCAGTGTATGTAAAAGTAATCCTCTGTCTCCTACTTCTCCATGACCAGGTACTACCGAATCTATATTTCCATATCGCTTCAGCACATTCTCAATCGATGTAGACCATTCATTTACGTATGCATCTGCAACATTTCCTAAATCTTTTGCTTCCGCAGATTTCACTAAACAGCCTCCAGCTAAAATTTTATATTGTGGCAACCAAACAACAATATTATCTTTTGTACGTCCTTTCCCTGGATGGAACGTTTCTACTTTTGTATTGCCAAACTTCAAACTCGTAATTGTTTGTAAATCTCCAAGCGGCTCTTCATATCCATTTTTCTTTGCTAATTCTGCAGTTAATGCTGTACTATGCGCTTTAATACCTCTTTCTTTCAACGTTTTTATTCCGCCAATTCGATCAGCGTGCGCATGTGTAATAATGAAATCCGTTACGCGCTTCTGAAATTTCTTTTCTACCATTTCTATTAGTTCCTTCGTTAATTTGTCATCCCAATCTGAAACTCCACAATATTCATACTTAATCTCCCCTCATTACAAATACTCCATTTTTCTATTACATTTAAAATCAAAATTGTATTTTGTTAAATTATAACATTCAGACTATATTTTATTTATAGCCCATTAACGGAGGTGTTTGCAATGACTCTCTTCGCTTCACCATCATTATTCATAGTAGCAATCATTTCATTTGCACTAGCTTATTTCATCGGAGTAAAACAATACACTTGCCTCTTATCAGGATTCAACGAACGCCGCGTGCTTGATAAAGTGACACTATCAAAAATAGTAGGTCTTTATAATTTAATTGCTGGTGTCATTGCGACAATCGGTAGTGTCTTCACTACTCCTAATGCCAAAATCTTATTTCCTATCATTATAATTGGACACGTTATAATCGCGGCTTATGTAAATACACGCATGGTGCAGTGAAAAAGATCACCCAAATGGGTGATCTTTTTTATAATTTATCAACATATTGCTTCGCTTCTAGTAAGGAAAAACCAAAAGCTTCTCTTACTCTCTTAACTGCTGTAATTTTTTTGCCTTCTTCTACAAGCTGGCGTAGTTCTTTATTAATTTCAGGTTCTCTTTCTACAATTCCCAATTCTTTCGTAATTAATTGTAATCTATCTTCAATTCTCTTTAAACGCGCATCATTTTTCTTTTCAATTGTAGTTAATTTTTCAGCGATATAAATGAATCCAAAGGCTACTATCGGTATAACCATCCAGAATTCCATGAATGTTCCCCCTTACTAACTTTCATTTGTTTTATTTCACTGACTTATCAGCTTTAGTCATTGAAATCATTCATTCCTTACAAGGAAAGGGCAAACTAAAACTTTCTCAAAAATTAGTACTAGACATGATTTCTCCTCAAGGTTGCTCAAAATGGACTGGATTAGGTGTTTTTCTAGATGATTCTAATGAAGAATTACAGATTTATTCACTCGGATGGGGCGTCGGATTTCAATGTATGATGGTTTGTTATCCATACTGCGGGAATGGCGCTGTTATTATGACCAATTCCGATTTAGGTGTTCATCAAATGGAAGGGATCATTGGTGAGGTTGTAAAAACGTTATCCTTATAATGAAAATAAAGAAGCTGTTCCTTCCAGCTTCTTTATCTATATAACATTTTTCGCAACAATTTTTATATGTTCTGGTGCGATAATCTCCGTTATACTTTCCTGGAAATCTTCATGTAACATTTCTTCCAAATGTTCTAACTGCACTTCAACATGAGTGCATTCTAAATTATGTATATTTAATAGTGCATAATGATCTTTTTTCTTAATTACTAAATATTGATTTTCCTCTGTCACAAGTACAGAACCTAATCGGACTCCTAGTAAGCGTTGATCATCAAACTTCATAATTACTTCTCCTTCCCTTATATAAACGAAACTACAATGAAAATAATTACATTTATGGAAAAACACACTTATTTAGACTATATCATAATTTACTAAAATATAAATATCATTTTTCCTTTTAATAAAGTGAAACTTTAATCAGTGGAGGCCTTACTGTCCGTTAATGTGGGATGAAAATCCCTATTTTTTCATATATTTCGATACAAAAAACTTTCTCAACATGAAATTTGAATTTTCAGTTTTTAATTCTGTGAAAATCTATTATAATAAAGTTAATAAATGTTTGACCTCTCCTAATTCATGTACATATGGATGATCAGTAGTTATTGCTACTGATCTATTTTTTTGATTTCAGAAAGCAAATATACTGCATCCTTTCCTACACCACAAATAAGCGCAGAGCCTCTTTGAGATTGCCACGGCAATCCGATATAATACAATCCTCTTACTGGACTAACTCCCTTTATATGATTAGGAAACCCTTTCTCATTCACTGCCTGTTCAATTTCAATCCAATTATAATTTTGAACAAAACCAGTTGACCATATAACGCTTTCTGCACTATAAATATCACCATTCTGAAACATAATGTTATTTCCTGATGCACTTACTACTTTTTCTTGTAGTTTGATTGCTCCATTACGAATAAGTTTCTTACCTTCAAAACCGAAAATAGGGTCCTTTCTCTTCTGAAACCATCTTCCCCTCTTTGTATTTATTTCAGCGTACAATAAACCCACTTTTTCTAGCAGATTAAAAATACTTTTTCCAAAAAGTTGTAACGGTAAAAACGTTAAGGGATGACTAATAGACACCGTAACTTCATGCGTTTTTGCAAGTTCTACTGCGATTTGCATTCCTGAATTTCCGCCACCTACTACAAGTACCTTCCCCTGTGGAATTTGCGATGATGATCTATATTGTGATGAATTTATTTGAAAAATATGTGGTGAAAGATTTTCTGAAACTGAGGGAATAAATGGTTGCTGAAAACCACCTGATGCAATAATAACTTTTTTCGTTTGTAAAATTTCTGTAGGAGTATGTAATTCAAATATTTCTTTTTCTTTCTTTATTTTTAGAACTTCCGTTTGTAATTGTACCGGTAATTGAAAATGTCTTGCATATTCTTCTAAATAAGTTGCAATTTCATCTTTATGTGGAAATTCATTCCTTGCTCCTTTTAATATCCTACCTGGTAAACTACTATATTCACTCGGTGTAAAGAGCCGCAAAGAATCATATCTATTTCTCCATGAATCACCAATTCGGTTTCCTGCCTCGAGTAATAAAAAATTATATCCTGCCTGCTTCAAGTAGTATCCTATTGTCAATCCCGCTTGACCAGCTCCAACAATGATTGCATCTAACATCTTTTCCCTCCTCCTTACAACAAATGAATACATGCTCATTTGTTCATGTATTTTATCATACGATTTATTTTTCAATAATTCAATCTGTTTAACAACATGAAAAAGAGCAGTTCACTACTTTATGAACTACTCTTCATTACATTTACCACGTAACTACACTACTTAACCCATGAATATTTGTATATGAATCCTTTCTACTCCGACAATTTTTCCTCATAAAATATAATTCTATTTAAAAACGGATCAATCACAGTTAATTCAATTGTACCCCAAGGTGTTTTTTCTATATTCGGCTTCGAATAAGCATATTCTTTACTTAATAATACAGAATGATAATCCTTTACATCATCTATTTTGATCCGAATCGTACCACCTGGTGAGGCATCACCATGATGTTCTGATAAATGTATCACAGTATCATCTAACGAAATTTGTATATATAATGGCATATTTTCCTCATACCGATGTTCCCAATCCAGTTTAAATCCTAAAAAACCTATGTAAAATAGTTTTGCTTTTTCAATATCAAAAATTCTAAATATAGGTGTAATCATTTATAACTTCATCTCCTATTTATAAACATCCGCAGCCAATTCCCTCAAAACATCCACATTCACTACTTCAAAGCAACCATTGTTTTTCTTTATAATCTCTTTATCACAAAAAATATTTAATGTACGTAATAGGTGCCGATAACTCGTTCCTAACAATTCAGCTGTTTCCGTTAAATTCCCACTAAACACAATTCGATTTCCGTGCTGCACCGCTCGTTCCCCTGCTGCTAACATGTAACTTGCAAGTCTATTTTCAAGTGGATATAGTAAATTAATTGTACTATTTTTTGAAAGTCGATTTAACTTATGTGCTAACGATCCACAAATACATCTTAAAAATTTCGCATCATGAAATAGCTGATTTCTCACTTTTCCTAAAGGTAAAGCAACACAATATGAATCTGCCATTACTTGTACGTTTGAAGCAGTCTTTTGAGAATGAATTAACTCAACATCTCCTAACAGCTGCAAACTATCATAGAAACATAGCAATACAGATTTCCCGTTACTTAATGTATTAAACGCTTTCGCTTTTCCTTCAACGAAGAAAAATAAATACTCTATTTCTTCATTTTCTCTACAAATAAACTCATTCTTTTTAAAAAATATAAGTTCCATATATGGCTTCATATCATGACTAAAAAATGAATCAATATTATTTTTCTTCATATACTCTGCTAGTTTAATAGAATTACATACTTTCTTCATAGTCCCCCACCTTTACAACTCATCCCCATTGTAATTAAAATTTTCTTCTTCCACTATGACATATGTCATAACAATACACAATTTCAGCATGATACAGTCATTACAAATATGAAATATAAAGGGGATATTACATTGTATAACTTTCTTTCTGTCTTTATTGGTGTGCTCATCGCCGTTATGCTCCCATTGAATGGAATTTTATCCGAGTTAATTGGGAAGTATACAGCAAGCGTTGTCATTCACCTCGTCGGTTTAATTGCAGTTATCTTCATTTTAATCTTAAACAAACATAAAATTCATTTCGATAAAGGTATTCCGATTTTTTTATATAGCGCTGGAGCGATTGGAGTATTCACTGTTCTTTTTAATAATATAAGTTTCTCCGTCCTCGGTGCCTCTATTACGATCGCATTAAGTTTACTCGGTCAATCTATTGCTTCCATCGTTATTGATCATTTCGGCTTATTAGGAATGAAAGTTGCAAAGTTTGAAAAGAAAAAACTAGTTGGATTAGCATTCATCTCTTCTGGGATTATTATCATGACAATTTATTAATGGGGGCAAAAATATGTTATATATTACGATCGCTATTTTAGCTGGTGTTTCTATCGTCGTTGCTAGAATTATTAACGCGAATTTAGCAAAGGAAATTGGAAACTGGGAAGGCACGTTTTTCAATTATATTACTGGATTATTTTTCTCTATGTTATTTTTAATTTTCAGTTCAGATTCATTGTATATCCCTATTCATACGTTGCAATCTATTCCTATCGCCGTGTACTTAGGCGGATTAGTAGGCGTTATCGTTATTTCATTATCCAACTATATTACTCCTAAAATATCAGCCTTTTATTTAACATTACTCATCTTTATCGGACAATTATTTGCGGGGACTATTATTGATTTCTTCCTGACAAATGAACTCTCTATCGGTAAAGTTATCGGTGGCATTTTCGTATTAATTGGGCTCACTTACAATTTACTCATAGATCGCCCGATAAAAACTGTGAAGCATAACCAAGTTCAACTATAATACTTTACGCTTACCTATCATATATTAATAGAAAAGCTCTTCACACAAAGTAATAGAGAGGAGAAAATCCTATTAAAAAAATTATTTTATTGTTAGGTAGCGTATTAATTATTTCTGGAATTGTATGGTTTGTAAACTCGGGAAAATCTATTCAAGATCTGTATACTGCAAATAAGCCGAAAAAGAAAGCTACTATTATTTCAAGCTCCCGAGATCCAAATGAGCCTCCTGTTTTTTTAGGAAAACAGGAAATAAAAGATATACATGTCGAATCAATTAAAACAAAAAAGGATATCTTTCTCACAAAAACAGATGAGTTAAAAACGTTTATTAACAGTATGAATACCGCAAAAAAAGGCAAATTAACATTGGATGAGGAAGGATCAGATTTAATAGATTGTGATATGTGGATTACTTTCGAAGATGGAACTTATAAAAAATATTTCATATGGGTAGTTGATCATCACAACAGCGAAGTGATGATTGCTCAGCAAGATACTCCTGATGATGTAAACCTTACGTACTATCAGTTAAACGAAGATAGTTCAAAAAAAGTTTATAATTTATTTAAAAAAATTATTTAAACGAAAAAGTCATGAGCACGCGAGCTCATGACTTTTTGCACTATATATACTCCGGGAACACTTTACATCCCTTTTCCTGCTCTATATCATGACCAAAGAAAATAATTGGTTTCTCTTTCGCCACAACTTCTTTTAAACGTTTAATTGAAGATAAAGCTAATTCTGAATCAAATCCTGCAAACGGCACTTCATCTTCAAAATTCTCTTTCGTATAAGATGCATCAATCGTTAATAATATCGGACCGGATTTTTCTGTCTCAATTAACAGTGACTGATGCCCTGGCGAATGTCCTGGTGTATACAATAACCGAACACCAGGTACCACTTCATAATCCCCTTCAATAATTTTGTAGTTCAAATGCGGCAATATACACTCTTTCAAATATTCTTCTCTATATTGCGCCGCCTCATATTCAGCACGCTGTATAATGATTGGCGTATTCGAAAAAGCACCATTTCCTCCCGCATGATCAAAATGCAAATGTGAACTAATAATATATAGGAGATCATCTGGCTCATACCCTGCACGCTTTAAAATAGTTATGATTCTATCTTCTTCAGTCATTTTCGGTAAAATCTGTCCTTCAACAAATGTACCGTTAAAAAGACCTTCATTATTAACCGCAATTTCTGGCATACCTGTATCTACTAAAATAGGCCCTTCTTCCGTCTCCAAAAGATAACACCATACAGGTAAGTTCAATAAATTTCCCGGTGTGAGCGTACTATTAACAGAAGAATGGTCTAACATACAACGACCTGCTGGGATGAAATAAAGCTTTTTTACTGTCATTATGTATCCACCTTTACATTTAATTTAAGATAAAGTAACACAATAAAAAATTCTGCTTTTTAGAAATAAACTCCTTCCACACTTTCATACCAGCATAAATAAAAAAGAGTGTACTTTTTTACATAATGGCATTTCACCATCTATAATAAAAGAGTAAATGACTCTTACTTTAATGGAGGGAATAGAAATGAAAGCAATTGGTTTACATGAATACTTACCTATTGAAGAAGAAAACAGTTTAATTAATATTGAAGTTGAAAGACCTGTTGCTACAGGAAGAGATATACTCGTTAAAATTAACGCAATTTCCGTTAATCCAGTTGATACAAAAGTTCGCTCTCCGAAAGATAAAAAAGAAGATATAGCAAAAATACTCGGCTGGGATGCGAGTGGTATTGTCGTACAAACGGGCGAAGGTTGTACGTTATTTAAAGAAGGCGACGAAGTGTTTTACGCTGGAAGCATTACGAGACAAGGTACATATAGTGAATATCATTTAGTTGATGAAAGAATCGTTGGTAAGAAACCAAAAACGTTAAATGATGCTGAATCTGCCGCAATTCCTTTAACAGCGATTACAGCTTGGGAAGGTTTATTTGAACGTTTAGGCATTGATCATACTAAAAAAGATACGAACTCATTTAAAAACATTTTAATTATCGGCGGAGCTGGTGGTGTCGGTTCAATTGCAATTCAACTGGCGAAATGGGCTGGACTAAATGTAATTGCAACTGCTTCCCGCGGCGAAACGATAGACTGGGTTAAAAAGCTTGGAGCTGACCATACAATTGACCATCATGCCCCTTTAAAAGGGCAATTACAAAGCCTTGGATTCAGCGATGTAGATTATATTTTCTGCTTAAACAATACAGATCAACATTGGCAAGCAATATGTGACCTTATTAAACCACAAGGCAAAATTTGCTCTATCGTAGAAAATGAACACCCTCTTGAAATGGGTATTTTAAAAAGTAAAAGTGCTACACTCGTTTGGGAGTTTATGTTTACAAAAGCAATGTATGAAACTGGCGATATGATTACGCAGCACGAACTATTAAATAAAGTAAGCGAACTACTAGATGAAGGCATTTTAAAGACTACCTTAAATGAAACATTAACACCGATTAACGCTGAAAACTTAAAGAAGGCACATGCACTACTTGAAAGTGGACGTACCATCGGGAAAATCGTATTAGAGAAATTTTAATCATGATAGTGACAGATAGTATGTGAAATTATATTAACGATTTTTCGAACATATCTATCATAACGTACAA